>NZZV01000174.1 GCA_002698945.1 Acidimicrobiaceae bacterium
GACGTTCCAGACGAGGTCGCGCGCCTCGCGCATCACCTGGGTGCGTCGTTCGTAGTCGTCGATCATCCCGTCGATCAGGTCGAACGAACCACCGGACGAGAACCCCTTGCCGGCACCCTGCAGGATGACGACCTGCACGTCGGGGTCGCGGTCGACCGTGGTCCACACCTCCGCGATGTCGCGGTGCGCCTCGGGGCCCACCGAGTTGAGTCCCGGGGCGTCGAACGTGATCCGCAGCACACCCGGTCGGGGCTCGTCGTACCGGAAGCTGGGGTGCAAGTTTGCATAGTCGGCGGTCATCGTCCTGTCTCCAGTTCGCCTCGGATGATCTCGGCGAGTTCGAGTGGTTGGTCGCCTTGCACGCTGTGGCCGGCATCGACCTCGACGACGACGGCGTCGGGACGGTGCTGCCGCAGTTGCTCGACGTCATCGTCCGCGACGACGGACTGCTCGCGCATCCCGCGCACCAGCGTGACGGGGCCGTCGTAAGCCGCGAGGACCTGCCAGAGCGCCTCGGTCGCGGCCCGTCGGCGTTCGCCGTCGATGTCGTCGGCGGGATCGGCCATGATCGCCGAGTCGTCGCGACGGTGCCGCCAGACCCAACTGCCGTCGTCGAGTTGCTTCGCGTTGTGCAGGATCCCCCGTCGCAACGACGACTCGCTGCGCGTCGGGTTGAACTCCATCGTCCGCTGCAGAAGTTCGTCGAAACTGGGGAACGTCGCCGGCCCCCGGACGAAGTCGTGGATGGCCTTCGCCTTCTCGCCGGTCACCCCCGGCGTGATGTCGACGAGCACGAGTCGGCGAACCAGATCGGGTCGCTGTTCGGCGAGCGCGATCGCGGTCAGTCCGCCGAGCGACATGCCGACGACGACCTCGGCGTCGGCGGCGTGGGCGTCGAGGACGGCTGCGAGATCGGCCGCGTTCGCCGACGGGGCGGTGCCGACACCGGGTGCCGGACTGTCGGAGTGACCGTGGCCGGGCAGATCGGGAGCGAGGAGCGGCTCGCCGAGTGCCATCGCGACGGTGTCCCACGTGTGTGCGTTCTGAGCTCCCCCGTGGATCAGCACGATCCGGGCGGCAGCCCCGCCCCAACGCAGCGAGCTGATCGTACGGCCGTCGACGGTCGCCGTCTCGACCCGTCCGACCGTCGGCGGAGCGTCGAACGGCAGACCCCATTCCTCGGCGTTCTCGTGGAAGTAGGCGAACTCGTCGTACGACATCACCTGCGACCGTACGCGAGGAGCCCGTCGGGTCAGGTGTCGGAGGTGACGCCGAGGAACGAGGCGTTGCCGCCAGGCACGCGACCCGAAGGTGACGGTGTCAGGACTCGACCGTGACGGGGGTCTCGGTCGCCGGGTGATGACAGGCGACGTAGTGATCGCCACCCACCGCTTCGATGGTCGGCTCCTCGGACCGGCAGATGTCGGTCGCCGCGGGGCAACGCGTGTTGAAGCGGCAGCCAGTCGGGGGATTGATCGCCGACGGCAGCTCGCCCTCGATCATCGACGCTTCGACGACCGCCTTGCTGCCCGGGATCGACGCCATCAGCGCCCGCGTGTAGTGATGCGCCGGACGCGCGAACAGGTCGTCCGCGCCCGCCACCTCGCACACCTTGCCCATGTACATCACCATGACCCGGTCGGAGATGTTCTTGATGACCGACAGGTCGTGGCTGATGAAGACGAGGCTGACGCCGTAGCGCTGCTTCATGTCCTCCAGCAGGTTGAGGATCTGGGCCTGGACCGACACGTCGAGCGCCGAGACCGGCTCGTCGCAGATGATCACCTTGGGATCGAGCACGAGCGCCCGAGCGATCGAGATCCGCTGGCATTGGCCACCGGAGAACTGGTGCGGCTTGCGCTCGCCGAATCGTGGATCGATGCCGACGGCCTCCATCAGCTCGTCGAGCCGATCGGATGTCCATTGGCCACGGGCCCCCCACACCCGCAGGCCCTCGCCGATGATGTCGCTGACCGTTCGACGCGGGTTCAGCGAGCTGATCGGGTCCTGGAAGATCATCTGGAGGTCGGGGCGGACCTTGCGCAACTCCTCGTTGCCGAGCTGGGTGAGATCGGTGCCGTTGAAGGTGACCGAGCCGCTGGTCGGCCTCGGCATCTGGATCACGGCGCGGGCGGTGGTCGACTTGCCGCAGCCCGACTCACCGACGATGCCGAGGGTCTCCCCGGCGACGATGTCGAAGCTGACACCCGACACGGCGTGCACCGTGCCGCTGCTGATCGAAAATTCGACGACCATGTCTTCGACGCGCACCAGCACGTTCGGATCGCCGTCGCGTAGGTGAGCGGTACCGGTACCGGCCATCAGACGAACTCCTCCTCGCTCTCGCTCATCGACAGCCCTGCCGCCGTCACGCCCGCTTCCTCGTTGGCCGCGAGTGCGGCGGCGCCTTCCGGTGTCCCGACGGGGTGGAAGCACGCCCAGTCGTGCCCGTGCGGTCCGTCGAGCGGCGGTTCGGACTCGAGACAGTCGGGTTGTGCGTAGCGGCACCGAGGCGCGAAGGCGCAGCCCTTCGGCGGGTCGAGCAGGTTCGGCGGCCTGCCCGGGATCGGGTGCAGCCGGGTGTGGCTCGGCAGGTCGGGCCGCGGGATCGAGTTGAGCAGCGCCTCGGTGTAGGGATGCCGCATGTCGGCGAACAGCCGATCGGTCGTGGTGATCTCCCGGATCCGCCCGGCGTACATCACGGCGATGCGGTCGGCGCGCCCCTCGGCGACGCCGAGGTCGTGGGTGACGAGGATCATCGACATCCGGCGTTCCTGACGGAGTTCGTCGAGCAGGTCGAGGATCGTCTTCTGGACCGTCACGTCGAGCGCCGTCGTCGGCTCGTCGGCGATCAGCAGGCGCGGCTCGCACGCCAACGCCATGGCGATCACCACACGTTGGCGCATGCCGCCCGACAACTCGTGCGGGTACTGCTTCATGCGCTCGGCCGGTGACGGGATGTGCACCAACTCGAGCAGTCTCAGCGCCCGCTTGTCGGCGGCCGACGCAGACAGGTCGAGGTGGTACCGCATCGCCTCGGTGATCTGGACGCCGATGCGCTTCACGGGGTTCAGTGAGGTCATCGGATCCTGGAAGATCATGGCCACCTCGACGCCGAAGAAGTGCTTCCGCTCGGCTTTCGACAGCTGGTCGATGTCGCGGCCACCGATGCGGATCGACCCCGACCGACGACCGTTGCCGGCCAACAGGTTGATCAGGGTCCGCGACAGGACCGACTTGCCCGAGCCGGACTCGCCGACGATCGCGAGCGTTTCGCGTTCGGCGAGTCGCAACGTCACCCCGTCGACGGCGCGGAGGTTGCCCGACGGCGTGTCGAAGTCGACCGTCAGATCGTCGACCTCGAGCATCATGCCGTTCGGCAGGTCCGGCCGACCGTCGTCCGGGCGGTCGCGGTGCGGTTGATCGTTGGCGGTCACAGGCCCGACCCCCTGACGTCGTAGCGCTTGAGCAGGTGGTCACCGACGAGGTTCAGCGACAACACGGTGAAGAACAGGATCATCGATGGCGTGAGGACGACCCATGGCGAATCACGGAAGTCGGCGCGACCGTCGGAGATGATGCGACCCCAGGTGATACTCGGCGACTCGACGCTCAGCCCGAGGAAGGCGAGCCCACCCTCGGCGACGAGGATGATGCCGGTCGTCAGGAAGGCGAACGAGATCATGGTCGGCATCACGTTGGGCAGCACCTCACGGAAAAGGATCGATCCCTTCTTCACGCCGAGGACCTCCGCCGCCTTCACGAACTCCCGGTCGGCGACCTGCAGAGTGCTCGCCCGGACGATGCGGGCGAGCGCCGGGATCGCGAGCAGGCTGACCGCGAGGATCACGTTCCAGATACTTCGCCCGCGTACGACGACGATGAAGATGACGAGCAGCAGCGCCGGCACCGACAACGTGACGTTGATGATGATCTGGACGACGACGTCGATCCACCCCTTGAGGTAGCCGGCGAGCAGGCCGAGGGCGCCGCCGACGAAGATGCCGATCGCCGTCACCACGAGCGCGATGAACGCCGAAATGCGGCCACCGTCGACCGTGATCGCGAGCACGTCGCGGCCGCGGTCGTCGTTGCCGAACAGCCCGCCGACGACGAACGCATCGCGCCCGCACCGCTCGACCTCGGGGTCGCAGCTGTCCTTCCAGAAGTTGGTCAACGCCGGCTGCGCGTTGATGAGGTCGGCGTTGCGTTCGATCTCCGGCACGAGCGGGTTGGCGGACCCGAGCAGGATGAACACGACCAGGATGACGAGCCACCCGACCGAGAGCCAGAAGATCAGATTCCACTCGCGCTTGGAATCGACGGTGTCAGGTGGGCCGGCCTTCGAGGTGTACGCCAGGTTGTCGGCGACGTTGCTCATGCCGCCTCCGCCCGCACTCGTGGGTCGACGACGCTGTAGAAGACGTCGATGACCATGTTCGTGACGACGAAGATGATGGCCACGAGGGCGACCAGCGTCTGCACCGCGAAGAACTCCTGTCGGTAGATGGCTTCGATCAGATAGCTGCCCATGCCGTCGAAGTCGAAGATGTACTCGACGACGAGTGCGCCGTTGACGAGCTGCGCGATGTTCAACCCGAGCACCGTCATCAACGTGACCGTGGACGGGCGCAGGACGTGGCGTAACAGGATGTGGGTGTTCGACATGCCCTTCGCCTTGGCGACGGACACGAAGTCCTGCTGCAGGTTCTGGATCATGTCGGCGCGGAGCAGCCGGAGATACACCGGCGCCGCGGCGAGTCCGAGCACGAGGGCCGGAACCCAGATCGACTTGAGGTGCTCGATCACGTTGTCGGTGATCGGGACGTAGCCGGCGAGGCTGAACCAGTTCCGTTCCTCGGCGAACGCATACCGGAGGATGACGCCGAGGACGAAGACGGGTAACGACAACAGGCCGAAGGCGAGGAAGTTCACGGTCGTGTCACCCCCTCGCCCGCCTCGGAACAGGTTGAAGATGAGAATCGGTAACAAGAACGCGAGCGTGAGGACCGAGGTGAACAACCAGTCGGTGATGAACTCGCCGTAGATGTAGATCCCCCCGACGATGATCGGCAGGATCCAGATGGGGATGCCTTTGGACGGCCGGCCGGCCTGATAGGCGGCCCAGATGCCCAGCGGCACCGCGATCGCCAGCGCGATGAGCTGGCTGTAGAAGAACAGAATCACGGTTCGGGGAAGGCGCTGTTGGATCGTTTCCGACAGCGGCTCCTGGTTCTTGTAGAACGCATAGCCGAGGTCGCCCTCGATGAGGACTTGTTGCGACCAGGTCAGGTACTGGGCGACCACGCCTTCGTCGAGGCCCTGGTCGTCGACGCACTCCGCGACGGCCTCCGGTGTGGCGGCCGTGCCGAGCGCGATCTCGCACGGTTCACCCGGCACCTGTCGGATGAGCACGGTCGTCCCGAACGTCACGAGGATCAGCACGAGGACGGCGCCGCCGATGCGCTGCAGGGCGTACCGCCAGCTGTTGCGGACGCCGAGCAGGACGAACAAGGCGCCGAGGATGAGAATCAGGACAACGAGGATCATGGTGTTTCGCCGGTGAGGTCGGGAACGTCGGGACCCTTCAGCAGGTCGGAACGGACAAGACGGACAAGACGGACAGGACGGACAGGACGCGTCGGAACCCGAGCCCGGTGGGACGCATCGCGTGCGCCCCACCGGGCCATCGGGTCATCCGATCAGTTCTCGATCCAGACCTCGTGGACCCAGATCCGGCCGGCGAGCTGACCCTGGACCTCGTTGCCGGACTCCAGCGTGATGTGGCCGACGTTGTGGACGCCCGCACGGTACGGGTTCTGCCACTCGGTCGGGTTCAGCCACAGGTTGTGCACCTCGGCGGCGAACTGCTGGTTGATCCGCTGGCCGACCTCGTCGAGCACGGCCGGATCGAGCGTCTGGCGCGTCTCCTCCAGCAGGGCGTCGAGATCGGCGTCGCGGATGCGTCCGAAGTTCAGCGCCAGACCGTCGGCGTGACGGCTGTGCCACCACACGTACTCCAGACCCGGGTTGCCCTGACCGTGGTTGCGCCAGGCGAAGACCTCGAAGTCGCTGGTGAGCGCCTTGGTGATCAGCTCCGACTGCTCGAACTGGTCGATGCTGACCTCGAGCCCACAGTTCTCCGACCACTGCTCCTGGAACAGCTCGGCCGTCACCAGGTTGGACGGCACGTTGGTGGTGCCGTACACGATGGGCAGACGCCCGATCTCGTCGAGGATGCGGTTGCCCTCGTCGGGATCGAACTGCGGGAAGCCCGGATCCTCCAGGTAGCCGGCCGATCCTGGTGCGAACGGTCCGTCCTGGACGTTGCTGTCGGGCGCCCGGAAGTCGATCACTTCCTGGCGGTCGGTGCAGTGCGCCACGGCACGACGGAACTCGGCGTTGTCGAACGGCGGCTTGTCGTGGTTGAACATCAGGTAGTTGACCTCGCGGTCCTCGGCCTTCGGCGCGATGCCGTTGCCCTCGGCCGCTTCCACCCAGTCGACCTCCCAGAACGTCGTGTTCTCGCCGAAGCTGTCCTGGTTGATGTCGGCGTCGCCCGCCTGCATCGTCGCCAGACGGGTGTCGACGTCGGGCACCGGACGGAAGTCGATGCCATCGAGATACGGCAGCGGTTCACCGTTGCCGTCGGTCCGCCAGTAGTTCGGGTTCGCCTCGAGACGCGTGACCTCACCGCGAACCTGCTCGACCATGACGAACGGGCCGGTCGACACGGCGAGTGCGCCCGCACGCTCGGGATTGTCCCAGTAGCTCGGGGCCATCACCCAGCCGGTGCGCTCGGCGAGCGCATAGCCGAACGTGGCGACCGGCACGCCGAACGAGACCTTGACCGTCATGTCGTCGACGAGCTCGATCGAGTCGGCCGGGTTACCCGGCGGGTCACTGAAGATGCTGCCGTTGGCGAGATCCCAGAAGACCTGGCCCTGCAGGGTGCCGCTGGCCATCTCGATCAGGTTGCGTTGGATCGCCGCACCGTCGACGGGGGTGCCGTCGTGGAACGTGACGCCGTCGCGCATCGTGAACGTCCACTCGGTGAAGTCCTCGTTCACGTCGAACGACTCGACCAGGAACGGCTCGAGCTCGTTGTCGGCGTTGACGATCAGCATCGGGTCGGCCACGGCACGCATCACGGTGATGCACGCGACCGCGCAGTTGGCACCGGGGATGTCCCAGGTGTCCGATTCGGCTTCGAGCAGGTACGTCACGACACCACCGCGCTGGGGCGTCATGGCCTCCTCGCCCATGTCGCCCTCGCCGTCGTCGGTGTCGTCGTCACCAGCGTCGTCGTCGCCGGCGTCGTCACCCTCGCCGTCGTCGGCCGGTTCGTCGGCACCGTCGTCGGCGGGTTCGTCGGCCCCGTCGTCCGCTGGTTCTTCGGCGGGTTCGTCGCCGCCGTCGTCGGCCGGTTCTTCGGCCGCGTCGTCGGCGGGTTCTTCGGCACCGTCGTCGGCGGGTTCTTCGGTTTCGGCGTCGTCACCACCGTCATCGTCACCACCGCACGCGGCGATGACCAGAGCACCGGCGACCAATGCGGCCACGGCGCGACTCTTACGAGTTCGGATCATGTTCTCCCCCATGTCTTGTGTCGGTCGGGACCGACATCCCCAAATGGATGTCAGCGAGTATGTCATCGGTCACACCCCCCCGGACGAGTCAGGGCGACCCGATCGACACCGAATCGACGCACCATCGACATGCGCGACCCCGAATGCCGGACCAGCGTTGAGTCCTGCCTGCGTGCCATGCTGGCCCCACTCTCACCATCTGAACCGACAAGGGGGTTGTCGTGTACGCAGGCCACTACGTGGAGCAGCATCCGGATCGAGCGGCGTTCATCATGGCGTCGACCGGCGAGGCGGTGAGCCACGCCGAACTGGAGGCACGATCCAACCGCCTCGCGCACGCGCTGCGCGAGCACGGGCTCCGCCCCGGCGACCACTACTCGATCTTCATGGAGAACAACGACCGCTACCTCGAGGCGTGCGGTGCCGGTGAACGATCCGGGCTCTACTACACCTGCATCAACTCGTACCTCACCGCCGAGGAGGTCGCGTACATCGTCGACAACTCCGACTCGCAGGTGCTGATCACGTCGTCGGCCAAACGCGAGGTAGCGCTCGCGGCCGCGCAGCAGTGCCCGAAGCTGACCCGCATCCTCGTCGTGGACGAACCGGGTAGCTCGGGCGACGATCGGGTGCGCGACTACGTCGAGGCGACGGCGTCGTTTCCGGATGCACCGATCGCCGACGAACGGCTCGGCGGGGCGATGCTCTACTCGTCGGGCACCACCGGACGACCGAAGGGAATCGCTCGGCCCCTCCCCGATCAACCGCCGGCCGAGGTCACCCCACTGTTCGGCTTCCTCACCGGCCTCTGGCACTACCGGGAGGACATGATCTATCTGTCGCCGGCCCCGCTCTACCACTCGGCCCCGCAGGCGGCGGTGAACCTGACGATCCGCATCGGGGGCACCGTGATCATCATGGAGCGCTTCGACCCGGTCGAGTACGTAGGTCTCGTCGAGCGCTATCAGGTGACGCATTCCCAGCTCGTGCCGACGATGTTCTCGCGCATGCTGAAGCTGCCCGAGGAGGAGCGCACCCGCTTCGACCTGTCGTCGCTCGAGTTCGCCGTCCACGCTGCCGCTCCGTGTCCGGTGCAGGTCAAGGAGCAGATGATCGAGTGGTGGGGGCCGATCATCCACGAGTACTACGGCGCCACCGAGGGCCTCGGCTTCACGGCGTGCAACTCCGAGGAGTGGCTC
>NZZV01000175.1 GCA_002698945.1 Acidimicrobiaceae bacterium
CCGTCGGGCGCCCAGCCGAGGTTGACGCCCGTCCCGACGACGACGGCACCGTTCGGGGCCCGCTGCGCCAGCACGCCGGCGAGCTTGGCACCGTCGACGATCACGTCGTTCGGCCACTTGAGCCGGGCGTCGACGCCTGCCACCTCCCGCGCCGCGTGGGCGACGGCGAGCCCGACACGACGCACCGCCTCGCCGGCGTCGGGGACGTCTCGGAACATGATCGACACCAAGAGATTCGCGCCCGGCGGGGCGTCCCACCGGCGATCGAGCCGCCCACGGCCCGCCGTCTGATGGCCGGTCCGCAACACGGTTCGGTCCGGGACCGTTTCGGCCTCGGCGAGCAGATCGGTGTTGGTGCTGCCCGTCTCGGCGACGTAGCGAATGTGCCAACGGTCGCTCCGAAAATGGTCCGAGGTGCTCACACCACCTACATTGGCACCCGTGCTGCAGAAGATCCTGATCGCCAACCGCGGCGAGATCGCCGTCCGTGTCATCCGTGCCGCCCGGGAGATGGGCATCGCCACCGTGGCGGTGTACTCCGAGCTCGACCGCAATGCGCTGCACGTCCGACTCGCCGACGAGGCATATGCGCTCGGCGGCCAGTCGGCCGCCGAGAGCTATCTCAACACCGAGGCGATTCTCGACGCGATCCGCCAGAGCGGGGCCGACGCGGTGCACCCCGGCTACGGGTTCTTCTCCGAGAACGCCGACTTCGCCCGGGCGATCATCGACCTCGGGGTGACCTGGATCGGCCCGCCCCCGGAGGCGATCGACGAGATGGGCGACAAGGTGTCGTCGCGGCTCGCCGCCGAACGCGGCGGCGCCCCGATCGTGCCCGGCACGACCGAGTTCGCCCAGGGCCCCGACGAGATCCGCGACTTCGGCAACTCGAACGGATGGCCGGTCTGCATCAAGGCTGCGTTCGGCGGTGGCGGACGCGGCATGAAGGTCGTCCAGTCGGCGGCCGAGGTCGACGACGCGATGGCGTCGGCGCAGCGTGAGGCGAAGTCGTTCTTCGGCCGTGACGAGGTGTACGTCGAGCGCTACCTCACGTGGCCCCGCCACGTCGAAGTCCAGATCGTGGGCGACCAGCAGGGCGATTGTGTGTGGGTCTCGACCCGCGACTGCTCGGCCCAGCGTCGCCACCAGAAGCTGATCGAGGAAGCACCCGCACCGGGCCTGCCCGACGGCGTCGAGGAAGCGATGGGCGAAGCCGCCGTGAAGGCGGCCAAGGCCGTCGGCTACTACAACGCCGGCACGGTCGAGTTCATCTATCAGGACGGCGAGTTCTTCTTCCTCGAGATGAACACCCGCCTCCAGGTCGAACACCCGGTCACCGAGGTGATCACGGGCATCGACCTCGTCGAGTGGCAGATCCGCGTGGCGGCCGGCGAGCCGCTGCCGATGACCCAAGAACAAGTGCGCGCCCGTCAGGACGGCCATGCGATCGAGATCCGCATCAACGCGGAAGACCCGGCCGGTGGCAAGTTCCTCCCGTCGCCGGGCCCGATCACCAAGCTCGTCGCCCCCGACGGGTTCGGCGTGCGCTTCGACTCGGGGTACGAGTCGGGTGACGAGATCAGCCAGTTCTACGACAACCTCGTCGGCAAGCTGATCGTGTGGGGCAAGAACCGCGACGTCGCGATCCGACGGACGATCCGAGCCCTCGACGAACTCGTGGTCGAAGGCGTCGCCACGACCATCCCCGCCGATCTCGCGATCCTGCGCCACGACGACTTCGTGGCGGTCGAACACTCGACCAAGTGGGTCGAGCAGGTGCTCGATCTGTCGGGTGTCGGTGCCGGCCCCGTCGCTCCGCCGGCGGACGAGGATGCCGAACCGCTGGTCGAGCGAGCGACCACCGTCGAGGTCAACGGCAAGCGCTTCGCGGTCAAGATGTGGGTGCCCGAGACCGTCGGTGTCGCGGCGGCGCCCGCCAAGGCCAAGAAGAAGCGCTCCGGCGGTGCCGGCGGTGGCGCGACGGCCGGGTCGGGCCAAGTCGCGGTGCCGATGCAGGGCACGATCGTGAAGGTCCTCGTCGAGGTCGGTCAAGCCGTCACCGCCGGCCAGGGCGTCGTGGTCCTCGAGGCGATGAAGATGGAGAACCAGATCAACGCCGACAAGGACGGCACGATCGCCGAGATCAAGGTCTCGCCGGGCGACACCGTGGGCGGCGGCGACGTGGTCGTCGTCATCGACTGATCGGTCGGCGTCTTCTGCATCTGCGCGCGAACTGCGCGAATATTGACGAATCGACGCTCACGAGACCACGACTGTCGTCCTCGTCGACGACCACGTGTTGTTCGCCGAGGGCGTCGCTGCATCACTCGGTGCGGTCGACGGCATCGTCGTCGATGCGATCGCTGCTACCGCTGCGGATGGTGAGCGGGTGATCGCGAGCCACCAACCGGATGTCGCACTGATCGACTACGGCCTCCCCGACTGCAACGGGATCGAACTCGCAGCCCGTCTGCATGCTCGCCGACCGGAGCTACGGATCGTGATCGTCACCAGCCTGGTCGACGAACGACTCGTGGTCCGCGCCGTCGAGGCCGGTTGCTCCGGCTTCATCACCAAGGACCAATCGGTCGACGAGCTCGTCGCAGCGATCCGGGCGGCGGCGGAGGGCGAGGCGTTGATCTCGCCGACGCTGCTCAGCGGCGTGCTGCGTCAGATCCGAGGTCGCTCCGGCGATCGCCGTGGCGACGACCTCAGCACGCGCGAGCGCGAGGTCCTGACGCTCGTGTGCGAAGGACTGTCGAATCCGGCGATCGCAGCACGCTTGCACGTGTCGCACAACACGGTGCGGAGCCACGTACAGAGCATTCTCTCGAAGCTGCACGTTCATTCGAAACTCGAAGCCGCAGCCGTGGCGACTCGCAACGGCATCGTCGAGCTGACCTGAACAGCCGCCAGTTCGAGATCGAGCGACCCGGGCCCCTCGTCACTCGGCCGCTTCGGCCAGCGCCTCGCTGAGCGCCGGGTGCACCAGCAGCGACTCGTAGATGTCGCTCACCTTCAGGTTCGCGGTGACGGCGAGCGCGATCACACTGATCAGTTCGGCAGCGTGGCGTCCGACGATCGACCCCCCGAGCACGACACCGGTCGCCGGATCGGAGATGATCTTGACGAAGCCTCGTGGGTCGTTGTTGATGTGCGCCTTGGCGGTCGTCGCGAACGGCACCTTCGTGACCCGGATCTTGCGCCCGCTCGAGAAGGCCTCGGCCTCGGCGAGCCCGACGTCGGCGATCTCGGGTTCGGTGAAGATGGCGGACGCCGCCTTGTCGTAGTCGAGGTGACGGTGCTCGACCGTGTGCAGGCCCATGACGTGCTCGGCGACCTTGCGGCCCTGCATCGACGCGACCGACGCGAGTGGCAGCTTGCCGGAGACGTCACCCGCGGCGTAGATGTGCGCCTGGTTCGTCACACAGTGATGGTTGACGGGGATGTACCCCCACTGATCTGTCTCGACGCCGGCCGCCTCCAGACCGAGCTCGTCGGTGTTCGGCACGGAGCCGATGGCGAGCACGGCGTGCGACGAACGCACGACACGACCGTCGTCGCATCGGACCACCACACCATCGGTGTCGGCGTCTCGCTCGATCGACTCGGCACGTGCGCCCTTCAACAGCTTGACGCCGCGTGCGATGAAGTCGTCCTCGAGCACGCCCGCCACCTCGGGGTCCTTACCCGGCAGCACGTGTTGGCGGCTGACGACCAGGGTCACTGCTGCGCCGAACGAGGAGAACATGTGCACGAACTCGACGCCCGTCACGCCCGAGCCGATCACCGTGATGCTCTCCGGGAACGACTTCGGTGGGTAGCAGTCGCGGGTGGTCAGGATGCGGTCGCCGTCGGGGGTGCACCAATCGGGGATGCGGGGGCGCGAACCGGTGGACACCAATGCGGCGTCGAACTCGATCGTGCGGGTGCCCTCGGGTCCGGTCGCTTCCGCGGTGTTGGGGCCGGTGAATCGAGCGGTGCCGTTGATCATCGTCACGCCCTGGCTCTGCAAGAGCTGCTTGATGTCGTCGTTCAGTTCGCGTTGGATCCCCTGGACACGGGACGTCAGCGACTCGATGTCGACCTCCGGGGTCGACTGGGCGAGCCCCATGCCTTCGAGCCGACGCGAGAAGCTCATCGCTCCACCGGTGGCGATCATCGTCTTCGACGGGATGCAGTCCCACAGGTTGGCGGCGCCACCGAAGACGTCGCGCTCGACGATCGTGACCTTGGCCCCGAGACGTGCGGCGTACGTGGCGGCCTGGTAGCCGGCAGGGCCGCCGCCGATGATGAGGAAGTGCAAGCTCACCTCGCCCAGGCTACGGGGCGTGGTGCTGGTCGTGGTGCTCGTCGTGACCCATGTCGTCGGTGTGTGCGACCAGGACGTCCAGGCCGACGGTCGGCATCGGGTCGCCGTTCGTACGATCAGCCGCCGCCACGACGTTGGGACAGTAGCGACTGGGGTAGGCGATCAGGTCGCGCCGCTCCCCCACCCACTCGAAGTGCATGCCGTCGGGAGACCGGAAGTTGCCGCCCCACGCGAACCCGTGCTTGCGGAAGATGCGCACGACGTCGCAGTGCATCTGCGGCCGGCAGCCGAGGCAGTTGGACACGGTGTTGGTGTCGAGCGCCATGCCGTAGGAGTGGCGCGACAAGAAGCCGATCTGGCCGCTGACGCGGCTGAATCGGGCTCCGCCGTAGCAGCCGCCGTAGGCGTTCGCATTGGCGACGTCGATCGCCCCGCCGAGCCCGGCCGCCGCGACCTCGGCGAGGGCCGCCTTCAGGTCGTCCACCACCTCGACGTGGCATCGGGCACGGATCGGGATCGATGGGTCGAGCGTCTCCCTGGCCGGTCGCAGGTTGGTGGCGATCCAGTCGGGGTGCATCGACACCGAACCGTCGCCGGCGAACCGATAGACGGGCTCACCGAGCAACAGCTTGGTGCGAGCGGTGCTGAGCGTGTCGTCGGGGTTGGCGGCGTCCCAGCTGTGGAGCACCCGGGTGCTGCGACGGTCGTAGAGACCCTGCGCCTCGATCGCCGTCTCGATCGCCGCCCGCTCGACGTCGTAGATGATGACCCGGGTGTCGGCCGTGGCGCCGAGTCGGGCCGCGACGTCGGTCGTGAACACCAGCTCGGCCGAGCCGACCTGCTCGTACGGGCGCACACCGGCGATGGTCAGCCGGACCGGCTGCCCGGACGCCGACTGCATCACGATCACGTCGCCGGTTCGAGCCCCCGTGATCCCCGCCGTCATCTCGTTCATCACGACGCGATCGGGGCCGAGCACCGCGGACACATCGGCGCCGAGGATCCGCCCGATCGAGTGACTCGGAATCGCCGTGTACACCATCGGGATCAGGTAGCCGTCCGGCGCGCCGTGCACCCGTGCACCCGATCGCTCGATCGAACGCATCCCGAGCGAGCCGGTCCGTGCCGTCGTCGCGACGGCACCGGTGGCATCGGCCGCACGCGCGGCCGCACGAACGACGTCGTCGTCCACGTCGCCCAGGTCGAACACCACCACGAGATCGCCCGGATCTTCGGTGACCCGATCGGCGACTCGGGTCACGACGGCACCCGACGGCTCGGTCGCCCACACTCGCACGGCCATGGCCAGTACCAGCACTGCGGCGACGGCGCCGACGACGGTAACCCAAGCGACGGCGGGATGGCGGGTGGTGGACATTGCTGACCAGCCTACGGTCCGCAGGTCGAACGGAGGGTGGCGCCCGGCGCGACGGCGGCTACGGTCTGGTGTTCGTGAGCGAGCCGACGACACCCCCTGACGACCCCGACGCCGCGACGCCGAGCGGCAGCGGTCTGACGGCGGAGAAGCGGCGGCGTCAGGGTCGGGTCGACGAGCTCCGTGAACGGGGTGCGAACCCGTACCCGTACCGGTTCGATCGCTCCCACGCACTCGCCGAGGTGCGCTCGGCGCACGGTGGACTCGAGGCCGGCACGGAGACCGATGCCGAAGTGAGCGTCGCCGGGCGGATCATGCTCAAGCGCGACACCGGCAAGCTGATCTTCGCGACGATCCAGGACCGCACCGACCGGATCCAGCTGTTCATCTCGAAGGCGGTCGTCGGCGACGATGCATTCGACGACATCAAGCAGCTCGACATCGGCGACTGGGTCGGCGTGCACGGCACGGTGATGACGACCCGGGCGGGCGAGCTCTCCGTCAAGACCGACCGTGTCGAGCTGCTGTCCAAGGCGATCCGACCGCTGCCCGACAAGTGGCACGGGCTCACCGACACCGACACCCGATTCCGTCAGCGCTACGCCGATCTGATCGTCAACGAGGAGGCCAGGCGGGCCTTCCACATCCGGCACGAGGTGATCTCGTCGTTCCGACGGACGTTGGCCGCGGAAGGTTTCATCGAGGTCGAGACGCCGGTCCTGCACGTCGAGGCGGGCGGTGCCCACGCACGACCGTTCGGCACCCATCACCACGCCCTCGGCATGCCGCTGTACCTCCGGATCGCGCTCGAGTTGCACCTCAAGCGGCTGATCGTCGGCGGAATGGAGCGGGTGTACGAGATCGGGCGGGTGTTCCGCAACGAAGGCATCTCGACGCGCCACAACCCCGAGTTCACGATGATGGAGCTCTACCAGGCGTTCGCCGACTGGACCGACGTGATGGCGATCACCGAGCGCCTGATCACCCAGGCCGCTCGCGACACCGTCGGCACGACCGTGATCGAGATCCGTGGCCAGCAGGTCGATCTCGCCGAGCCGTGGCCCCGACTGGCGATGTGCGACGCCGTGTCGGAGCGCGTGGGCACCACCGTCCATCCCTCGAACGACCTCGACGACGTCCGAGCGATCGCCGACCGGCACGGCGCCAAGTACGAGCCGTCGTGGGGTGCGGGTCGAATCATCGAGTCGTTGTTCGAGCAGCTGTGCGAGGACGACATCGTCCGCCCGACGTTCGTCACCGGCCACCCGGTCGAGATCTCACCGTTGGCTCGCGTCGACCGTGACGATCCGTTCGTGACCGAGCGCTTCGAGATCTTCTGCGACTCGCGTGAACTCGGCAACGGCTACAGCGAGCTGAACGACCCCGTCGAGCAGCGCGCCCGCTTCGAGGACGAGCAGGCCGCCAAGGAAGCCGGCGACGCCGAACGCGGCACCGTCGACGAGGACTACCTCCGAGCGCTCGAGTACGGCATGCCACCAACGGGCGGGCTCGGTATCGGGATGGACCGGGTGGCGATGCTGCTGGCCGGCGTCGATTCGATCCGCGAGGTCGTCCTGTTCCCGACCCTTCGACCCGAACAGTTCTGATGTGTCGAATCGTGCCTGGCACCATTCGACACACGAGAGGAGATGACACATGACGCGCATGGCCTGGGGCGCCGGATACACCACCGAGGCGGCGGACGGTTCGACACTCGACGCCTGGTTCCGATGGTTCGACTGGGGCGAGTTCGGTGACGAACAGATGTCGCAGGCACACCCCGACCTCGACGACCGACTCGGTCTCCGCGAAACCCACGACGAACTCCGGAACGTGACGGTCCGGCCGATCCGATTGACGATCGACGTCGACGAGGCGCCGGCGTCGCCCGCCGACGCCTACCTCAGGTTGCATCTGCTGTCGGGTCGACTCGCCGCTCCGCACTCGATCAACCTCGACGGCATCTTCGGAACGCTCAACAACGTCGTCTGGACCGACATCGGTCCCGTCGCCGTGGCCGAGCTCGACGACACACGCATGCGGGTGCGGGCGAAGGGCCATCAGCTCCACGTGCTGGGCGTCGACAAGTTCCCGAAGATGCTCGACTACGTCGTTCCGTCCGGCGTCCGCATCGCCGACGCGTCACGCGTGCGCCTCGGCGCCCACCTCGCGGCCGGCACGGTCGTGATGCACGAAGGGTTCTGCAACTACAACGCCGGCACCACCGGCACCTCGATGGTCGAGGGCCGCATCTCGGCCGGTGTGGTCGTCGGCGACGGCAGCGACATCGGAGGTGGCGCGTCGATCCTCGGCACCCTGTCGGGCGGCGGCACGGAGGTCATCTCGATCGGTGAGCGGTGTCTCCTGGGCGCCAACGCCGGCATCGGGATCAGCCTCGGCGACGACTGCACAGTAGAGGCCGGCCTCTACATCACCGCGGCGACACCGGTCACGACACCCGACGGCGTCGTGAAGGCACGCGAACTGTCGGGCATCAGCGGCACGCTCTTCTACCGCGACGGTCAGACCGGCAAGGTCATCGCCCGCCCACGCACCGAGAGCTGGGGCGCACTCAACGCCGCGCTCCACGCCAACGACTGAGTCGACGATCGCGCTAACGGTCGAGGTGCGCCGGCGGGTAGCCGGTGATCTCCTCGATCACGTCCTCGGCCTCCTTGCGCCGCGGCTCCATCACGAAGATCCGTGCCATCGGCTGGATCGACCCACCGCGGTAGTGGGAGCTGAAGTCCTCGCTGACCACGGCCGGGATGTCGCGTTCCAGGAGTTCGTGCAGCACCATCTGCGATTGCCAGAGCGGCAGCCACGCGACCTCGCACGATCGCTCCGGATCGGGTGGTCGCGGCGGGTGCTTGCCGAAGATCCAGTGGAAGATCCCCATCGACTCGACGCTACCCGAGCGACGAACGTTCGAGGAGCAGCGTGCGCGCCGCCGTGTGCCCCGCCACGCAGGCGGCCACCGGATCATGTCGCCAGTCCGACGAGGTGAGGAAGCCGGCCGCGAACGCGTCGCCGGCACCGGTCGTGTCGGCAGGTCGTGTGATCGGTGTGGCAGGCACGTCGATCGGATCGAACCCGGGTCGGCGGACTCGGGCCGGTTCAGGGCCGCGCTTCTCGATGAGCATCGTGTCGCTCATCTTGCTCGCGGCACCGCCGAGCGCTCGTGCTTCGTCGGCGTTGGCGAACACGACGTCAGCCCCGACGTCACGAAGCAGTCGAACGACACTGCCCGCGCCGACCCGCTCGATCAGCGCCACCGACGACACGTCGACCGACACCGCCACGCCGGCTTCGGACGCCATGGCCGCGAGCGCCCGGCTGGTCGACGCAATCGGTTCGTCGAGCAGTGAGTAGAGCGTGAGGTGGAGAACGTCGGCGTCGTGGAGCCAAGCGCGCTCTGGCCGATCGATCTGGCGAGCGGAACCCTGGTCGACGAGCATCGTGCGTTCTCCGGATTCGTCGACCAGGACCACGATCGTCGCGGAGCGGCCGGCGCGACGGACGAACGCCACGTCGACCCCGCACGCCGCCAGCTCGGATGCGAGCCAGGTGCCGGTCGGATCGTCGCCGACCTGTCCGACGAATCGGGCAGCGCCCGTTCGGGCCGCGATGGCGGCGACGTTGGCGGCGCTCCCGCCACGACGGTGCGTGATCCGCGCGTCGGTGTCCGACGCCGGGTTGACGGGCCCCTGGAGGCGGACCACCACGTCGTCGACCAGGTCACCGAGCGCCACGAGCACATCGACACCGTAGACGCCCGAACAGCGAAACGGCCGGCCCCGAAGGGCCGGCCGTCAGGCTCAGATTGGTGTTGTGGAGATCAGCCCGCAGCGCGGGCGGTCTCGAGCCAACCGTCGACGGTGTCGCGGTTGTCCTCGATCCACTGAGCGGCGAGCTCGGTGACGTCGGCGCCGCCACCCATCTCGACGTTCATCAGCGAGACCTCGACGACGTTCATCTGGAACTGCTCGAGGAACGACTTCGCAGCCGGGTTGGCCTCGAGCCATTCGGTGTTGGCCGTCGCCTGGATGTCGGCGGCGATCCAGCCGAGCTGGCAGACACCGTCGACAGCGCCGGGGCACTGCTCTTCGCCGATCGTGGCGGTACCGGGCGTCTGGTCGTGCTCTGCGCCACCCTCGACACCGAGCGGGTTCGAGTCGTCGACGACCTCGTCGACAGTCAGCCAGTAGACGTTCTCACCCGGGATGAGCTGGGTGATGTAGGCGCTGGGGGTCCAGGTGTAGATCACGGCCGGCTCGCCGGCGTTCGCCTTGCTGACCGCTTCGGCGACCATGGCGTCGTAGCCGGCGATGACCTGCTGGATGTTCTCCCAGCCGGAGAACGCGATCTGCGACTCGATGATGTCGTCGCAGGTGTAGCTCTCCTGGCAGCCGTAGATGTCGGCGATGCCGTTGTTCGGCACCGGGTCGGAGGCGTCATACGCAGCGAGGGCTTCGGGGTCGTCGTTCAGCTGGTCGAGCGACGTGATGCCGTACTCGTCGGCGAAGTCCTTGCTGATGAGGTAACCCTGCAGGCCACCGGCCATCATCATCTCACCGACGACCGACAGATGGTCGCCGACGGTGGAGCCGTCCGGCAGCTCGTTCTCGAGCCACGAGGCGTGGCCCGGGTACCAGCTGTTGATCCAGAAGTCGGCGTCGCCCTGGGCCATCGCGATGTACGCGTTGGCGGGGCCGAGCTCGAGGTCGGCCGGGTCGGAGACGTCGTAGCCGAGTTCTTCGAGCAGGTTGTGCGCGACGTAAGCGTTGGGGTCTTCGGTGACCCAGTCGGCCTTCGCCATCGTGATGCTCTGGCCCTCGCCCGGCATCGCCATGTCGCCGCCGTCGGCCGACGCGTCGGTGGTGTCAGCTGCGGTGTCGTCGGTGTCGTCCGTGGCGTCATCCGCCGCGTCCTCTGCGTCGTCCGTGGCGTCGTCGGCCGCGTCCTCGGCGTCGTCGGCGGCGTCGTCGGCCGCATCGGCGGCGCTGTCGGCCACGTCTTCCACGTCGTCGGCGACATCGCTCGTGTCATCGTCGCTGCCGCATGCGGCCAGGACGAGACCGAGCGAAACGGCGACGGCGGTGAATGCTGTGCGCTTCTTGGTCATGTTGGGGAACCCTCCCATGGGTTGGTTTCTGGGGGTGTCACTCGGCGAGACAGTTCACGCTGCTCACGTCGCGACGGTGGTACGCACCGCGTCATCCGTCCCTGCGGGATCGGTCGACGCACGTGCGGACGATTGAGTCGATTGGTTGGAGTCGCTGTCGAGCACCAGGTCGCCGTAGACCTGCGAGCGCTCGAAACCTGCAATTACGATGTTCCCGGCGGCGAGCAGCATGAAACCGGCGATGCCGCCGATCATGGCGCCGACACCGCTCGTGAAGTTGGGGTCGGAGGCACGGGCGAGGCTGCCCACCCAACCGACAGCGATGAGGAGCACACCGGTACCGGCGCCCATGGCGAACGCGCCGCCGAGCCACTGTCGACGGTCGCCGAGGCCGAAGGCACCGGCGGCGCCGGCGGCTGCGACCGCGCCGGCGGCGCTGAAGATGAGGGTCCAGATGCCGAGCCCGGGGCCGTCGGACGACTTGCCGTCGACGACGAGACGTTCGGCCGTCGCCGCCTGGGCTCGAATCCGGAGGATCTCGCTGCCGGCGGGGCCGGAGTCGATCTCACCCGCGGCAGCGGCTCGGACGACCTCGTCGATCTGGGCCTGGATCTCCGGCGTGATCACGGCGTCGGCCCGCTCGTCGAGCGCCCACATCGAGAACATCGACACGACGGCGAAGATGACCCCGGTGATGCCGAGCACGATCGGTGCCGCGACGATCTTCGGCTTGAGGGGACGGCGAGGCCCGTACGGGGCCACCTGAACCCAGCGCAGCGCGCCGGCGGAGGCGATGACGCCACCGAGGATCGCGACCCACATCCCGATGCCGTCGGAGTAGCCGACGGTGAGCGGGCTGGGTGACGTGACGAAGTAGCCGACCGCGGTGATCAGCCCGCCGACCGCCGCCAGGAGGGCACCGTCGGGCGACAGCCAGCGGCCGCCGGCCGACGACACGAGCACGCGCACGGCGGCCAGGATCACGAAGATTCCCATGGCGGTCACGCCGAACGCGAACCACGAACCACCTTCGGCAGCCCAGCCGGCGAACGACTCACCGGGCAGTTCCTGATCGGACCGTCGGGAGTAGCCGGTGAGCTTGGATGCGTCGTTCGCCCACGTGAGGAACAGCGACACGACCATCAGCGCACCGCCGACGATCGAGGTAATGATCGCTGCCCGTTCGGGCGCACCGACCGGAGTCCGGCTCCCCTCTGCACCTTCGTCATCGGCATCGATCGTGGGATCCGCCGGCGTGGTGTCGCCCTTGCGGAGTTCGGCGTTGAACGCCGGGTCGTCGAGCAGCACCTCGGGCTCGCGGCGTGACTTCCACGCCGTCGTGATCCGGGAGAACAGGTTCGTGTGGCCGACTTCGGTCTGCGCGATGCGGTCGAGGATCACGGCGAGGATGAAGAACGCCAGACCACTCGATGCGGCCAGTGAGACGTCCTGCTGGCCGAGCGCACGGAACAGTAACCGTCCGAGTCCGCCGGCACCCATGATCGCGGCGACGCCGAGCATCGAGAACGCGAGCAGGAGCGTCTGGTTGATGCCGGTCATGATCGCCGGCCGAGCGAGCGGGAGCTGCACGTCGGTGAGGACCCGGCGTTCGGGCGCGCCGTAGGCGCGCGCCGCTTCGACGACGTCCTCGGGTACCTGTCTGATGCCGAGGTTCGTCAACCTGATGAGGGGTGGCAGGGCGAAGATCATCGTCGCCATCGTGGCGCCGACGGCGCCGACGCCCCAGAAGTAGATGAACGGAAGCAGGTACACGAACGAGTGAATGACCTGCATGGCGTCGAGCGTCGGTCTGAGCACGCCCCACACGGCGTCGATGCGCCCGGCGAGGATGCCGAGCGGGATACCGATGATCACGCACAACAACACGGCGACCAGGATCAGGCCGATCGTTCGGGCCGTCTCCTCCCAGTACTCGTTGCCGAGCAGACCACAGACGACGAGACCCGCGGCGGTACCGACGGCGACGGTGAAGTTGCGGACCAGCAGGGCGACCAGGAACATGATCCCGACGAGCCACAGCCACGGCAGATCGACGAGGAACCCCTCGACGAAGTTGTCGATGAGGAACTCGAACGGCCATGCGATGGCGTCGAGCAGTCCCTCGAGGTTCAGGGTGATCCAGTTGACGGACTCCTCGGTCCACGACCCGAACGGGATCGTGAACTCGTCGAGCACCTCGTTGTCGGTCACCGGGACCTGGTCGGCAGTGCTGATGAGACTCACAGGAACACCTCTCGTTCGAAACCGTCGATCAGGCTCTCGACGCGGCCCATCTCTTCCATGATGTGGCGCGGGTCGAGATTGCCGACCAGACGGCCGCTGTCATCGATCACGGCGATCGGCAGACCCCGTCCGGCGGCGGCGTACACCGACGCGAGGGTGTCGTCGGGGCCGCAGGTCTCGAAATCGGTGCGGAGGGCGTCGGCGAGGCTGCCCCCCATGCCGGAGACCCGGATGCCGTCCCCGGTGGTGAGCACCGAGACGGGCTTGCCCTCTGCGTCGAGCACGAAGGCACCCGAGCGGTCGCCGAGGTGCTGCAGACCTTCCTGTACCGAGACCGACGCATCGAGCGGTCGAGGCTCGACCATGATCTCGTTGACCTGGATGACGCGGCCCTGGTCGACGTCCTGGACGAACTCGGCCACGTAGCCGGTCGCCGGCTTGGTGAGGATGTCTTCGGGCGTGCCGATCTGGACGACGGCACCGTCTTTCATGATGCACACACGGTCACCGATGCGGAGCGCCTCGTTGAGATCGTGGGTGATGAAGAGGATGGTCTTCTGGAGCTCGGCCTGGATGGCCATCATCTCGTCCTGCATCTGGCGCCGGATGAGGGGGTCGAGCGCGCTGAACGCCTCGTCCATGAGCAAGATGTCGGGATCGGCGGCGAGTGCACGGGCCAGGCCCACGCGCTGCTGCATGCCACCCGACAGTTCGGACGGACGATTCATGGCATACGGTTCGAGACCGACGAGCGACAGTGCTCGGAGCGACGCCTTGTCGCGCTCGCGCTTGGCGACTCCCTGCACGTTGAGGCCGTAGCCCACGTTGTCGATGACCGAACGGTGCGGGAACAGGGCGAAGTGCTGGAAGACCATGCCCATCTTCTCGCGTCGGAACGCCTGCAACGTCGAGCCCGTCATGGCCTGGACGTCCTCGCCATCCACGATCACTTCACCGTCGGTGACGGTATGGAGCTGGTTGACGGTGCGGATTGCGGTGGATTTGCCGGACCCGGACAAGCCCATCACCACGAAGATCTCGCCCTCACGGACAGTGAAATTGACATCGGTCAGACCGATGACGTGGCCGGTTCGCGCCTGTACGTCGTCCTTGGGAACGCCCGCTTTCGCAAGGTCGAGGGCTCGACCGCGGGGCTGATCTCCGAAGATCTTGTACACGCCGCTGAGGCGGATTTTTTCTTTCAAGCGAACTCCTTGCGCGACGAATAAATCGCTCCGTTTCGAGAACCCCACTTGACTGTACAAAGAAACGGTCCCCGACCCAAACGGGTGATATTTCCCACTGCGCGCAGAACGTGGTGCCCGGCACACCTGGATGGGTGCCGAAACCCCTGGCACACTGGATCGATGCTCGACGAACGCCAGCGCGGGTGGGCGCTCGCCGCTTTCGGAATGTTGATGGTCTCGACGGACTCGTTGTTCATCCGCGCCGCCGACTTCGATGCCTGGACGATCGCGTTCGTGTTCGGTGTTGCGTCGACGATCTCGCTGTCGTGCGTCGCCGCCGCGACTGCTCGAGAGCAGCTCGTGCAGGTGGCGCGACGGGCACCGGTGCCGCTGGCGCTGGTCGCGGTGCTGGCGAGCACGAGTCAGGTGGCGTTCACCGGCGCCGTCAACAACACGGCCGTCGCCAACGTCGTCGTCATCGTCGGCGCCGCACCGGTGCTTGCAGCGATCTTCGCTCGTATCGCGCTGCGCGAGCGCACCGAACGACGGGTCGTCGTCGCGATCGTGGCCGTGATCGCCGGCATCGGGATCGTCGTCAGCGGGTCGCTCGGCCAACCGACCCTGGAGGGTGATCTACTCGCCGTGCTCGCGATCGTCCTGTTCTCGTTCAGCGTGATCGTGTGGCGCCGACATCCCGAACTCGATCGCGCCATGGCACTCGCGGCCAGTTCGGCGGTGATGGCGGTCGTGGCGTTCCCGCTCGCATCGCTCGGCGACGCGCCCTGGCGGGTGTTCCTCGCCGCCGGGGCGATGGGGCTCGTCTTCAACCCGATCGGACGAATGAGCTACTCGACGGCGCCGAAGTACGCACCGGCGGGCGAGGTCGCCCTGTTCGCACCGGTCGAGACCGTCGCCGCGACGGCGTGGGCCTGGATCTTCTTCTCGGAACGGCCCTCGATCCGAACCGTGGTGGGCGGTGTGATCGTGATCGCGGCCGTCCTGTACGGCACGGTCGGGGCCCGCTGGAGCGCGGATGCCCGGCGCCGGCGGGCCCAACTGCGGTCAGAGGTCAGGTCTCGACCGAGGGCCCCCGCTGAGTGAGCGCACCCGACCGACCGCGCAACAGGCGGTCGTTCCACTCGGTCACGACCGCCAGGCCCAGCGCCGCCGGGAGAGAGAAGATCGCGATCGCGGCGCCCACCGAGAGGCTGGTGCCGGCGAGCGCACCCACGGCGACGGGCGTCATGAGGAACGCGACCCGCATGCCGCCGCTCATCGCACCGAGACCGGCACCGCGCCGACCGGGCAGTCGCGCCGCGTCGTCGTAGAGCTTCGGCATGAAGGTCGCGACACCCAGTCCGACGAGGAAGAAGCCGATCAGCGCCACCGTCTGGTTCGGCACCACGGATGCGGTGACGAAGCCGACCGAAGCGATCGTCAGGCTGAGCCGGTGCAAACCCATTCGCCCGAGTCGGGTCTGGAGTGAGTCGCCGCCGAACCGCATCGCCGTCATGCCGACGGTGTAGGCGACGAACGCCGCGCTGGCGATCGCCGCCGACGAGCCGAAGTCGTCGGTCAGACGGAACGTCGCCCAGTCGCCACCGGTGATCTCCATGATGACGGCGAACATGCCGGCGGCGACCAGGAGGACGACGGGGAGTCGGCTCGGTCTCCCCTTGCGTCCGACGACCGGCTCCACCGCTGCTTCGCCGTGCCCTTCGAGGTCGGATCTGAGGAGGTGGTGGGTGACGAAGGCCAGGGCGACGGCCATCACCGCGGCCACGAGTGCGAGGTGCACGAAGGTGGAGAGGTCCGCCGCGTTCGCCCCGACGGCACCGAGTCCGCCGGTCAGCATGCCCAGGCTCCACAGGCCGTGCAGCCGGTTCATGATGGGTGTGTGGCGTCGTGCGCTGATCCAGGACCCCTGCAGGTTCATCGAGATGTCGACGAGGGCGTCGACGAAGATGTAGACGAACATGCCGGCGAGCCACACCACCGGCGATCTGGCTCCGCCGATGACCGGCAGGCTCAGCACCATGGCGGCGGCTCCCACCTGGAGCACGCGACGGGTCGACGCGGCGTGGATGATCCGACCTGCGAACGCGCTGCTCAGGACCCCGACGCTCGCGGCGATGGTCAGCAGGAGTCCGTAGCCGTCGACCGAGACGCCGATCCGGTCGCGTAGCTGCGGTGCGCGGGCGATGAAGGAGCCGGTCATGGCTCCGTTCACGAAGAACTGGGCGGCGACCGCCAGCAGCGCGCGTCGGTCGGTCGGCGTCAGGCGGGGGCGCTCCATGCGAGCAGGAACGATACCGGTACAGAATCCGGTCAGGTGTCGCAGGTGACGCCGAGGAACGAGGCGCTACCGTCGATCACCTGACCCGGGACGGGTGCGCGATCCGAAGCACTCGAGCCGCTTGCTCGGCCCACAGAACCCCGGAGTCAGGCGTCGAGGTCGGCTCGCACTTCGACGATGGCGTCGCGGAGGACCGACACGACCCGGTCGATCTCGTCGCGGGTGATCACGAGCGGTGGCGACATCACGTTCAGATGCACCATCGGGCGGACGATCAACCCGCGCGGCTCGCAGGCGTTGGCGACGAGCTTGCCGACGTCGAGCTCTTCCGGGTACAGCTGCTTGGTCGCCCGGTCGGCGACGAAGACGACGCAGCCCATCAGATGGGAGCCGCGGACCTCGCCGACCATGGGGAGGTCGGTCAGGGTGCGCAACTGCTCGATGAAGTACGGCCCCACGTCGCGGACGTGTTCGAGGAGACCCTCGCGTTCGATGATCTCGATGTTCTTGAGCGCGGCAGCGCACGACACCGGGTGTCCCGAGTAGGTGTAGCCGACGGCGAAGTAGCGATCGTGCCCCGGCTCGGCGAACGCGTCGTAGATCCGGTCGCTGATGATCGTGGCACCGAGCGGCAGATAGCCCGACGTCAGGCCCTTGGCGGTGGTGATGATGTCGGGCACGATGCCGAACACCGACTCGGACGCGAACCACTCCCCCAACCGACCGAAGCCGGTCACGACCTCGTCGCTGACGAAGACGATCTCGTGGTCGGCGCAGATCCGTCGGATCCGCTGCAGGTAGTCGGCCGGCGGCACGATCACGCCGCCCGACCCCATGATCGGCTCGGCGAAGAACGCCGCCACCCGCCCGGGACCGAGCTCGGCGACCTTCGCCTCGAACTCGGCGACGAGGTCGTCCGCGAACTCCTGCTCCGATCGACCGGCACCGTGGTGGTAGTGGTCGGGCGACGACAAGTGATGGATCGTGTCGTCGATGTAGTCGAACCCGTCGACGCGATCGCCTGGCTTGCCCCCGATCGACACCGCGGCGAGGGTCGTGCCGTGATACGCGTCGTGGCGGCTCAGCACGTGGCGGCGCTCCGGCTGGCCCCGGGCGTGCCAGTAGAACTGGATCGTCCGATACGCCGCGTCGATCGCAGTCGAACCGCCGGTCGACAGGAACACCCGGTTGAGATCGCCGGGCGCGAGTTCGGCGAGACGCTCGCAGAGCCGGCCCGCGGGCACATTGGTCATGTCGACGAACGGGTTGGCGTAGGCGAGGTCGCGGACCTGCTGCGCGATGGCGTCGGCCATCTCGTCGCGGCCGAGGCCGATGTTGGTACACCACATCCCACCGACGGCATCGATGTAGCGGCGTCCGTCCGTGTCGACCAGCTCCACGCCGGCGCCGCGCTCGATCGGCAGGACGTCGTCGACGAGGTAGGTGTCGAACACCTGGTATGGATGGAAGAAGTGGCGGCGATCGCGCTCGACGATCGCTTCGGTGGTGTCACGCTCGGCGCGGGGCATCCGCACATCGTGCCAGCCCGGGATGCCGTACGCTCCGACCATGGCGACAGCGAACGAGTTCGGCGAGCCGGTCGACCTCGAAGCCGAGGGACGTGCGGTGAGCATCACGAGCCCCGACAAGGTCCTGTTCCCGAAGATCGGGGCGACCAAGCTCGACCTCGCGCAGTACTACCTGGCGGTCGGCGAGCCGCTCATGCGGTGGATCCGGAACCGGCCGGTGCTGCTCGAGCGGTACCCGAACGGGGTCGGCCAGAAGAGCTTCTTCCAGAAGCGGATTCCCGACTCGGCGCCCGACTGGCTGGTGACCACCACGGTGCAGACGATCAACGGCACGCCGTCGCGTGCACTCGTGATCGCCGACCTCGCCCACGTGCTCTGGGCCGCCAACATGGGCGTCCTCGGGCTGCACGTCTGGCAGTACACCGCCGACAAGCCGCAGTGGAGCGACGAGTTGCGGATCGACCTCGATCCGTCGCCGGGTCAGACGTTCGACGACATCCGCGAGGCGGCGATGCTCGTCCGGCTCTACTTCGCCGACCACGGCATCCGCTCCTACGTGAAGACGACGGGCAGCAAGGGCATGCACATCTATGTGCGTGTCATCGACGGGTACGACAGCTTCGCCGTGCGCGGTGCCTCGGTGGTGATCGCACGTGATCTGGCCGAGCAACATCCCGACGTGTTCACCGCCGAGTGGTGGAAAGAGCTGCGCGACGGCAAGGTCTTCGTCGACTTCAACCAGAACGCGCCGCACAAGAACGTGTTCGGCGCGTGGGGCGTCCGGCCGCGTGTCGGTGCGCAGGTCTCGACGCCGATCGAATGGGACGAGGTGATGGACGTCGACCCGGACGCACTGACCCTGCGGACCGTGCCCGACCGGTTCGCCGAGCGTGGTGACCCGTGGCACGACATGAACGACCACCCGCAGGACATCGGTCCGTTCGTCGAACGATTCGCCGAACAGATCGCCGACGGCGTTCCCGACGCCCCGTGGCCTCCCGTCTACCCGAAGATGCCCAACGAGGCACCCCGCGTCCAGCCGAGCCGCGCCCGCAGGCCCGAGTGACCAGAAGGGGTCAGGCACCTTCTGGCGATTCACCAGCACCAGGGCGCGACTTGGCTGGCCAGAAGGTGCCTGACCCCTTCTGTGCGGTTCGCGTCAGCAGAAGCGGACGGAGGCGATCGGTGGGAGGTTGCTGGACACCTCGTGCCACTGGTCGCCACCGTCGCCGCTCCACCACAGCGAACCGGTAGTCGATCCCATGAGGAGCTGGTCGCCGGTGTCGTCGATGTCGAAGGCGTGGCGGTAGATCAGGTCGTAGGCCGGGCCGGTCGGCAGGCCGTGATCGAGGACGTCGAAGGTCCGGCCGCCATCTCGGGTGCGGGTGACGACGAGCTTGCCGTCGACCGGCATGCGCACCTCGTCGCTGACGTCCGGGACGAACCAGGCGGTGTCGGGGTCGTGCGGATGGACGGCGACGGCGAACCCGAACGTCGACGGACCGGCCTCGGTGATCTCGGTCCACTGGTCACCGTTGTCGGTCGACTTGAAGATGCCGCAGTGGTGTTGCGTCCACAACACGTCGGGTGCGTCGGCGCAGCGCACGATGCGGTGGGGGTCCTGGGTGTCGGTGTCGCCGGCCTGGTCGGGTGGCAGGAAGTCGGCGCGCATGCCGCGGGCGGCGACCTCCCAGGTCGCTCCCCCGTCGTCGGTGCGCCATGCACCGCCGCACGATACGCCGACGACGATGCGACCGGGACCGCGCGGATCGACGGCGACGGAGTGGATGCCGGCGTCGTCGTAGCCACCACCGAACCACTTCTGGCGGGAGGGGTGGCTCCAGAGCGACTCGACCAGTTGCCACGAGTCGCCTCGGTCGTCGGAGCGGAACAGACCACCCGGAATCGTGCCGCACCAGAGCACGCCCGGCTCGTCCGGATGGCCGGGCTCGACGATCCACGCCAGCTGTGTGGTCCATGCCAGTTCTTGCTGCGACATGGGGTTGACGGGTCAGGTGCCGTGGGGTGGTGTGCTAGGCGTCGGTGTCGACGGTCATCTCGTCAGCCGTGAGCTGATTCGTGTTGCTCGGCTCGGCGGTCATTGAACGCGTTTCATGCTCTTGTGAGCGATCACTGAAATCTGGCATTTGCGATCATTGAAAACCGACATGGGTGTCGGGGTCTTCTGGCCGGCATCCACCACTCGATTGGGTGGCTCCTCCAGCGTGTCAAGCGACCAAGCACGACACGGACTGGAGGAGCCGCTCTCCATGATGACCCAGGAGAACTACGTGAAGATCAAGGACCTGCATGCGCAGGGATGGACGATCAAAGAGATCGCAGAGGAGACCGGCTGGCACCGCACGACTGTCAGTGACTGGTTGAAGAATGGCCCGCCGCCGCAGCGGCGGGTGAGCGAGCCGTCGGTGATGACCGACGACTGGCGTGGCCGGATCGAGTTGCTGCTCGAGAAGTGGCCGCGGTTGCAGGCGGTGAGCATCCACAACCGCCTCGTGGCCGACGGCTTCGAGGGCAGCTACCCGACGGTCGTGCGAGCCGTCCGCGACATTCGTGGCCCTCGGTTCCGGGCTGCGGAATCAGTGTCGGTGCCGATCCATACCGATCCGGGTGAGGAAGCACAGTTCGACTTCTGCGATCTCAGCTCGTGGGCTCGCCGGGTCGGCTGGAACATTCCGTTGGTGGTGTTCGGGATGATCTTGTCGTGGTCGCGGTGGCGGATGTGGTGGTTCACGACGTCGGAGGATCGTCAGCACACCTTCGAGGGGATGGCTCGCTTCTTCGATCAGGTCGGTGGTGTCCCGGCGGTGTGTCGCACCGATCGGATGGGAGCGTTGGGTCGGTCGCAGGGCCGACGGTTCGAGTTGCATCCACCCACGGTCGGGTTCGCTGCTCATCACGGCATCAAGATCACGTCGTGCCAGGCCGGTGATGCGAAACGCAAGGGCAAGGTCGAGCGGCCGTTCCGGTCGCTGCAAGAGACGTTCCTGCCCGAGGTCGAAGCCGACGGTGTCCCGGCAGGTCTCGACGAGTTGAACCGGCGAGCGGTGGTGTGGCTGGCGGATCGGGTGCATGGTGTCGAGTCCCGAACCACTGGCGAGACACCGATCGATCGGCTCGCGGTCGAACGCGACTTCCTCGGCGGTCTGCCGCGTGTGCGGTTCGACACCGACTACGTCGAGACCCGCCGGGTGCACAACATCTTGCCGTTCGTGTCGATCGACGCGAACCGCTACTCGGTTCCGCCCGCAGCGTTGGGACACACCGTCGAGATCCGCCGCCGAGTCGACAGCGACCGCGTCGAAATCCGCCTCGCCGGGCGCCTGATCGCCACCCACCGACTCAACGCCGGTCGGCGTGTCGACGTGTGGGACCCCGAACACCGCGCTGCGGCCGAAGCCCTCGCGCTCGGCTGGGACACCGACCGGCCCGATCTACGCGTGATCGCCAACGACCAGCCACCGGTCGAGCGGCTCGACCTCGGCGGCGACTACGACGTCGACGACATCGACCTCGCCGACCGCTACGCCATCACCGGCGACAACGGGGAGGTGTCAGCATGAGCACCACACCGAG
>NZZV01000176.1 GCA_002698945.1 Acidimicrobiaceae bacterium
AGCGTGCACGACGCGGCGAGCCACAGCCTGGCCTGGATCGGGTCGGCGCTCGGCGTGCCGCAGTACGCCCTCGGCGTCGACCGGTTCGGTGAGTCGGGCACGATCGCCGACCTCCACGACGCCACCGGCATCTCCGCCGGCAGCATCGTCAACGCAAGTCTGATCGCCATCGGCGACCACGACCTCGCCGAATGGTGAATCCCCGACCGATCGGCCCACCCACCCACCAACGTTCATGTCGCGCTCGGTCCCGTATCCGGGACTGAGCGCGACATGAACGGGTTCGGGTCAGGGGGTGGGGTGGCCGTCGCGGCCGACTCGGTAGATCTTGATGGTGTCGGAGCCGTCGTCGTCATCGAGGCCGGCGGCGAGGCCGGCTTCGATCGTGCCGGCGTCGGCGCTGTGCAGCGACGCAACGGCGATCTCGGTGTCGGCTTCGTCGACGAAGCTGTCCTGGTAGGCGGCGCTCCAACCGGTCTTGGTCGTGAAGTTGATCATGCCGCCGGCGACGCCACCGAAGGCGGCACCGCCGATCGCCGCGCCGATCAGCACCGGACTGAAGCCGACGAAGATCGCCGTGATCAGGGTGATGACGACGGCGCCGACCACGGCGCCCGCTGCAATACCGACGTGGGCGCGCGACGACGCGTGCCCGAGTTCATGACTCGGATCGAACTCGTCGTCGGCGCGCTCGACGTCGTGGGGCGACGTCGCCACGGGCTCGTGACCGAAGGCGGTGAACCCGACGTGCGTGTCGAGCGCGTCGATGCGCTCCCACGCGAGCACCAGCTCCCGGATGCGGTCGGGTGACGATCCGACGGCGATCAGATTGTCGTCGTGGAGGACGGGTTCGGGTTCCGATGCCGTCTTCAGGACGTACGGGCCGACGTGCTCCCGTACCCAGGCGGCGACGGTGATGTCGCTCGTGCGGTGGTCCGTGCGCTCGGTGCTCATGGTCCTGGCCTCATCGTTCCGTGCCCGTCGGGCCGTTGCGACTCGGCACCTGGCCCCGCCGGCCGCTCACGCACTTCGCCGGGTTGGCGGCCGCGTCCGGTCTCGCCCTCCGGTGGACGGCCGGTCGCGTGCGAGTCGGCCTGCTCGGGAAACTTCCGAGCCGACACGAACCACACCACGCAACCGATCACCGCCAGCACGGCGGCGACGACGACGATCCATGCAATGACGCTCATACACCGCCCGTACCCGCAACACCCCCGCCCGAAAACACGGTTCACGTCCCCAACACCCTCGTTCATGTCGCGCTCAGTCCCGTATACGGGACTGTTCCGTCATTCGGAACTCAGTGCGACATGAACGGGTACACGGTTGCCGTGGGTGCGTCAGCCGGCGTCGGGGACGACCGCTCGCGTGCGCGACAGGCACGCCTGCATCTGCGTCCGCAACGGTGCGGGGAGGTCGGCCCGGGCGAGTTCGACGGTCGCGGCTCGAATGGTGCGAGCGGCGAACTCGTTGCAGATCGCGACCGAGCCGACGTCGACGAAGAAGTCGCCGCCATCCATGTCGATGAACTCGACCGTGGCGAGCAGCCCGTCGCCGGTGCGGGGGTCCACGTACCGACCGGTGGCTGTCGGGCCGCCCATCTCCGACAAGAGGTTCCCGAGACTCCACCACACCGGCGTCTGCCCGACGAACCCGAACGGCTGCACGACGTGTGGACCGTGCACGAACACGGCGTCGACCTGTGAAGCCCGTACGATCGACGCGACCAGATCGTGGTCGGCGGCGATCGGCACGGGCAGCATCTCGTTCGTCACATGGAGACTGAGCAGCACGATCTCCGCGCCATCGGCCCGGGCCTGCGTCACCTGGCCGGCGATCACCGACGGGTTGCGCGACAGGTTCAGCCGCCACCGCTCGGTGGGCGACACCGTGTTCGACCCGGTGGTGAACGAGACGTGGGCCAGGCGGATCCCGTCGACGGTGAAGTGGACCGGGCCGCTGTCGGCAACCGACCGCGCGGTGCCCGAGCTGCCGAGCCCGTTCGCGGTGAGCGCGTCGAACGTCGTCGCGATGCCGCCCGCTCCCACGTCATAGGCGTGATTCGACGCGGCCGAGCAGCGGTCGAAGCCGGCTGAGCGTGCCGCCGCGGCGATCTCGTACGGCGCGACGAGCAGGTTCCCGCCGTACGGCGACTTGCCGTGGTTGCCGTAGCTGCCTCCCGCCGTCCCGATCGGCAACTCCATGTGGCAGATCGCGACGTCGGCCGATTCGATCAGCGGTCGGACCGGGGCGAACATCGGGGCGAAGTCGAACCGGGCGCCCGTCGCCGCGCCGTGGGCCGCGGCGACGGCGCGAACCAGAGCCTCCGTGAGGATGTCGCCGCCGGCGATCACCGACACGCGCCGTGCCGGCCCGGCGACCCGCTCGGCAGCGACGTCTACGGTCGCGACGGGGCCCGAACCGGACCATGACGCGGAAACGGTCGCGACCGCAGCAGCGAGCACCAGCATCGAAACGGACGCTCCGACGCCCCGCCTCCCCATGTAGCCACGCTAGTTCCTGCTGCGACCGACCGAATCCGGGTGGCTTGGCGACAGGCGCCAGGGGCCGACTCGGAGGGTCGCGTAGCTGAGGGCGCCGGCGCCGATCGGAAAGACGTACTGGGCGAAGCGGTAGGCGGCGATGCCGAACGTCGCCGCTTCCAGGGTGAAGCCGAGCTGTACCAGCGAGGCGATGTACACGCCCTCGACCACACCGATGCCGCCCGGTGTGATCGGCACGGCGGCGGCGATGTTCGCGGCGCCGAACAGCAGGATCAGCACCAGCGGGTGCAGTGAGATGTCGAATGCGCTGAGGAAGACCCACAGTGCCGCCATGTCGAGCGTCCACTGGCCGACCGACCACACCCCGATCCGGCCGAGCCTCCGGCGGTCGGCGATCAGTTCGGAGATCCGGCCACGAGCGTTGTCGACGACCCGCATCGGTGCGGTCAGGTCGAGCCCGACCTTGGCGGCGAGGCGTCGGATCGGCCCGGCGATCCGGTCGCCGCCCAGGCCGACCACGGCGATCGCGAGCAGGAGCAGGACGAGGACGATCCCGCCGAGCGCCGCGATCGTGATCAGGTGCCGGTCGGCGCCGCGTGTCGGGATGACGATCACGAGCGCCGCCCAGAACACGATGTTCAACACGATCGCCGACCCGATTCCGGCGGTGGCCAGCGCGACCCCGGCCCCGGTGTTCGAGGCGCCGGCTCGGGTGAGGAGCCGGAAACCGAGCGCCGAGGCGGTGGCGTTACCGCCGGGCACGACGTTGGCGAGTGCCCGGGTGCTCAGCTGGATCCGGAACACCGTGCCGTGACGTACGTCGTCGCCGTCGCCGAGGCCGGTTCGGGTGAGGCCGGAGTAGCAGGCGATCGACGCCAGGACGAGCACGAAGCCGAGGACGAGCCGCTCCCAGCTGATCGACTGCAGTTCGACCGACGCCTCCCGGAACCGGGGGAGCTGGGGCACGACCACGGCGGCGATCACCGCCGGCCACACCACGACCTGGAGCGCGAGTCGCACCCAACGGCGCCGGCGCGGCGTGGGCTCGGTGGGCGCGTCGACCGGGGGCGACTCCGGTTGCTCGATGGTGGTGTCGACGCTGGTCATGGGCTTCCGAGTATCGGTGGGGCTGCGATCCGTTGCGCACCCGCTGCCTGCAGGTCATCGGTCACCGAGTCGTTGCCGGTGGTCAACTCGGCCGCGACCCGGTTTCTTCCCCCGCTCCGGTCAGCCGCGGTCGATCAGGTCGTATTCGTTGGCGTAGTAGGGGTGGTCCGGGTCGTAGGTGGTCAGGGGCGATGGGTCGGTGACCACGCCTGCGGCGCGGCGCCCCGGCCCATCGATGCCCAACCGGTCGTCGCCGAGATCGTCACGGATCTCGTCGGCGATCGCCGAGAGCGCCACTACAACGGCCGGCTCGTCCGCGGCGACGTCGGTCGTCTCGCCGACGTCGCCGACCATGTCGTACAGCTCCTCGACCGTCTCGTCGCCACGCGCGACGTGCAGCTTCCAACGTCCGCGCCGCACGGCGGCGAGCGCATTTCCGCGGTAGTAGGCGAACACGCGGTCCGGATCGCCCTCCTCGCCCGCCAGCACCGGTGAGATGTCGCGACCGTCGATCGTCCGGTCCGGCAGGTCGGCATCGGCGACGGCGGCGAACGTCGGCAGCAGGTCGATCGCCGACGCCACCTCCGAACACACCGTGCCCGCCGGAACCCGACCGGGCCAGCGGACGATGAACGGCACCCGCAGCCCACCGTCCCACGTCTCGCCCTTCACCCCGCGCAGCGGCTCGTTGCTGCCACCCTCGTCGCGGGCGCGGGACCCGTTGTCGCTCGTGAAGATCACGATCGTGTCGTCGTCGAGACCGAGCCGTCTCAGCTCGGTCAGGATCACGTCGGTCGTCCAGTCGATGCTCGCCACCGCGGCGCCGTACGCGCCGTTGCGCGAGGCGTCGGCGAAGCGCTGCTGCACGTAGATCGGCAGGTGCACGTAGATGTGCGCCAGATACAGGAAGAACGGACGGTCGTGGTGTTCGCGGATGAACCGCACCGACTCGGCGGCGAACCGGGCCGTGAGCGACGTCTGATCGGGCTGCTGCTCGAACACCTCGTCGTCGAGCAGGAGCGGGAGCGGCGGGTACTCGTCGGCGATCGCGATGCCCATCTCGGCCAACTTCTTCGGCCAGTTCGGCATGCCCGCGGGCATCCGCTGGCGACCCATGTCGTTCGAGTACGGGATACCGAACGACCGATCGAACCCGTGCCTGGTCGGCAGGAACTCGGGCTGATCGCCGCAGTGCCACTTGCCGACGTGCTGGGTGGCGTAGCCGGCGTCTCGCAACATCGATGCCAGCGTCGTCTCATCGGTGTCGAGGCCCAGCCGTTGGCCGGGGAACAGGACGGGGAGCCCGTCGAACGAACCGAACCCGATACGCGGCGGATAGCAGCCGGTGAGCATCGCACCCCGCGACGGCGAGCAGACCGGCGACGCCATGTAGAAGTCGGTGAACCGCATGCCCTCGGCCGCCAGGCGGTCGATCGTGGGCGTGTCGTTGCGTTCCGACCCGTAGCAGCCGAGGTCGCCGTATCCGAGGTCGTCGCAGTTGATCAACACGATGTTTGGTTGCCGCATCCCATCGATCATGCCGTCGATCATTTCATGGCGATCACCTTCATGTCGCGCTCAGTCCCGGAGACGGGACCGAGCGCGACATGAACGGGAGGGGGACGTGGGGTGGTCAGCCCACGGCGAGGTCGCAGGCCGTGCGGTGGAAGCGGGTGCCCAGCGCCAGGTGCGTCTCCGACCGGCGGGCCCCGGGGAGCGCCAGCACGTCCTGGAGGAGTTCGTCGAGGTGTTCGTTCGATCGGGCGACGATGCGGCAGAGCAGGTCGCCCGGCCCGGTGACGGCGTGCACCTCGAGCACCTCGGGGATCGCGGCGAGGTGCTCGACCACCGACGGACCGTGACCCTGCGCGATCTCGAGGGTGACGAACGCGAGCACGCCGAAGCCGATCGTTCGGGCATCGACGTCGGGCCCGTACCCGGTGACGACGCCGGCGTCCTCCATCCGCGCGAGACGCGCGGTCGCCGTGCCCCGGGCCACCGAGGCGAGTCGCGCCACCTCCGCAATCGGTGTCCGCGGGCGGTCGCGCAGGATCCGCAGCAGGGCCCGATCGATGTCGTCCAATTCGATCACACTGCTCACTTCGTCCACCTCGCTCGCTATCCAGCTGTCCGCACTGTACAGACTGCGCAGTCTTTGCTCGGACTGTTGCACCGTTCATCCGATCGATCCGACACTGGGTGTTCGATCCGATCACAGAAGGGGACGACCGTGACCGACACCGCATCCGCAGCCACCGCACCCGCCGCGCGCCTGACCGGCTGGGACTCGATCGAGTTCTGGGTCGGCAACGCCCGAGCGATGGCCGGGTTCCTGTCCGGGTCGTTCGGCTTCACCGTCACGGCGTACGCCGGTCCGGAAACCGGCGTCGGTGACCGGGCGTCGTACCTGCTCGAACAGGGCAACATCCGCCTCGTCGTGACGTCCGGCCTGACGCCCGAGTCGCCGATCTGGAACCACGTCCGCCAGCACGGTGACGGCGCGCACGACCTCGCGTTCGTCGTCGACGACGCGACCGCCACCTACGAAGCGGCCATCGCTCGTGGTGCCCGACCGGTCGACGAACCGTACGAGCTTCGCGACGACTTCGGCGTGCTGCGGCTGTCCTCCGTCGGCACGTATGGCGAAACGAAGCACACGTTCGTCGATCGGAGCGACTACGCCGGCTACTACTGCCCGGGGTTCGAACGCGACGGCGTGCCGCCGGCGCCGGCCGGACCCGAGGTCGGCCTGGTCGACATCGATCACGTCGTCGGCAACGTCGAGGAGCACCACCTCGACGAGTGGGTGTCGTTCTACGAAGACGTGATGGGGTTCACCCAACTCCGTCACTTCGACCAGTCGCAGATCGCAACCGAGTTCTCCGCGCTGCGCTCGACGGTGGTCTGGAACGGCAACAACATCGTGATGCCGCTCAACGAGCCGGCCGAGGGCCTTCGCAAGAGCCAGATCCAGGAGTACATCGACACGTACCGCGGACCGGGCGTGCAGCACCTCGCCTTCCGCACCGACGACATCGTGCAGGCGATCGGCTCCCTGCGGGCCCGGGGCGTTCGGTTCCTGGAGGCCAACGACGCCTACTACGACGACGTCACCGAACGGCTCGGCTTCCTCGACCTGCCGTGGGACGACGTCCGTCGTCTCGGCATCCTCGTCGACCACGAACCCGACGGCCACCTGCTCCAGCTGTTCTCCGAGCCGGTCTCCGATCGCCCGACCGTGTTCGTCGAGATCATCCAGCGCGGCGGCGCCCGCGGCTTCGGCGAGGGCAACTTCAAGGCGCTGTTCGAGTCGATCGAACGCGAGCAGCAACGCCGAGGAAACCTCTGATCGGCACCCCGTGACCGTGGTTGCGATCCCCGACGAGTCGCCGTTCCCGATCACGAACCTGCCCTTCGGCATCGGCGACCCCGGTGACGGGCATCCACGCGCGTGGGTGGCCGTCGGCGACCACGCCGTCGACCTCGACGCACTCCACGCCGCCGGCGTGTTCCACGGGATCGGCATCCCGCCGACGTGTTTCGCCCGCGGCGACCTGAACGCCTACCTCGCCCTCGGCCGCGACGTGTGGAGCAGCGTTCGCGCGCGGCTGCGCGACGCGCTCGAAGGCTCGTCGCTGACTCGAGTGCCCGAACGCAGCATCGTGCGCCGAAGCCGCCTGCGGATGGACATTCCGACCCGGCCGGTCGACTACGTCGACTTCTACTCGTCGATCCATCACGCGACGAACCTCGGTCGGATGTTCCGTCCCGACGGCGACGCCCTGCTGCCGAACTGGCGGCGCATCCCGATCGGCTACCACGGCCGCACCGGCACGCTCGTGCCCGACGGGACGCCCGTCCGACGCCCCGCCGGCTACCGGCTCGTCGACGGCGAGCCGGAGGTCGGACCCAGCGGACGACTCGACATCGAACTCGAGGTCGGCACGGTCGTCGGGGTCGGCAACGCGGTCGGCGAACCGATCCCGATCGGGCGGGCAGTGGAGCACATCTACGGCATGTGTCTCGTCAACGACTGGTCGGCTCGCGACATCCAGGCGTTCGAGTATCAGCCGCTCGGCCCGTTCCTCGGCAAGAGCTTCGCGACGTCGGTGTCGCCGTGGCTGGTGTCGCTCGAGGCGCTCGAACCGTTCCGGGTCGCGCCGCCCACCCAGGACCCGCCCCCGGCCGACTACCTCACCACCGACGAACCGTGGGGGTTCGATCTCCACCTCGAGGTGTGGCTCGACACGGAAGCGATGCGGGCCGCCGGGCTACCGCCCGTGTGCATCAGCGAGACCGGTTTCGCCGATATGTACTGGACGCCCGCTCAGCAACTCGCTCACCTCACGGTGAACGGCGCGGCGACGCACCCGGGCGACCTGTTCGCATCTGGCACCGTCTCCGGCGCCGAGCTCGGCAGCGAGGGCAGCCTGATCGAGCTGGCGGCGAACGGTGATCGTCCGATCCGGCTCCCCGACGGCACCGAGCGGGCGTTCCTGCACGACGGCGACCGCGTCGAGCTCCGCGGCTGGGCGGGCGCCGACCCGAGGACCCGCATCGGTCTCGGCACCGTCAGCGGCACCGTGCTCGACTGCCGTGCCCCCGACGGCCGAGGCCGGACCTGACTCCACGAGACACCGGAAGGCAACTGACATGCCGCACTACCGCTCCGTCGGCGACGTCCCCCGCAAGCGACACACGGTCGCCCGCGGCCCCGACGGCCACCGCTTCCACGAAGAGCTGATGGGACAGGAGGGGTTCTCGTCGCGCTCGTCGCTGCTGTACCACCGCCACTCGCCATCGGCGCTCGTCGCGATCGAGACGGTCGGGCCTCCCGGTGATGCCCCTGCCGATCACCCGACCCCCGATCACCCGCTCACCCCGCGACACCTTCGCACCGGCGACCTGCCGAGCGGCACCGACCCTGTGGCCGACCGCCGGGTGTTGCTCGGCAACGACGACGTGCGCGTGTCGTGGTCGGCGACCGACGCCGGGACGAGCAGCCTGTACCGCAACGCGATCGGCGACGAACTCGTCTATGTGCAGCGGGGTGCCGCGGTCCTCGAGTCGGTGTTCGGAGCGCTTCCGGTCGGCGCCGGCGACTACGTGGTCGTGCCCGCGTCGACGACCCACCGGTGGACCACCGACGACCGGCTCGAACTGCTCGTGATCGAGAGCCGGGGTCACGTCGCCCCGCCCGGCAAGTACCTCTCGTCGACGGGGCAGTTCCTCGAACACGCACCGTTCTGCGAACGCGACCTGCGTGCCCCGGCCGAACCGCTGCTCGAGGAGGGTGACGACGTGCCGGTGATCGTCCGCACCCGCGCCGGTCTGTCGCGCCACGTCCACCGTCATCACCCGTTCGACGTGGTCGGGTGGGACGGGCAGCTGCATCCGTGGGCGTTCGCGATCTCGGACTTCGAACCGATCGTCGGGAGCCTGCACCAGCCGCCGCCCGTCCACCAGACCTTCGAGGGCCCCGGGTTCGTGGTGTGTTCGTTCGTGCCGCGCCTGTTCGACTTCCACCCCGACGCCGTGAAGGTGCCGTACCACCACGCCAACACCGACTCGGACGAGGTGCTGTTCTACAGCGACGGCGACTTCATGAGCCGGTCCGGGTCGGGGATCGGCGTCGGCTCGATCTCGTACCACCCGGCCGGATTCGTGCACGGCCCCCAACCGGGCAGTTTCGAGGCCAGTGTCGATCAGGACCGCACCGGCGAGACCGCGGTCATGCTCGACACGTTCGGCCCCCTCCACGTCACCGACACCGCCCGCACCATCTCCGCCCCCGACTACTGGCGCACCTGGACCCGCTGACCCCACCGACCGGCCAACGCATGAACTCGTTGCGCACCCGGTGCGCAACGAGTTCACGCGTTCGGCTTGCGGTTCGGTTCGAGGGGTGGGGGGGTGCGTCGCTCGGGTGGGTGAAATGCTCGGGTCTCGGGATTGGGGGCCGAGCAACGGGGTACGCGACCGGGCATGAGCCTGACCGATCCTCGACGGGGTGCACCAGCCCCCGACGCCCAGCAGATCGAGCACCCCGGGCGGACCGATCAGCTCGATCCGACTCCCGATCACGGTGAACACAGCTACCAGGGCAGCGGAAAGCTCACCGGGTGCCGTGCACTCGTAACCGGCGGTGACTCAGGCATCGGTCGTGCGGTGTCGCTGGCCTTCGCCCGGGAGGGCGCCGACGTGGCGTTCACCCACCTGGCCGACGAGCGCAGCGACGCCGGAGCGACCACGGAGTTGGTGGAAGCGGCCGGACGCACCGCACTTCCGATCGAGGCCGACCTCCGCGATCGCAGCGCTTGCACGGACGCCGTCGATCGCACGGTCCGAGAGCTCGGTGGACTCGACGTCGTCGTGTGCAACGCCGCGTACCAGATGGCGCTCGAGTCGATCGCCGACCTCACCGAGGAGCAGCTCCGCCGCACGTTCGAAACGAATGTGTTCCACACGGTGTGGACGATCCAGGCGGCACTCGATCATCTGCGACCGGGTGCGTCGATCATCGTGACGAGCTCGATCCAGGCGACGTCCCCGAGCCCCTACCTCTTCGACTACGCGGCGACGAAGGGCGCGCTGACCAACATCGTCAAGTCGGCAGCCCAGGAGTTCGCCGACCGCGGCATCCGGGTGAACGCGGTCGCCCCCGGCCCGGTGTGGACCCCGCTGATCCCCGCCACCATGCCTCCCGGTAAGGTCGACGACTTCGGGGAGAACACGCCGTTCGGGCGTCCAGCGCAGCCGGCGGAGCTGGCGCCGGCCTACGTCTTCCTCGCGTCGAACGACTCGACCTACATCACCGGCGAGTCGATCGCCGTGACCGGCGGACGGCTGACCCCGGGCTGATCGATGGGCGACGCATCAGCAGCCGACCGGCTCGTGGAGCCACTCCCGGCGGAGATCCTGGCGGCGCGTCGCCGCGGCGAAGCCTGGGCGATCCGAGTGGCGTGCGTCTGGGACACGATCGAGCGATACGCCGCCGTGCGGCACCGACACGACCGGCTTCCGGCCGAGCGGCTGATCGCTCGGCTCGCCGAGGACGTGTCGAGCCTGACCGATGTCGGCGCGATCGATGGCTCCCGGTGGGCCGCCATCGCCCGGCGCCTCGAGGCCTCGTGCGACGATCCGCTCGGCGAGGCTCCGGCTCAGGCGATCGCCGACCTGATCGCGCTCTGCTGCGACTGCGAAGCGAGCACGGCCGCGTAGCACCTCGCTCGGCGAGGTCTCCGTGCGGACCGCACCTCGTGCACCGTGTCGTCGGCCGAACCCCGTGGCACGATGACGGACATCGAGCCGTCACCACATTGCGAACCCGAGCCGCAACCGACATCGCGGCTCCGTCACCGGGTGCTCGTCGCGAGTATCACGATCGTCGCCGTGTGCTCGCTGATCGGGTTCGTCGGGCGTGGTCGCTGGGCGATCGTGGTCCGCCCCGGTGGTGCGACGTTCGACGATCGCGTCCTGCCGTGGTTCTTCCTCGCCTTCCTCGTCGCCGCGCTCCTGAGCTGGAGGTGGCCGCGGGTCGGTGGGATCGTCGGCGCGTTCGTCGTCGCTGTGTTCGTCCCGTTCGCCGTCGCGCAACTCGTACCGTGGTCGGCCGCGCTGACGATCGTCGTCTTCGGCGTCCCGGTCCTGATCTGGCTCGTGCTCGGATCGATGTCTCGCGACGACCCGTCCGAGGCCGACCGCCGGAGCGAGCCGGCGGCCGACGAAGGCGACGAGAACGACACGGTCGACCAGAACGACACGGTGGATCTCGGTCGGCGGCGCGTGTTGTTCACGTTCGCCGGCGCGGCGGTCGCGGTGGTGGCGGGATCGTCGCTGGGTCGCTACGTGTACGACCGCATCTGGGGGCCGACGCACCCGGAGAGCGAGGTCACCGCACCGCCCGAGTCGATCGTCGAGTGGATGTGGTGCGGTGCGGTCACCACGACCGGATGTTCCGTGCGCGTCCGCCCGCGCGTCGAGTTCGAGAACGCCGCACTGTTGGTGTCGACCGATGCCGGGCTCGCCGGCGCCACACCGACCCCGCTGGCCGACCTGTACGACCGCGTCGCCGACTTCGCGGTCGACGGGCTCGAGCTCGACACCAGGTACTGGTACGCGCTCGAGGTCGACGGCGAGGTCGACCGCACACGGATCGGCACCTTCCGCACCTTCCCCGATCGGGCGCGGCCCCTTCGGCTCGCGTTCGGCTCCTGCGCCCGGACCGGTTCGAACGGGGCGGTGTTCGATGCCATCCGCGCCGCCCAACCCGACGTGTACGTGAACCTCGGCGACTTCCACTACGGCGACATCTTCGTGGACGACGTCGACGACTACCGACAGGTGTTCGACGTCCAACTCACCCGCCCCGCCCAGGCGGCGCTCTACCGCTCGGTGCCGATCGCCTATGTCTGGGACGATCACGACTTCGGTCCCGACAATGCGGATCGGACCGCACCGGGCCGCAACGCGGCCATGGTCGCCTACCGGGAGTACGTGCCGCACTACGAACTGGCCGGACCGACCTCGGCGATCTTCCAGGCGTTCACGATCGGGACCACCCGCGTCGTGATGACCGACGCCCGCTCCGAACGTGATCCGGACACCGACCCCGACACCGGTCGCAAGACGATGCTCGGCGACGTGCAGCTGCGCTGGTTGCTCGCCGAGCTCGAGCGCGCTGCGACCGACCACGACCTCGTGATCTGGGTGAACCCGGTCCCGTGGGTCGACCCCGCCGAGGCCGGCGCCGACTCGTGGGCGGGCTACGACGCCGAACGTCGACGCATCGCCGAACACATCGCCGAGCTCGGCATCGACCACCTCGTGATGGTGTCGGGTGACGCCCACATGGTCGCCATCGACGACGGCACGCACACCAACTATTCGACGGTCGACGGGGCCGGCTTCCCCCTCCTCCACGTCGCCTCGCTCGACCGGCCCGGTAGCACCAAGGGCGGGCCGTACACCACAGGTCCGATCACGGGCGGCGGTCACTTCGGCCTGGTCGAGGTCGATGTCACCGAGGCCGGCACCGCCGTCGGTCTCGTCGCGAAGGACTGGCGCGGCGACGAACTCCTGCGCCACGACGTCACGTTGCCGCGGCCGTCCCGCCGCCCCTGAATCGGTCCGGTCGTCCCGGCGGCTGAGCTGGGGCGATGTGCGGGTGGTGTGTGCCGTGGGCGCGACGCCGCTAGAACATGGGACAGCGGGCCGTTCTGCTTCAGCGGGCAGAGAGGCACACAGTGCGAACCCTCCGACATCTCCGAAACCTCCCGACCCTGCTCGGCGGGATCTTGCTGACCGTCATGGTGACGCTGGTCGGCGCGACCTCTGTCGTCGGGGGTGCCAGCCCTCCCGACCTCGTCGCTGTCGCTCGCGCCGACGCCGACCGTGGCGCGTCGATCCAGGTGGCGGCCACCCCGCCGGCGCCGGCGTCCGACCCGGCCGCCGAGGTGGTCGAACGTACCAATGCAGTGCGAGCGCAGCACGGGCTCGCGCCGCTGCAGATCCACCCGCAGATGATGCAGGCCGCCCAGGCGCATTCGAACGACCAGGCGGCCGTGAACCGCATGTCGCACACCGGGTCGAACGGGTCGACGATGGCGGTCCGCGTCGACGCCACCGGCTACGCGTGGAGTCGGATCGCCGAGAACGTCGCCGCGGGCCAGGGCACCGCCCAGCTCGTCACCGACGCGTGGCTGGATTCACCCGGTCACCGGGCCAACATGCTGAACGCCGACCTCGTCCACGTCGGTGTCGCCGTCACGACTTCCCCGTCCGGCACGCCGTACTGGACGATGGTCCTCGCCACCCCCCGCTGACGTCTCAGACGGCGTGTCGGAGACGATGTGCTGGGTGGTGCCAGGCACGATTCGACACACGCGGCGTCAGGCGTCGGAGCGACGGCGGAACACCGGCTCGGCCCGCGTCGACACGTCGGGCGCGTACCGGTAGCCGAGTTCGTCGAAGTCGGCGAGGGCTCGTGCGCTCTTGATCCGCTCGCGCACGATCCACCCCGCCATGGCGCCGCGGGCGCGTTTGGCGAAGAAGCCGACGACCTTGTGTTCACCGTCGCCCTTGGCGTCCTCGAAGCGCGGCGTGATCACCCTGCCGTCGATGCGGTCGGGCTGGACCACCGAGAAGTACTCGTTCGACGCCAGGTTGACGAGCACGTCGGCGCCCGGTGAGGCGGCGAGATCGGCGTTGAGCCGGTCGGTCACGTCACCGCCCCAGAAGTCGTAGAGCGAGCCGCCGCGGTCGGTCTCGACCTTCGATCCCATCTCGAGCCGGTAGGGCTGGATCAGGTCGAGCGGGCGCAGCACCCCGTGTAGCCCGGACAGGATGCGCAACACCTTCTGGGCGTGGGTGTAGTCGCGTTCGGAGAACGAGTTGCGGGCGTCGAGACCGATGTACGTGTCGCCGTTGAATGCCAGCACCGCCGGTCGGGCGTTGTCCGGGGTGAACGGCGGCGACCAGTCCTGGAAGCGTTCGAAGTTGAGCTCGCCGAGTTGGGGCGAGATGTCCATCATCGACGACAGGTCGTCAGGCGACTTGGCGCGCATCACCGACACCAGCTCGCGCGTGCGGTCGAGGTGCTCCGGTTCGGAGAACTTGCGGGTCGGCAGCGGCGACTCGAAGTCGAGCGCC
>NZZV01000177.1 GCA_002698945.1 Acidimicrobiaceae bacterium
AAGCCGACCAGCCTCTTGGACGGTAGTCCGGTGCCGAAACCCTTCCCACATACCTTCTGGCCCGAGCCGTAGCAGTCCGGGCACTCGATATACTGGTAGTTCATGCCCTCGCCCACGCCCCGGTCGCCGACCCCAACGCGTTCTGGCGCGAGGCCGTCGGTCCCGGTATGCAGGTCGCCGCCAGCACGGACCGCATCGCCCGCCTTCGGCGCGTCAGCCCGCGTTAGCGAACCAGAGCAACATCTCGAACGGGCTCTCGACACCGTCGAGCCACCCCGACAGCACGATCGCCAGCGCCACGCCGTTCAAGATGGCGTGGGCGAGCATCGGCGGCCCGAGACGTCGGAAGACGTAGGCGGACGCGCCGAGCACGACGCCGACGGTGGACAACACCATCACCAGGCCGAGGTTGCCGACCCCGCGTGACGGGTCGACGTGCGCGGCGCCGAACAGCACACCCTGCAGCACCAGCGCGACCACCAGCGGCATCCGGCCGACGAACCCTCGCAACACGATGCCGCGGAAGATCAGCTCCTCGACGAGCGGCGCCGCGATGACCGCGGCGACGAGCAGCGCCACGACGTACGTGCGGTCGTCACCGCTCAACTCGCCCTCGTCGATGTTCGACGTGAACGGGATGTCGAGCGCCAGGATGATCGCGGCCATCGTCGCTTGGCACAGCACCGCGGTGAGCCACGTCAACGGCCCCCAGCCGAGGTCGCTCCACCGCGGGCGCCAACCGAGCGCCGACCACGTCCCGTCGCCGTCCCGACCGCGAATGTGCCACGCCCACGCGAGCGACGGCCCGTACGACACGACCGCCGACATGAAGATGTACACCGCGAGCGGCCAGTCGGCGTCGATGGTCAGCTCGAGCAGCAGCTTGCCAGCGAGCAGTGAGACGGTGAGCACCACGAGCGCCCCGATCGCGGCCCGCAGCGGCAGGGTCGGGTGCGGCGGCCTCGGTTCGAGCGTCGGCAACGTCGGCAACGTCGGCAACGTCCCCGGCACCGCGGCGACGGGCGCCCCGGTCCACTGGCGACCGTCGAAGTAGCGGAACCCGCCCGAGTAGGGGTCTGGGTACCAACCGGCGGGCGCCGTTGCGGGTGGGGGCAGCGGACTCACGGCGCGTAGCGTATTGGTGTGTCCTCGCCGTCGCGCCGATCCCTCTGGACCGACACCTTGCCTGCCGAGGAACGTTTCGTCGCCACGTCGGCGTCGCCGCCCCCCGACGCCGACGTCGTCATCGTCGGAGCCGGCTACACCGGTCTGTGGACGGCTTGGTACCTGGCCCGGCGCCGGCCCGACCTGCGGATCGTCGTGCTCGAGTCGGAACACGTCGGATTCGGCGCATCGGGCCGCAACGGCGGCTGGTCGTCCGCCATCTTGCCGATGAGCCTCGACGCGATCGCCGCACGACACGGCGCCGCAGCAGCGCACCGCATGCAGGCCGCGATGCACGACACGGTGAGCGAGATCGAGCGGTTCGCCGAGGAGCACGCTCCGCCGACGGTGTTCCACCGCGGTGGCACGCTCGACGTCGCCCGCACGTCCCCCCAGGTCGAGCGTCTCCGCGCGCATCTCGACGAGATGCACCGGTACGGATTCACGGACGACGACTACCGCTGGCTCGACCGTGCCGAGACCACCGCACGTGTGCGGATGACCGATGCCGACGGCTCGGTGTGGACGCCGCACTGCGCGGCCGTGCACCCGCTCCGGCTCTGTCACGCGCTCGCACGCGCCGCGGCGGCCGCCGGCGTCACGATCGTCGAGGACGTACGGGTCCTCGACATCGCACCAAGGCGGGTCACGACGACGAAGGGTGCCGTGGAAGCCGAGACGATCGTCCGGGCCACCGAGGGGTACACCAGCCGACTGCCCGGCCGGCGCCGGGAGCTCCTGCCGATCTATTCGCTGATGATCTCGACCGAACCGCTGCCCGACGAGGTGTGGGACGAGATCGGCCTCGACGACCGGCCGACCTTCGCCGACGGCCGCCGCATGATCATCTACGGGCAGCGCACCGCCGACGGCCGGTTCGCGTTCGGCGGGCGCGGCGCCCCGTACCACTTCGGTTCGCGCATCGCACCCGGCTTCGATCACGACGCCCACATCGCGGGTCTGCTGACCGCGGCGCTCCGCGCGCTGTTCCCGCAGTTGGGCGACGCCCGCATCACGCATCACTGGGGTGGGGTCCTCGCAGCGTCACGAGACTGGCACTGCTCGGTGCGCCACGACCGCACCACCGGGCTCGCCACGGCGGGCGGCTATGCGGGCGACGGGGTGAGCACGACCAACCTCGCCGGTCGGACCCTGGCGACGCTGATCGGCGGGCCCCAGCTCGCCGGCGACGACGACCTCCTTCGACTCCCGTGGGTCGGTCACCGCTCTCGACGCTGGGAGCCGGAGCCATTGCGATGGATCGGCGTCAACGCGGGCCGGCTCACCGCTCGTCGTGCCGACGAGTCGGAGGCGGTCCACGATCGGCCGTCGCGCTGGTGGGGCCGTGCCTCGTCAGCCATCCTCGGTCGCTGAGACGACCGGGAACGCGTCGGGCGGGCCGTCCGGTGCATGGACCCAGGTCTCGAAGAACTCGTCGAGGTCGCGACCGCTCACCCGCTCGGCGGTGCGCTGGAAGTCGTCGGTCGACGCAGCGGCATCGTCGTGTTCGAGCACCCAGGCGCGAAGGGTCGCGAAGAACGCCTCGTCGCCGACGACGAGTCGGAGCGCGTGCAGTGCGACCGCTCCCCCGTTGTACGACACCGTGCCGAACAGGTCGGTCGGCGCAGACAGCGGCCATCCGTCGTCCGGGAGCGTCCGCAGCGCGAGTTCGGCCTCGCTCTCCAACGTCGACAACCCGACCTCGTCGAACCACAGCATCTGTGCGTAGGTGGCGAAGCCTTCGTTCAGCCAGATGTCGTCCCATGTCGCGGGCGACACGGCATTCCCGAACCATTGGTGGGCGAGCTCGTGTGCGAGCAGCAGGTGTTGGAGCGGTCCGAGCGTCCCGTCGAGATCGGTCGAGCTGAACAACGGCAGTCCCTGTGTCTCCATCGCCAGGCCCGGCTGGGAGTCGGCGATCGCCAGGCCGTAGCGGTCGAACGGGTACGGCCCGAACAGTGCGGTGAAGAACTCGAGTTGTCGCCGGGTGATGTCGAGGTACCGGTCGAGGTCGTCCCGGCGATCGCTGCGCACGACGTGGCGGAGTTCGACGGTCGCGCCGCCCACCTCGATCGCACCGTCGTCGACGAGGTCGTAGTCGTCGACGAGCAGGAGCACGAGGTACGACGCCATCAGTTCGTCCTGGTGCCACACCCACGTCGTCGCTCCGTCGTCGGCGACGATGTCGACGAGTGCGCCGTTGGCGATCGCCTCGAACCCGGTGGGCACGGTCAGTCGAAACGTCCACACCGCCTTGTCGGTCGGGTGGTCGTTGACCGGCATCCAGGTGCTGACCCCGTCGGGCTCGTTGACGCTCCACAGACCACCTTGCGACGCGAAGATGCCGGCATCGGGCCCGAAGGAGGGACCGGAGTCGACCGCGGTGACGATCTCGAACGCGGCGACGAACCGCTCGCCGGGCGAGCCTGGGTCGTCGAGGGCGACGATCAGGTCGCTCCCGTCCACCCGGACCTCGACCGTCGCGTCGTCGACCGTCGCCGACCTGACCTCCGGACCGTCGAGGTCGAACGACAGCTGATCGGTGGCAGCGGTGAACGTACCCGTGACCGTGACGGTGCCGGCAAGCAGCCGCCGGTCCGGGTCGATCTCGAGTTCGACGTCGTACGACTCGACGTCGATGCCGGCAGTCCCGAGCGACGGATACCGCCGATCGCCCACCGACGTCGACCGTTCGAGCGCCACGGTCGTCGTGCTGGTCGAGGTCGCGGCGGCGGTCGTGCTGCTGCCCGTCGTGCCTGTCGCCGTGCTGGTGGTCGTCGGGCTCGTGGCCGTCGTGCTCAGGGCCGTCGCGGTGCTGGGCGACGAGACCGACGGCGGTCCATCCGGCGCGCACGCGGCGACCGACGTCGCCAACGTCAAGACCGCCACGCTCCACGCTCGCCCACCACCACGCACGGTGCTGAACCTACCCAATTGGAGGGGCCGAAGACCCTGCAATCGCATGACCCAGGTACTCCGATCGTCAAGAAACGGTCAGGGTCGTTGAGAGAGCTCGAAAGCGGGCCGATGACATCAATGTGACCGCCGCCCCCCACTCCTCGCCGCTGCGCCCGTCCCGTCGCGTGGCGGCCGTGCTGACCACGCTGGCGACGTTTCTCGTCGCCACGATGGTCGGGGTCACGGCGGCGCCGTCGACCGCCTCCGCGGTCGCCGACGACGACTGGCTGGCATCGTGAACACCTACCGCGCCATGTCGGGCCTCGGCCCGGTGACGGCCAATGCGACATGGTCGGCCGAAGCGCAAGCGCACTCGTGCTACATGCTGCAGAACGGCATCAGCCACGACGAGATCGTGGGCAAGCCGGGCTACACCGCAGGCGGCGACGTGGCCGGCAACAGCGGCAACGTCGCCGTGTCGAGTTCGATCAACGCCAAGGCACGCAATCACATCGACCTCTGGATGACCGGGCCGTTCCATGCGATCGGGATCCTGCGCTACAGCCTCAGGCAGAGCGGCTTCGGCCTGTGCACCAACAGCAACACCACGCCGTGGAAGTCGGGTGGCACACTCGACGTGATTCGTGGCATCGACTCGAGCATTCCCCGTCCCTCGACCCCGATCACGTTCCCGGGGAACGGCGCAACCGTTCCGCTCAACTCGTTCATCACCGAGTTCCCCAACCCGATGACGCTGTGCGGCTGGAGCGGCAGCGCCGGACTGCCGTTGATCGCCATGATGCCGAACAAGGTCTCCAACGCCTCGGCGACCATCAACGGGCCCAACGGCCCGATCGAGACGTGCGTCCTCCACGCCGGCAACACCGGCGCCGACGGGACGGCGCGGGCGATCCTCGACGGCGACAATGCCGTGGTCGTGATGCCCCGCACCGTGCTGCCCAACGGCAGCTACAGCGTGGCGGTCGACTCGAACGGCGGCGCGGCCGACTGGCAGTTCGTCGTCGACACGTCCGCGGGCCTCGCGGCGAACGCGCCGAAGCTGCCCGACACCCGACCCTCGGCCGCTCCCGTCAACTTCGAGCCGGTCGACCCGTTCCGTCTCGTCGACACCCGCAAAGGCCAAGGGACGACGCGGATCCAGGCCAAGTCGAGCGTTCGCATCACCGCAGCGACCGCCGACGTCGCCGCGGTGAGCGCCAACTTCGTCGCCGTACGACCTTCGGCGCCGGGACACCTCACGATCTACAACTGCTCGTCGAAGGTGCCGGAGGTCAGCACGCTCGGTTACACACCCGGCACCGCGATCGCCAACCAGGCGATCGTGCCGCTCGACAAGGGCGACTTCTGCGTGTACGCCCACGCTTCGGTCGACGTCGTGATCGACGTCAACGGCTACTACCGACCGAGTGCGGACGCCAGCGAGTTCACGCCGATCGATCCCAAGCGGTTGTACGACTCGCGGCCTGGCAAACGCCTCGCCGCGGGCGAGGAGCGCAAGATCCGTGTCACCGGGACGGTCGGCGGCCCACCGGTCGGTGCCGATGCCGTCGCGCTCAACGTCACGGCGATTCGCGGGTCGAATCTCGGTCACCTGCAGATCTACCCCTGCGGTGCCACCAACTCGCTCGAGACGTCGACGATCAACTACCAACCGAACGAGGCCCGACCGAACAGTGTCGTCGTCGGCACCGACGATCAAGGGCAGGTGTGCGCCAAGGCGCTGACCGATCTCGACATCGCGATCGACGTGACCGGCTACTTCGACGACGGTGCCGGATACGAGTTCACCGCCTTGAACCCGATCCGCCTGTTCGACAGCCGAAAGGTGTTCTCCGGGCTGAACGAGGTCACGAGTGGGCAGAAGGTACGGGCCGGTCAGATCGTCAAGCTCCAGATCGCCGGCGAACGTGGCATCCCCGGCGACGCCAAGGCGGCCTCGGTCAATGTCACCGTCACGCAGCCCGACCACGGCCTCCACGTCACGGTCTTCCCGTGCGGCAAACAGCCGACGACCTCGAACGTCAACGCGGCCCCGGGCCAGACGGTGGCGAACGGTGCCATGGTCAAACTGTCGGGCTCGGGTCAGCTCTGCGTGACCAGCCTGAAGAGCACCCACCTCATCGTCGACATCAACGGCGTCTGGTCGTGATCAGCGGTGCAGATCGGGCTCGGTGATCCGGGCCCGGTACCGCACCGTGAACACCGAGTCACCGGAGAGGATCCCGCCGCGGCCGAGCATGCGGCCGCCCTCCCAGTTCGAGAGTCCCAGTTCAGGGGCGTCGAGCGCGTACTGACCGTCGACCCATCGGGTCATCCCGTCGCCGACGAACGGCGCGTCGACCGTGTCGAAGAATCGCTGGTGCTCGTCGTCGGAGTCGCTGATGAGGGCGGCGACGAACCGGGGACTGTGTGCGTTGCACGCGGCGATCGCGTCGTCGACGGAGTCGACGACGTGCAACGTCACCTCGGGCGACTCTTCCCACTCCCATTCGTTGCCGAGGTCGTCGACGGGATACTCGCTCACGAAGGGTTCGTCGTGGGTCCCGTCGGAGCGCACGACCCGCGCGGTGCGGGCCGCCACATCGGACGGCACGTGTGCGAGCGCCGGCGGCGTCGCGTGCACACGGCCGTCGGCACCGCGCTGTGCTCCGGCGGCCTCGACCGCCTTCAGGAAGCGTGGCACCAGGTCCGCGGCGCGGTCACGAACGATGCAGCACACGTTCAAGGTGTTGCACACCTTGCGGTCGAGTGAGTGCCGCACAGAGCGTTCGAAGCGATCGGCGTCGGCGTCGGACGCGGCGACCATCCACGCGCCGCCGGTCCCGTGCAGGCTCACGGCGATCCCCGCCGACCGGGCGACGGCGCCGAGCTGCGCGACCGCCGGCCCCGAACCGCGCGCCACCGCCAGGGCGAGTCGGGCGTCGGAGAACAGCGCCCATCCGGCGGCATGGGCGGCCGACGGCACCAGCGACACGGTGCCCGCAGGGAGACCGGCCGCCGTCAGGGCCGGATCGAGCGCGTGCTCGACGATCGCGCGGGCGGTGCCGAGTGCGTCGGAGCCGATCCGGAACACGACCGTGTTGCCGGTCCGGACCACGCCGGCTGCGTCGGCGAAGACGTTGGGCCGACCCTCGAACACGAAGCCGACCACGCCGAGCGGTGCCCGGCGGGCCTCGACCGACCAGCCGTCGTGCTCGATCGTGCGAACCACCTCGTCACGCCCGGCCGGGGTCTCGGCCCAGCCGCGCAGCCCGGCGACCATGTCGGCGCGCATCGCGGGCGACAGTTCGAGCCGGGTGGTCGAACGGCCCCGGCCGCGCGCCCGCTCCACGTCGGCCTCGTTGGCCGCCAGGATCGGAGCGAAGGTGGCGTCGTCGGCCAGTCGGTCGGCGAACTCGACGAAGAACGTGGTGATCTGGTCGTCGCTGCACCGGGCCAGATCTGCGAACGCCCGAGCAGCGGCGGCGACGGCTGATGCCGCCCGCTCGTGTTCCGCCACGGGCACGTGGAGGACTTGGCCCGTCCCGGGGTCGACGATCACCCGGTCACCCGCTTCGAACGCCGCCGCGAGCTCGGCCGACACCTCGGTGACGCGGTCACCGCCGTACACGATCTGCTGGCCGGCGGTGAGCGACGTGAGCTGCCCGGGTGCGTGCGTCATGGCCGACCAGCGTACGCTCGACCCATGGCCGAGCCCACTGACGACCGCCTGTACTTCCGCCAGCTCCTCTCGGGTCGCGACTTCGCGGCCGACGACCAGATCGCCCAGCAGATGGTGAACTTCGTCTACGCCATCGGCGATCGCTCCACCGGCGAGTGCGTCCTCGTCGACCCCGCCTACGACCCGGCCGGATTGGTCGACGTGATCGAGGCCGACGGGATGCGGGTCGCCGGCGTGCTCGCCACTCATTACCACCCCGACCACGTCGGCGGTTCGATGATGGGCTACTCGATCGACGGCATCGGCGGACTGCTCGAGCGGGTGTCGTGCCCGATCCACGTCCAGCGCGACGAGGTGCCGTGGGTGACGCGCACGACCGGGGTCGGTGACGATCAGCTCGTCGCGCACGACTCCGGCGATGTCGTGACGGTCGGCGAGGTGGAGATCGAACTCGTCCACACGCCGGGTCACACACCGGGGAGCCAGTGCTTTCTGGTGCGCGGCAAGTTGGTGTCGGGCGACACCTTGTTCCTCGATGGGTGCGGTCGCACCGATCTGCCGGGAAGCGACCCGCAACAGATGGTCGAGAGTCTCAAGCGCCTGAGCCGGATCGACGACAACGTGGTGCTCTACCCGGGGCATCGGTACTCGCCGGCGAGCAGCGCAGGGATGGGCTCGATCAAGCAGTCGAACTGGGTGTTCGACCAGATCCTCGGTTCCTGAACACCTGCAGCCGGCTCACCACGTGTCGACGTTGGGACGCCCCGCGCCGGCGGGCCGGGGCGGTGCCGATTCGAGGATCGTCGTGATCCAGCGTCGCGTGTCGACGGGATCGATCACGTCGTCGATCTCGAAGTACTCGGCGACGCTCAGCGCTTTGCCGACCTCGTAGAGGCGGCCGACGAGTTCGTCGAACAGGGCGTCGCGTTCGGCGTCGGTCGTGCACGCCTCCAGCTCCTTGCGGTAGCCGAGCCGCACGGCCCCTTCGAGGCCCATGCCGCCGAACTCGCCGGTCGGCCATGCGACGCAGGCAAGGGGCGCTTTGGTGGACCCGCCCATCATCGCCTGGGCGCCGAGCCCGTACGACTTGCGGAGTACCACCGACACCATCGGCACCGACACGTTGGCACCGGTGACGAACAGACGCGAACAGTGACGAACGAGCGCGGACTCCTCCACCTCCGGACCGACCATCATCCCCGGCGTGTCGACGAGGGTGACGATCGGGATGTCGTGGGCGTCGCACAGCTGCATGAACCGCGCCGCCTTGTCCGCACCATCCGACGTGATCGCTCCGGCGAGGTGCGCAGGGTCGTTCGCGATGACACCGACCGGGTGACCCTCGACCCTCGCGAGCGCCGTGATCATGCCGTTGGCGAAGTCGCGGCGCAGTTCGAGCACCGAGTCGGTGTCGAACATGCCGTCGATCGCGGCGCGCACGTCGT
>NZZV01000178.1 GCA_002698945.1 Acidimicrobiaceae bacterium
CGCCGTCGCCCGCGACGTCTACCAAGCCATCAAAACCGACCTCACCCCAACCACAAACACCTCTTGACAAACATAGGAGCATCCCGGGATGCTGCAGCCCACCATGCAGCTCGTGTGAGGAACGAGTCGACTCATCGATCTGCTCGATCTCTGCTGGCGCGACTCCGACGTTGAAGCTCAGTTTCGCTCCAGCAGACCGGGCGCCGGGCTGCGCTCAGCCGCGCTGCACGATCGCGGAGGCACGACGTCGCAGCCACCTCGGTGTGATGTTCGTCGCGGCGACCATCAGCTTGTACTGGGTGCCCGGCACGGCGAGGGTGCGATTGGCGACGACACACTCGAGACCGCACCGGGCGACCTCGTCGGGGCTCGTCCAGACGAACGACGGGAACTGGTCGGCGTAGCGGTCGGCGTTGCTGACCCGCTGGAACTCGGTCTTGGTGAGGCCGGGGCACAGCGCGGTGACGTGCACCCCGTGCGGCGCCGCCTCCTCGTGCAGGCTCTCGGTCAGGCTCGTGACGTACGCCTTCGTGGCGGCGTACACGGCGAGCTGCGGTGCCGGCTGGAATCCCGCCACGCTCGACACGTTCAGCAGCCAACCGCTGCCTCGCGGCACCATGACGGCGAGCGCTGCGTGGCTGAGCCTCGTCAGGGCGGCGACGTTGACCTCGATCTCGTCGGCCAGCCGGTCCGGATCGAGGGTGTGGAAGTCGCCGTTGGTGCCGAACCCGGCGTTGTTCACGACCAGGTCGACGTCGCCGTTCGCGATCCGAGCGGCGACGACGGACTGGCCCGCCTCGGTGGCGAGATCGGCGACCAGTGGTTCGACCCCGGTGTGACGATCGGCGAGTGCGTCGAGTCGCTCGGAGCGCCGGGCGACCACCGTGGTCGCCACCCCGGCGTCGGCGAGCCGTCCGGCCATGATCTCCCCGATCCCCGACGAGGCGCCGGTGACGAGGGCGGAACGGAAGGGGTACTCGGCCATCCACGGAGCGTACCGTCGGCCGTCGTCGGCGTCGGTTCGTGCCTGGCGGGCGCTCAGCCGCAACCGGCGAGGACGCGCGCGGCGACCGGATCGACCAGGCTCGCAGCGAGCGCGGCATGACCGTCGGTGTCGGGGTGGAGCCCGTCGGGGTCGGGCCCGGGTGTGTCGCGCCGTTCGTCGTCGAAGTCGTCGTAGAACTCGACGCGGCCGGTGATCCCGTCGTCGGACAGCAGCACCGATCCGACCCCGGGTCCGACGATTCCCTCGGCCACCAGCGCCGTGTTGAATGCTGCGATCGCCTCCGACACGGCTCGGGAGAACCCGCTCGCGACCGGATTCATCGGCAGGACGAGTATGTCCTCGAACGAGGCAGCGGCATCGGCGAGCAGGGCATCGAAGGCCGCCGACGACGCCGCGACGTCGAGCGACCGCAGCTGGAGATCGACGACGCTCGGTGCGACGATCAGCAGCGTGGGAACATCGGTGGACAGCGACGCCGACAGTTCTGCGAGGCGCTGCTGCATGCTCACGACGCCGTACAGGCCGAGGTCGAATCCGGCGCCGAGCACCGAGGCGTTGTTCACCTCGACATGGATGTCCGGTAGACGCTCGGTCATCGACTCCTCGAGCAGCGCCGGCCAGGCGTCGGCGGTCGGCCCCTCCGCACCCACGACGTAGTCGGGCCAGTAGTCGGTCGAGTTGCCGAGCACCACGACCCGGTACCGCGAGCACGGCGCATTCGTCGACGTCACCGGAACCGACGTCGTCGATGACGTCGTGCTGCTGGTCGTCTCGGTGTTCGTGCTGGTGGTCGTCGTGATAATCGTCGTCGCGGGCACCGATGTCGCCGAGGTTGTCGGCGTCGTCGCCGCGCCGAGCGATTCGGTCGGCGCCTCGTCGGCGCACGCCGCGACGACGAGTGTGGCGGCGATCAACGCGCCGACGCCGCGGCGCCGACGATGACCCACCGGCGGATCAGAAGCTCGCGCCGGCTGCGTTGAGACGGGCGTGAGCACGGCCAAGGGCGCTGATCGCCTCGGCATCGTGCTCGTGACGAAGGACTTCCTCCGCCCGCTGCTTGGCGGCGCGAGCACGCTCGATGTCGACGTTGGTGCCGAGTTCGGCGGCGTCGGACAGGATCGACACCTTGTTGTCGGAGACCTCGACGAAGCCGCCGTGGACCGCGACGTCCTCGGTCGAGCCGTCCGCGAGGAAGACCCGGGTGTGGTTCTCCACCAACGCTCCGAGGAACGCCACGTGGCCGGGCTGGAAGGCGACCTCGCCGCCGCCGATGGTACGCGTGATGACCATGGTCGCCTCGCCGGAGTAGAGAACCTTCTCGGGCGAAACCACTTCGACGGTCATGACGTTGGCCATGTCAGCTCTCCTCGAGCTTCTTGGCCTTCGCCAGCACCTGTTCGAGACCGCCGACGTTGAGGAACGCCTGCTCGGGGACCTCGTCGACCTCGCCGTTGAGGATCGCCTCGAACGACTCGACCGTCTCGTCGATCGACACGAATTCACCGTCGAGGCCGGTGAAGACCTTGGCGACGAAGAACGGCTGCGACAAGAAGCGCTGGATCTTGCGGGCCCGGTTGACGGTGAGGCGGTCCTCGTCGGACAGCTCGTCGAGACCCAGGATGGCGATGATGTCCTGCAGCTCCTTGTAGCGCTGGAGGTTCTCCTGCACGCCACGGGCGATGTTGTAGTGCTTCTCGCCGACGATCTCGGGCGACAGGATGGTCGACGTCGACGCCAGCGGGTCGACCGCCGGGTAGATGCCGAGCGAGGCGACCTGGCGGCTGAGCTCGGTGGTGGCGTCGAGGTGCGTGAAGGTCGTGAACGGCGCCGGGTCGGTGTAGTCGTCGGCCGGCACGTACACGGCCTGCAGCGACGTGATCGAACGACCGCGGGTCGAGGTGATCCGCTCCTGGAGCTGACCCATCTCGTCGGACAGCGTCGGCTGATAGCCCACGGCCGACGGCATGCGGCCGAGCAGGGTCGACACCTCGGAGCCCGCCTGCACGAAGCGGAAGATGTTGTCGACGAAGAGCAGCACGTCCTGGTTCTGCTCGTCGCGGAAGTACTCGGCCATCGTGAGCGCCGACAGGGCGACGCGGAGGCGGACACCGGGCGGCTCGTCCATCTGACCGAACACGAGGGCGGCCTTTTCGAACACGCCCGACTCCATCATCTCGAGACGGAGGTCGGTGCCCTCACGGGTGCGCTCGCCGACACCGGCGAACACGGACACGCCGCCGTGCTGCGAGGCGACACGGTTGATCATCTCCGTGATGAGCACGGTCTTGCCGACGCCGGCGCCACCGAAGAGGCCGATCTTGCCACCCGCGACGTACGGGGTGAGCAGGTCGATGACCTTGATGCCCGTCGGGAACACGCGAGCCGACGGCTCGAGGGCGTCGAACTTCGGCGCCTCACGGTGGATCTCCCACCGCTCCATCTGGTCGAAGCCTTCGGGCTCCTCGTCGAGCGCATCGCCCCACACGTTCCAGACGTGGCCGAGGACCTTGTCGCCGACCGGCACCCGGATACCGTGGCCGGTGTTGCGCACGGGGGTGCCGCGCTTGAGGCCGTCGGTCGGCTTGAGGCAGACGGCGCGGACGCGGCCGTTGCCCAGCTGCTGGGCGACCTCGGCGAGGACCTGCTGGGTCTCACCCTCGATCTCGACGTCGAACTCGACCGCCGTGTTGAGCTCGGGCAGCGCGTTCGGCGGGAACTCGACGTCGATCACCGGGCCGGCGATACCGACGACTCGGCCATCTTGCAGTTGGTTGTCGGTCATGGTCATGGCTGTCAGTGTCTCCTCAACCAGCGGTTTGGTCAGATGTTCTCGCCGGCGTCGGGCGAGTCGGTGGTGGTGTTCGTGTTCGAACGTTCTTCGACGGCGATCGATCCAGCGGTCTGGACGTCACCGGTCGGGGTGGTGGACGGTGCCGGGTGTCCCGCGGACGAGCCGCCGAAGGCCGCGTCGAGGTCGAGCTCGACGTAGCGGACCTGTTCGTCCTTGCCGGACCCGAGGGCCTCGGCGCCGCCGACGATTTCCATGATCTCGGTGGTGATCGAGTCCTGGCGAGCGCGGTTCATGATGATGCTGAGGTTCTTGATCAGTTCCTCGGCGTTGTCGGTCGCCGACTTCATGGCCCGCTGACGGAAGGCGTGCTCGGACGCCGCAGCGTTGAGCAGGGCGGCGTAGACGCGGGCTTCGACGTAGCGCGGCAGCAAGGTGTCGAGGATCGTGGTCGGGTCGGGTTCGAACTCGTAGTCGGACCCGGATCCGTCGGTGGAACCGGCCTTGCCGTCGCCGCCCTCGACCGTGTCACGCTGCAGCGGCACCAGCGGACGCAGCACCACTTCCTGGCTCCCGGCCGAGATGAAACGGGTGTACACGAGCTCGACCGAGTCGACGTGTCCGGAGGCGTACAACGCGACCACGTGCTGACCGATCGCTTTCGCGTCGGCGTAGGACGGGTTGTCGCTGAAGCCCTGGAACGCCTGTCCGAGGGTGTAGCCACGGAACCGGAAGTAGGCCTCGGCCTTCTTGCCGACCGGGATGATCTCGTACCCCTTGCCCGCGACGACGTCGGCCTTGATCTCGCCTTCGGCCGCACGCTGGACGCCGGTGTTGTAACCACCGCACAGACCACGGTCGGCGGTGATCACGACGTAACACTTGTTCTTGACCTCGTCGCGCCCGGCCAGCAGGGGTGACTCGCTGCTCGCTCCGGCAGCGGACAGGTCGCGGACGACCTCGGTGATCTGCTCGGAGTACGGCACCGCCGCCTCGACGCGCTGCTGCGCCTTCACGATCCGGCTCGCCGCGATCAGCTCCATGGCGCGGGTGATCTTCTTGGTGGCCTGCATCGATTGGATGCGGCCGCGCAGGATGCGCTCCTGGCCTCCAGCCATGTCAGATCACTCCTTTCGGGCGCTTGGTCGAGGGACGGGACGAGATCATGGGGTCGATCATTCGGTGGCGAGCGTCTTGGTGCTCTTGGCTTCGCCGAGTTCGTCGGCGTCGACGCTGGCGGGGTCGACGAGGTGGCCATCGGCACCGGTGACCTCGAACTGGGCCTTGAACGCGTCGACCGCAGCGGCGAGCGCGTCGGGAACGCCGCCCTTGATCTCCGACATCAGGCCACCGTGCAGGCCGTGCATGTACTCGAGCAGTTCGCGCTCGAAGCGACGCACGTCGGCGACCGGGATGTCGTCGAGGTACCCCTTGGTGCCGGCGAAGATCGAGACCACCTGGTCTTCGACCGACATCGGGCTGTTCAGGGGCTGCTTCAACAGTTCGACGAGGCGGTAGCCACGCTCGAGCTGGGCCTTCGACACGGCGTCGAGCTCGGAACCGAAGGTCGCGAACGCCTCGAGCTCACGGAACTGGGCGAGGTCGAGCTTCAAGGTGCCGGCGACGCCCTTCATGCCCTTGGTCTGGGCGGCCGAGCCGACTCGGGACACCGAGATGCCCACGTCGACGGCGGGGCGCACACCCGACTTGAACAGGTTGTCCTGCAGGTACACCTGGCCGTCGGTGATCGAGATGACGTTGGTCGGGATGAACGCCGACACGTCGCCGGCCTTCGTCTCGATGATCGGCAGCGCCGTCAGCGAACCGGCGCCGTTCTCGTCGGAGAGCTTCGCGGCACGCTCGAGGAGCCGGCTGTGCAGGTAGAACACGTCGCCGGGGTACGCCTCGCGGCCCGGGGGACGACGCAGCAGCAGCGACATCTGACGGTACGCCTCGGCCTGCTTCGACAGGTCGTCGTACACGACGAGGGCGTGCTCGCCGTTTTCCATCCAGTGCTGACCCATGGCGCAACCGGCGTACGGGGCGAGGTACTTGAACGGCGCCGAGTCGGCGGCCGGGGCGGTCACGACGACGGTGTACTCGAGGGCACCGTTCTCGCGGAGCACCTCGACGGTCTGGGCGACGGTGGAGCCCTTCTGGCCGATCGCCACGTAGATGCACTTCACGCCCTGACCCTTTTGGTTCAGGATCGTGTCGACGGCGACGGTCGTCTTGCCCGTCTTGCGGTCGCCGATGATCAGCTCGCGCTGGCCACGACCGATCGGGGTCATGGCGTCGATCGCCTTGATGCCGGTCTGGAGTGGCTCGTGCACGGGCTTGCGGCCCATGATGCCCGGCGCCTGGATCTCCATGCGGCGCATCTGGGTGCCGTTGAGCTCGCCCTTGCCGTCGACGGGCTCGCCGAGCGCGTTCACGACGCGTCCGAGCATGCCGTCGCCGACCGGGACCGAGAGGATGCGACCGGTCGCCTTGACCGGCTGGCCCTCTTCGATCTTGGAGGTGTCGCCGAGCACCACGGCGCCGATCGACGCCTCGTCGAGGTTGAGCGCGAGTCCGACCGAGCCGTCCTCGAACTCGAGGAGCTCGTTCACGGCGGCGTCGGGCAGCCCGGTGACACGGGCGATGCCGTCGCCGATCTCGGCGACGCGGCCGACGGTGCGAGCCTCGAGCGACTGCTCGAAGCCTTCGAGGTTGTTCTTGAGCGCCGAGGCGATGTCGGCGGCAGAGATGGTGAGTTCAGCCATTGCGGTTGCTCCTGTCCGTCAGAGACGGCTCTTCAACTGGTCGACACGGGTACGGACACTGCCGTCGATGACGGTATCGCCGACGGTGGCGACGAGGCCGCCGATGACCGACGGGTCGACCACGATCTTGAGGTTGACCTCCGAGCCGGTCGCGTTCGCGAGGGCGGCCTTCAGTCGGGCTTGCTGGTCGTCGGTGAGCGGTACGGCGCTGCGCACCTCGGCGACGGCCAGGTTCTTCGAGCTCGACGCACGGGCGACGAGCTTGTCGATGATCGCGGGCAGCTCGCGGGCACGGCCGGAACCGACCACCATCGACACCAACTGGGTCGTGGTCGGCGTGGCCTTGCCACCGAGCAGATCCTCGATGATCGCCTGACGCTTCGCGGCGGGGATGCCCTCGTCGCTCAGCGCGGTACGCAGCTCGTCGCTCGACTCGTACGAGCGGGCGAAACGGAAGAGTTCGTCCTCGACCTCGTCGAGGGTGCCCTCGGCGCGGGCGACCTCGAACAGGGCCTTGGCGTACCCCTGGACACGTGCGTCACTCATGAGGCACCCACCTTCGAGATGAACGATTCGATCAGTTCTTGCTGGGTCGCGTCGTCGAGGGCCTGACCGGTGAGGGCACGGTCGACCGCACGTCGCGACAGCATCGAGATCTCGCTGCGGATCTCGCCGCTGGCACGTGACCCGATGAGGGCGATGTCGGACTCGGCGGCGGCACGCAGCTCGGCGATCTCCTCGTCGAGCCGGACCCGGCCGTCGCGGAGAATCGACTCGGCCTCGGCGTCGGCCTCGGTGAAGAGGCGCTGACGTTCGGCGTCGATGTCGCCTGCGGCCGAGCGGATCTCGGCGGCTTCGGTCTGGGCTTCGGCGAGCTTCGTCTCCGACTCGTCCATCGCGGACTGGATCCGCTCGGTGCGGTCGGTCAGCGCCTTCTGGAACAGCGGCCAGCCGAACTTGAAGAGGACGGCGAAGACGAGGATCGAGGCGATCGAGCCGAACAGCAGCTCGGCGCGCACCGGGAAGAGCCAGTGGGTCGAACGAGACGGATCGATCGGTTCGTCGGCGGCGAACAGGGTGGCGACCACGGCGTTCATGAACGGACCTCCGAGTTCATCACGTCGGCGACGGCGGCGTCGACCTGCTCGGCCGGAGCCCTCCCGATCGCCAGCTCCAACACCTTGGACGTGACGTCGGTGACCGCACTGCGAACGTCCGCCTCCGCCGCTTCACGGGCGGCGCGTGACTCGGCCATGGCGGCCTCACGCTGGGCGGCGATCTCGGCGTTCACCTCGGCGAGGCGGGTCTCGCGCTCGCCGGCGAGCGTCGCACGGGCGGCGTCGACACGCTCGGCGGCTTCGGCTCGCACCGTCGCCAGGGCCGCTTCGTACTCGGTGACCTCGGCGCGGGCGGCCGCACGGGCGGCGTCGGCCTGCTCGAGACCATCTTCGACCTTGGCGTAGCGGGCATCCATCCCCTTGCGGAGCTTGGGGTAGAGGAAGAACCGCATGAGGACGAGGAACACCACGAAGGAGCCACCGCCCCACAGCAGCTCCTTGGCCTCGGGCAGGATCGGGCTCGGGCCCTCCTCGCAGGGGTAACCCGTTGCCTCGTACTGGTCTGCGAACTCTGCTTCTTCGAAGGGGAACTCACAGAAATCGAGGGACTCTTCATAGGTCATGTCCCCTGCTCCGCCGTCCGCCTGTGGGACGAAGGCGACGTCGAAGCCTGTGGCACCCCGGGTGACGACGGCTGTCAGCACGTCAACTCCTTGCGGGCGAGATGGATGGATACGTCGAGCACGAGGCTCTGTTCAGTCGTGTTCGTTCGACCGCGGCTGGTCACTGGACGAGCATGGCGACGACGAAGCCGATCAGCGCGATCGCTTCGGTGAACGCCACACCCAGGAACATCGTGGTGCGGACCATGCCGGCCGACTCGGGCTGGCGAGCCATCGCCTCGACCGACTTGCCGACGATGTAGCCGATGCCGATGCCCGGGCCGATCGCCGCGAGGCCGTAGCCGATACCGGCACCGATCGGACCGAAGTCCGCGGGCTCGGCGACCTGAGCGAGGATGCTGAGTGCTTCCATGTTGGGTTGGTACTCCTGTTGGTGTTGGTGTGGGAGAGCGTGTGTGAGTCGGTGTTCGGGGTGGATCAGTGTTCGGGGTGAGCCGACGAACCGATGTACACCGCGGCGAGGATCGTGAAGATGTAGGCCTGCAGGAAGCCGACCAGCACCTCGAACACGGTCATCAGGATGAGCATGACGAACGGCAGCACGCCGAGGATGCGGAAGACGATGTTGTCGCCTTCGAACACGAGCTCTTCGGTGAGCAGCGAGAACGTCACGAGCAGGATGTGGCCGGCCAGCATGTTGGCGAAGAGACGAACGGCCAGCGAGAAGGGGCGGATGATCAGGTTCGAGAGGATCTCGATCGGACCGATCAGCGGGTAGAGCGCAGCGGGCACGCCCGGCGGGGCGATCATGTGGCCGAAGTAGCCGAGGCCCTGGTGCTTGAGCCCGACACCGACGTACACGAGCCAGACCACCACGGCGAGGAACAGCGGGATCGCCATGCGGGCGGTGGCCGGCATGTACAGGACCGGAACGATGCCGGGCAGGTTGCAGAGATAGATGAAGATGAACAGGGTCAGCAGGAACGGGGTCCAGCCCATACCCGATCGACCCATCGCCGGCATGATGATCTGGTTCTCGACGAACTCGACGAGCATCTCGGCGAAGTTGCGGATGCCCTTCGGTGCCTTCGAACCGTCCTGGCGCGCCGCGATGAGGAAGATGAGCGAGCCGATCAGCGCCGCGGCGACGGCGATCATCGCGACCTTGTTGAAGGTCGGGAACAGGTCGCGCCAACGCAGGATTTCGTTCAGGGGCGGGAATTCGAGGGCGAGCACGGTGTTTCCGATCTGTTCCTTGTGAGAGCCGGTCGAGTGTTCGAGGTGGGTTCGTGTCGAGACGGTGTCGGAGCCGGGGCTACGACTTCGCCTGCTTGGGGGCCAGGCCCGGGTGGGCCAAGTTGATGGCGACGTACCGGAGCTCCCACATCAGGAGTCCGAGGTGCGTCGCGATAATGGTCGCTCCGAGCGCCGGAAGTGAAATCCAGGGCTCGTCGCGGACGAGAACGATGACGAGGAAGATGAGTCCGAGGCGCAGCGCGTACCCGAACAGGACGGCGCCCATCATCAGGCCGAGCGAGATGCGGGCCGCGCCCGAGACGAGGGCGGCGGAGAGCAAGAAGTTGGCGATGACGAGCCCGATGCCGACGGCGGCGCCGGCAGCACCTTCGCTCCCCCAGATCAGCGCGCAGACCGCGACGATGATCGGGGCGATGAGCAGTCCCCGCTTGGCGATGTCGAGGCTGATCATGTACTCGACCGGCTCGCCCTGCACGGGCAGCGACGTGGGTGAAATGTCCGTCGTCGAACTGTCCGACGACGGACTGTCCGTCGGGTCGCCGGCGGCGTCGTCGGGTGTGGCGGTCGGTTCGGTCATGGCGTCGCTCATGCGGCGTCGGCCTCCGGCACAGGACGTTCGCCGCGCTGGTGGTCGCGCTTGGCGATCCGTTCGGCTTCGAGGCGGTCCATCTCGGCGTCGTAGATCAGCTTGGTGCGAGCGAACGAGCCGACGGCGGCGAACAAGAACAGCACGATCATGAACAGCGGCCGAGTGCCGAGCCAGGTGTCGAGACCGAGCCCGATCAGCACGAACAGCAGGATCGTCAGCGCGATCTCCATCCCACCGGCAACGGCGTTGCTGCCGAAACGACCGGCGAGCGGTGCCGACTCGGTGTCGGTGGCGCGCTGGCCGGGCGTGGGGCGGTTCGGGGACATGGCGATAGAGGCTCGTCAGTTGGAGAAGATCCGGGCCCTCGGCGAACGTCGCCGAGTGGGCTTGTGAACTGCTGCACAATCTACTCGGCCGCTCGCACTCGGGGCAACTTCGAGCCCAGATCGACACCAGATCACCCGCAGGTCGATGCGCGATTCGTCCCACCGATCGCCCCATGGCACCGTACAGATCGACACGTCAAGCGTGCGCATCGGGCTCATCGTCCACATCGGTCTCGTCGACGACGACCGTGGTCGCCGACTCGTGCTCGGCCGTGACGTCGCCCGTCGGCTCGATCTCCTCGGGCCTCGGGCGCTCCTCGGCCCGCTCGGGGCGCGACGGGTCGACCTGCTCCGATGCCGGCCGGTCGAGTGCGGCCTCGACGGCCTCGGCCCGCTTGCGGCGGACGCTCGGGTGCAACACGGTGAACAGCACCAGCCCGAGCGCGGCCACACCCACGGGCAAGTAGGGCGGGTTCTGGTCGCTCAGGACCGGGTACAGCACGAAGCCGGACAGCACCAGCGTCCAGGCCCAGAGGATCAGCACGCTGCGGCGGTGGCCGTGTCCGAGGTTCATCAGGCGGTGGTGGAGGTGCCCCTTGTCAGCCACGTCGAGCGCCTGGCGCCGCGAGGCCCGGCGGATGATCGCGAAGACCGTGTCGATGATCGGGACGCCGAGAATCAGCACAGGGATCGCGAGCGGGGCGAAGAAGAAGAACGTCTGGCCGACGAAGGCCTGGGTGTTCGGGTCGGCCCGACCGCCGACGAGGCTCGTCGACACCGCCATCAACAGACCGAGCAGGAACGCGCCGCTGTCGCCCATGAAGATGCGGGCCGGGTTGAAGTTGTGCGGCAGGAAGCCGACGCACACCCCCGCCGCGATGATCGCCACGAGCGGGCCGGGGTTGCGGTCGGGCAACAGATCGAGCTCGTTGAGCCGGAACGCGTAGAGGAAGAACGAGCCCGCCGCGATCGCGACGATGCCGGCAGCCAGACCGTCGAGACCGTCGATCAGGTTGATCGCCTGCGTCATCCCGAGCAACCAGAAGACCGTGACGAGGGGGACCCAGTCGCCCGACAGCAAGATGACGTCGTAGAACGGCACCCGGAAGTAGAACATCGTCGCGCCGAACCAGTACAGGACGATCGCCGCCAGCACGATGCCGGTGACTTTCGCGGGTGGGGCGAGATCGCGGACGTCGTCGAGGTAGCCGACGACGAACACCACGATCGCCGCGAGGACGATGCCGATCGGTTCGGTGTTGTCGGTGAACACCACCTCGAACCGGCCGGTGACCCAGGCCATGAGCATGGCGGCCAGGAAGCCGGTGAGCATCGCGATCCCGCCGACGTGCGGGATCGGCGCGGTGTGTACGGATCGGGCGTTGGGTGCGACCATCCATCCCTTCGGGTGGACCGTTCGGGCGATCAGCCCGACGATCGGCGTCACGACGAGCGTGACCACGGCGGCGACGAGCCCCACCACCACGTAGTCACTCATTGCCGGACCCACGTGCGCCGATCGTACCGAACGGTCCGTCGGGTCGGGTGTCGTACGGAACGCCGAGGCGCAGCCGAGGCGTTTCGGGAGATCACCCGACTCCGGCGAACGCGCTCGCCGACGTCACCGGGTCGGGTGATCTCCGCAAGCGTCGACTCCGTCGCCGTTCACTCCGACACCCGACCCGGTTCTCGGTCAGTAGGCCGGGAACTTGGCGCAGAGGTTGGCGACCTCGTCGCGGACGGCGGCCACCGCGTCGGCGTCGTCGCGCCCACGAAGGGCGCGGGCGATGAAGTCGGCGATGATCGGCATCTCGGCCTCGGTCATCCCCTGGGTCGTGACCGACGGGGTGCCGATGCGCACGCCACTGGTGACGAACGGGCTCCGCGGGTCGTCGGGCACCGTGTTCTTGTTCAGGGTGATGCCCGCCTCGTCGAGCGACGACTGGGCGACCTTGCCGGTCAGTTCCTCGTCGAACGGCCGCAGGTCGACGACCATGAGGTGGTTGTCGGTGCCACCCGACACCAGGGCGAACCCCTCCCCCACCAACGCCTCGGCAAGGGCGGACGCGTTGGCGACGATCTGGTGCGCGTAGTCGGCGAAGCTCGGTTGCGCCGCCTCGTAGAACGCGATCGCCTTGCCCGCGATCGCGTTCTCGATCGGGCCGCCCTGCCAGCCCGGGAACACCGCCTTGTCGATCGCCTTGGCGTGCTCGGCCTTGCTCAGGATGCAGCCGCCACGTGGCCCGCGCAGCGTCTTGTGGGTCGTGAACGTGACGACATCGGCGTACGGCACCGGGTTGGGGTGAGCACCACCGGCCACCAGTCCGGCGAGGTGGGCGATGTCGAACATCAACATGGCCCCGACCTCGTCGGCGATCGCCTTGAACGGCTGCGGATCGAGACGGCGTGGGTAGCTCGTCGTGCCGACGACGATCAACTTCGGCCGGTGCTCGATCGCCTTCGCACGCACCTCCTCGACGTCGATCCGCTCCTCGGCCCCGACGCCGTACGCGACGAAGTCGTACAGCAGACCGGAGGCGTTGACGGGCGACCCGTGGGTGAGGTGGCCCCCGTGGTCGAGGCTGAGACCGAGCACGGTGTCGCCCGGCTCCAAGAGCGCCTGGTACACGCACATGTTGGCGTTGGCGCCCGAGTGCGGCTGCACATTGGCGTGCTCGGCGCCGAACAGTGCCTTGACCCGTTCGATGGCGAGGCCCTCGACGTCGTCGATGACGGCGTTGCCGCCGTAGTAGCGCTTGCCGGGGTATCCCTCCGAGTACTTGTTCGTGAGCACGGAGCCGACCGCACGCATGACGGCGGGCGAGGTGAAGTTCTCGCTGGCGATCAGTTGGAGACCGGTCGTCTGGCGCTCGAACTCGCGCTTGAGCAGCGCCTCGACCTCGACGTCGGGGTTGGTATCGGTGTGGAACGGCATCGGGGGTCCTTCGGTGGGATGGGATGAACGGTCAGAACTCGGCCTCGAGCTCACCGATCTGGGCGACGCGCCGGGCGTGGCGGCCGCCTTCGAACTCGGTGGCGAGAAACAGATCGACGATCTCCTCGGCGAGGCCGACGCCGACGACGCGAGCGCCGATCGACAGCACGTTGGCGTCGTTGTGCTCGCGGGCCATGCGAGCGGTGTACAGACAGTTGCAGAGTGCGGCTCGGACGCCACGCACCTTGTTGGCGGCCAGCTGTTCGCCCTGGCCCGAACCGCCGACGACGATCCCGAAGTCGGCTGCACCGTCGCGGACGCTGCGCGCCGCAGCCGCGCAGAACGCCGGGTAGTCGACACTGTCGGTCGAGTCGGTGCCGTGGTCGATGATCTCGAAGCCCCGTTCGGACAGCCGGCGCACCAGGTGCTGCTTCAGCTCGAATCCGGCGTGGTCGGCCCCGAAGGCGATCGTCGTCACGGGTCGCGAGTGTAGAAGGCGTCGCTGCCGCGGCCGGTCTGCGTTGACGAAACGTCCGTCACCCCGCCCGAGCGAGCCCGATCGTCAGGACGACTCGTCGACCTCTTGCCCGGCGAGGACGCCCTGATCGGGACAGTTGTCGGCCAGGTAGGCGTTGGTCTCGGGGATGTCGGTGGCGGTCACGAGGCTGTCGTCGTCGACCCACGGGCCGACCTCGTCGAGGTACGCCGGTGTCGCCTCGTCGACCAACGCCCACAGCTCGTCGGACAGGTCGATGACGACCTCAGGGTCGTCCGGGCGACGCGTCGCCAGCGCCTCCAGCCAGGCCGTATCGATCGCTTCCAGATCGGCTGGGGTGGCACCGGCGTCGACCAGGGCCGTGCGTGCGGCGGCCAACCGCCGGGCGAAGGGCCCGTAGACGTCGTCGAGCGCGGCGTCGGATTCGTCGGCGAGGTCGTCGGGCCAGGCCTGCGACATCTCGGCATAGGCGGATGCCGTCGTCGGTGCCGCCACCACCTCGAGGGTGGCGAACCGGAGGTCGTCGCTCGCCCCGAACGCGGCGTTGACCGCGACGACCTGGAACGAGCCGCCGAACCGACTCCACGATCGGCAGAACACGTCGTCGTCGTCGAGGCCGGGCACGCCGGTTTCGTCGACGACGATCGAGTCTCCGCCCGCGGTCACCTCGGTGACGACCGCTTCCGACCCCTCCGAGTCGTCGGTCGCCCCGCCGTCCGCCGATGCGGTCGCCGTCCCCGTCGGTCGGTCGGACTCCGAGTCGTGGGTGATCGGCGTGGTCGGCGTGGTTGCAGACGTCGCGTCGGGCTCGACCTCGGCGAGGTCGGTGCCGTCGCCGCCACTGCACGCGGCGAGCATCAGGCCGGCCGCGACGGCCAGGGTTCCGAACCGGGAGCGAGGGGTCACCACGACATGGTCGCACGTCGTGCGCGATGCTGACCGTCATGTCGCCGACGAACCCCGACGCGCGCCCTCGCATCATCCTCGACTGCGATCCCGGACACGACGACGTCGTCGCGATCGTCGTGGCGAGTCGACACACCGACCTGATCGGCGTGACCACGGTGGCAGGGAACGCACCCCTCGACCGCACCACCTACAACGCGTGCGTGATGCGCGATCTGCTCGACCTCGGTTGCGGCGTGCACTCGGGCGCGGAGCGGCCGCTCGTCGCCCCGCCGAAGTTCGGTGCGTTCGTGCACGGCGAGAGCGGACTCGACGGTGCTGCCCTCCCCGAGCCGCAAGCCGGGGCCGACTCGACCGACGCCGTCGGGTTCATCATCGAGTCGTGCCGGTTCGAGGAGGGCCTGTGGCTCGTGCCGACCGGCCCGCTCACGAACATCGCCCTCGCATTGCGCGCCGCTCCTGACCTCGCCGACCGCATCGCCGGCATCTCCCTGATGGGTGGCGGCACGTTCGGGAATCGCACGCCGATGGCGGAGTTCAACATCTGGGCCGACCCCGAGGCGGCGGGGATCGTGTTCGGATGTGGTGCGCCGATCACGATGGCCGGCCTCGACGTGACGCACCAGTTCGTCCTGCTCCCCGAGCGGATCGACCAGGTCGCCGCGATCGGGACCGACTTCACGAACCTGATGAGCGACCTGTTCCGCTTCTTCACCGAGAACTACATCAGCCGCCACGACCACATGCCCGGTGCCGCGCTCCACGACCCGCTCGCGGTGCTGGCCGTCACCCATCCCGACCTGTTCGAGCACCGCGAGCGCCACGTCACCGTCGAGACCCACGGCGCGTACACGACCGGCATGACGGTGATCGACCGCCGAGACATCAGCGAACGCAGCGCACCGAACACCCGAGTGCTCGACCGCGTCGACGCCGACACCGCC
>NZZV01000179.1 GCA_002698945.1 Acidimicrobiaceae bacterium
ATCGCCTGTGTGTCCGGGCGGTGGACGCCTGGTCGATTGAATCGCCTGTGTGTCCGGGCGGTGGACGCCTGGTCGATTGAATCGCCTGTGTGTCCGGGCGGTGGACGCCTGGTGGATTGAATCGCCTGTGTGTCCACCGGTGGACGCCTGGTGGATTGAATCGCCTGTGTGTCCGGGCGGTGGACGCCTGGTGGATTGAATCGCCTGGGTGTCCACCGGTGGACGCCTGGTGGATTGAATCGCCTGTATGTCCGGGCGGTGGACGCCTGGTGGATTGAATCGCCTGTGTGTCCACCGGTGGACGCCTGGTGGATTAAATCGCCTGTGTGTCCGGGTGGTCGCCGAGTCAGGGGCGGGTGGAGCGCATGCGCTTCTGGATCAGTTCTCGGCGCTGCTGCAGTTCGCGGTAGGTGAGGCTGTTGACGTGGTTCTCGACGCCGAAGCCCGCCTTGACGCCCTCGAAGTCGAACTCGACGGCGCCGGCGTCGATACCGAGTTCCGTGGCGAGGCGCTCGCCGTGACGGGTCGCGAAGTACATCGAGATGCTTGTCACCTCGGCGAGGAGGTCGAGGTCGGGGGCGAGCCGGGCGATCGCACCGTCGAGGAAGACCATGTTCTTGACGTACAGCATGAGTTCCTTGGGGAGCTTGGCGCCGTAACTGAGCAGCGCCTTCACCACGCGCTGCACCTCTTTCACCATCTCCTCGCCCGTGAGCGTGGTGGGGTCGATCGCCGGCTGATCGAGGCCGATGTCGCGGATCACCGCAGCGAGGTCGGTGTCGGGTGGCAGCGCGCCGAGGTCGCGCAGCGCTGCCATCTGGCTCTTCAGGTCGTTCGTCGTCGCGCCGAGCATGAGACGGAGGAAGGCCATCCGGCGTTCGCGTGACAGGCGGGCGACGATGCCGAAGTCGAGTAGTGCGGTGCGACCGTCGGGCAACACGAACAGATTGCCGCCATGCAGATCGCCGTGGAAGATGCCGTGGATCATCGCGCCTTCCATGAAGGCGATCATCCCGGTCCGCACCACGGCCTCGGTGTCGATGCCGGCCCCCTGCATGCCGGCGACGTCGTCGAAGTTGAATCCCGACAAACGCTCCATCACCAGCACCCGTCGCGTCACGAGTTCGGGGTGTGGCCGTGGCACGACGTACGCCGTTTGCTCGAGATCGCGCAGTACCCGGGCGATGTCGAGCATGTTGGCGGCCTCGAGCCGGAAGTCGAGTTCCTCGACGATCGTCTCGGCGAACAGCTCGACGAGGGCGGGTGGATTGGCGAGCGCGGCGACCGGGATGCGTCCCACCAGGTGCGGAGCGAGCCAGGCCATCGTCGACAGGTCGCGGTGCACGAACTCGCCGACGGTCGGCCGCTGGACCTTCACGACGACGTCCTCACCGGTGCGGAGCCGTGCTGCATGCACCTGGGCGATCGAGGCGGCGGCGAGTGGCTGCGGGTCGATGTGTTCGAAGATCTCGCCGGGATCGTGGCCGAAGTCTTCGGCGATCGTGCGCATCACGACGTCGAACGGCTCGGCGGGTACCTGGTCGCGGCACTTCTTGAACTCCTCGACCAGCTCGGCCGGGAAGAGCCCCTCGCCGGAGGAGATGATCTGTCCGAGCTTGATGTAGCTCGGACCGAGGTGTTCGGCGGCGACCCGGAGGCGATGGGAGAGATCGGCTCGCGACTCCTCGTGGGTGCGGTATCGGCGCAGCTTGCGCTTGGCGAACCACGGTGCGAGCGCCTGGACCAGTCGTCCACTGACGGTGGCGATCCGCCACCCGGGCGGGGAACGTCGCGGTCGCGTCAGCTCGGGGACGCGCTCGTTGGCGGCGAGCCGCAACCCGTCGACGACGGGCAGCCAATCGACGTCGTCGGGGTCGAGCACCCAGGGCGCGTCGTCGGTGAACGCACCCCAGTCGCGGTCGGTCGAGGCGGACATGTCCCCATTCAACCGGCGCAGCGCCCCCTTCTTCCCGACGGCACGGATTCCCATCCCCGGTCGCCCGGCCGGTCGTCCTGCCGGTTGTCGTGGTCGACGGTGACGTCAGTGGCTGCCGTGTGCTCGGTCGCACCGGACCGACTCGCCGTCGGGCACCTGACCGCCGGCGATGCCATCGAGGGCGGCGAACGGGCCGCACTCGTTGGGGACGATCCAGACGTGGATCATCGGTGCGATCGGCCCGTCGACCAGCGGTGGCCGGCAGGTCGAGCCGAGCGGCTTGGTTCCGGCGACCTGTGGCGCATCGGGATCGTCGGTGAAGCAGAGGTCGCCGTGCACGTGCCACTGCATGAGCTCGCCACCCCAGTCGGGCACCTGGTCGAGCGAGACGTCGGACGGCAGCATGTACATCGCCGACACGAGCTCCTTGCCGCCGTCGCCGGTCGGTCGGAACACGAGGCTCTCGGGCTGGTCGGGGTCGAGCCAGACGTCGTCGTCGATCCAGTCCCACTGGATGTAGTGCTCATGACCGGTGGCGGCGTCGCCGATCGAGCGGAAGCCGGCCGCCTCGGCGACCGCCGGGTCGGCCCACCGGGGGAGGTCACGCAACGTCGAGGCGACGAGGTTCTCCGCGAACGCCTGCTGCTGCAGTGTCACCCCGTCGATGCCGCCGAGGTCGATCGGGAGTTCGGGATCGTAGGGCACCGCGGTCGCCGCCTCGTGGCCGTCATGTTGCTCGTGGCCGCCGTGCTCATGGTCGCATTGATCCACGCGGGCCCCGTCGGACACGCCGGCCTGACCCGCACCGTGTCCCTCGAGTGCTGCGAACGGTCCGCATTCGTGCGGTGCGATCCAGACGTGCACCATCGGGTTCTCGCCGCCGGCGTTCACCGTGCCTGCCGGGCAGGCATCGCCGGGCTGTTCGAGGACCGACTTCACGACCGGATCGCCGGCGTCGTCGAGGCCCCAGCACAGGTTGTCGTGCACGTGCCATTGCATCAGCGGCCCGGCGAAGTCGGTGAGGGTCGGATCGTCGATCGGCGTCTCGGCGGCGATGAACATGGCGCTGACGAGGGTTCGGTCGGCGCCGTCGACCCGGTAGACCAGCGACTCCGGCGCGGTCGGGTCCAGGAACCGGTCGTCGTTGATCATCGCCGTGTTGATGTAGTGCTCGAATCCGGTACTGGCGTCGCCGATCGAGCGGTAGCCGAGCGCGCCGACGGTGCTGACGTCGGCGAACGCCGGTAGGTCGCGCAGGGTGTCGACGACGAGTTGCTCGGCCCGTGCCCGCTGCTCGTCGGTGACGCCGGCGACGCCGGAGAAGTCGATCGGGGCGTTCGGGTCCCACGGCCTCGGCCAGACGCTCGCTGGGTCGATGTCCGGGTCGATGTGATGCCCGTCGTGCTCATGATGTCCGCTGTCCGCGGTTCCGCCCCCGGCCGGTGCCGCCACGCCGGTCGCCTCGTCGGTCGCTTCGTCGGTCGCTTCGTCGGTCGGTTCGGAGGAGTCGGACAGGTCGTGCTGGTGATCGTCGTGTTGATCGTGATGATCGTCGTCGCCGGTCGTCACGTCGTCGCTCGGTGTGCCGGCATCGTCGTGATCGGCGTCGTGATGCTCGCCGTGATCGACCCCCTCCGCGTGGCCGTGATCCTCACCGGCGGCGTGATCGCCATGGTCGTGCGATGTCGTGTCGGAGAGACCGGGCACGAGTGCGAGCGCCACGATCACCGCCGACAAGGTGACCCCCGAGGGCGCGACGGCGACCGAACGCCCGCGGGCGCACGACACCGCCGTCGCCACGGCGACGAGGGCGAGGACTGCGGCGATCGTGTCGGCGGGCTGCGGTGCCTCGGCCGCCTGCAAGCCGTCGATCTGGTCGATGCCGGTGAAGCGTGTGATCAGCCAACCCGCCGCAGCGGCGGCGTTGACGGCGAACAGCGAGACGCACGCGACGCGGTCGCGGCGGGTGAAGGCGAGCACGGCCGCGCCCGCCTGCGCGACGGCGAGCACCATGAAGACGCGGGCGAGGGCGGCGTGGTCGGCGTGGATGCCCGCCGCTGCGGCATGCAGGATCGCCGCGCCCGAGCTGGCGATCGCACCGACCGTCAACGTGTTCGTGTCGGCCGTCGCCGTCGGCCCCTCCATTGCCCCCTGCACTCGGCCAGTGTAGGACGAGGCTGCTTCAGAACCGGGGCGGCCGCTTGTCGCGGAGGGCGGCGACGCCTTCCCGGTACTCGGCGGTGCGCATCGCCTCGTCGAGCAGGCGCTTCGAGTCGGCGACCGACGCCGCTGCATCGTGGCGGTGGAGATCGTGCGCGATCTGGGCCTTCGTGACCGACACGGCGTTCGGCCCGGTGGTGGTGACGAGCAGGCGGGCGTAGTCGCGGGCAGCGTTGAGCGCGGCGTCGCCGTCATCGGCAACACCGTTCCACAACCCCCACGGCTCGGTCTCGGCGACGGTCACGATGCGGCCGGACAGGAGGAGGTCGTTGGCGCGGGTCACGCCGACGACGCGGGGCAGGATCCAGCTCAGCCCGTACTCGGCCGGCAACCCGAGCTTGGGTGCCGCCGTGGTGAGCTTGGCGCCCGCTGCACCGAACCGCAGGTCGCAGAACAGGACGAGTGCCAGCCCGACCCCGGCGACCGCGCCGTTGACCGCCGCGATGATGGGGGTCCGGTAGCCGAGCATCCACGCGAAGTCGTCGTCGAACTCGGGACGGACGTGCCGACCGGGACGGGCCGGCTCGGGTGGGAGCCCGGTGTCGTATCCACCCTGCTCGGCGTGGCCGGCCAGGGCGTCGCTGTCGCCGCCCACGCAGAACGCCGGTGGTGTCCCGGTCACGACGACGACCCGCACGTCGTCGTCGGCTTCGAGGTCGGCCATGGTCGAGCGGAACTCGGCGTGCATCCGGCCGGTCCACGCGTTGTGGCGGTGGGGTCGGTGCAGCCAGACGGTGGCGACGTGGTCGGTGATCTCGTGGCGGATGGTGGGGGTCGACATGATCGTGGGGGAGGGTCAGGCGGGCAGACGGAAGTCGTCGCCCCACAATGCTCGCAGAGCGGGCTCGGCGAGTTCGGGTCGGCAGATGACGAGGTCCGGGAGCCACGGGTCGCGTTCGTTGTAGACGAGCGGGCTGCCGTCGATCCGGCTGGTGAACAGCCCGGCCGCCTGGGCGACCGCGGCGGGGGCGGCGGAGTCCCACTGGTACATCCCACCGTCGTGGACGTACAGGTCGGCTTCCCCGAGCACCACCGCCATCGCCTTGGCGCCGGCCGAACCGAGCCGGACGGCGTCACACTCGAGCGCGTTGGCCACCAGCACGGCGGCGTAGGGGGCACGGTGTCGTGAGGTGATGATGCGGGGTCGTGTCCGTCCCGTGTCGGGGAGCACCGGTGGGGGGTCGGTCGAGAACACGAGCCCGGCCGCCGGCAGCGACACGGCGCCGGCGGCAAAACGACCGCGTTCCCAGAGGGCGATGTGGACCGCCCAGTCGTGTCGGCCCGGCTCACCGAACTCGCGGGTGCCGTCGAGCGGGTCGATGATCCAGACCCGGTCGGCGCCGAACCGCCTGGGGTCCTCCCGACCCTCTTCGTCCAGGACTGCGTCGTCGGGTCGAAGGCGGCGGAGTTCGTCGGCGATGAAGCGGTGCCCGAGCGCATCCCCCGCGTCCATGACCTCCCAGTAGGCGGCGCCCATCGAGAACAGCTCGTCGCGCAACTCGACCAGGCGATGGCCGGTGTCGACGGCGAGCCGGGTGGCGAGCTCGGTGTCGGTCTCGGCGGTCATGCCCGGCCCAGTATGTCGGCGCTGGACACGACGCCGCGTCGATGCGAACATGTGTTCGTATGGACCACAGCGCCTCGATCGTCGGAACCGGGGAGCGAACGTGGCCCGCGCGGTGTGGCGCGGTCGTCGTGGCGGGCGGCGAATCGGCGTCGATCCTGCACGCCGACCTCGACTCGTTCTACGCCGCGGTCGAACAGCGTGATCGTCCCGAGCTGCGCGGCAAGCCGGTGATCGTCGGCGGCGGCATCGTGCTCGCCGCCAGCTACGAGGCGAAGCGGCGTGGTGTGTACACGCCGATGCCGGAACACCGGGCCAGGCGACTGTGCCCCGACGTGGTCGTCGTCCCGCCGCGGTTCGAGGCGTACACCGAGGCCAGCCACCGCGTCTTCGAGATCTTCCACGAGACGACACCGGTGGTCGAGGGCATGTCGATCGACGAGGCGTTCCTCGACGTGCGAGGACTGCTCCGCACCGCCGGCTCGCCGTTCGACATTGCCGCCCGGCTCCGGAGCCGCGTCGCCGGCGAGGTGGGTCTGCCGATCACCGTCGGCGTGGCCCGCACCAAGTTCCTCGCCAAGGTGGCGAGCGGCGTCGCCAAGCCCGACGGGTTGCTCGTCGTCGATCCCGCCCGCGAGACCGAGTTCCTGCACCCGCTGCCGGTCGGGAAACTGTGGGGCGTCGGGCCGATCACGGAACGCAAGCTGCACGAACGGGGGCTCGTGACGGTCGCCGACGTCGCCGCGGTCACGGAGGAGCACCTCGTGGCGATGGTGGGACGTGCGGCCGGTCGTCATCTGCATGGGCTCGCTCACCACCGCGATCCCCGTCGGGTCGACACCGGCCGTCGGCGTGGCTCCATCGGCTCCCAGCAGGCGATGGGACGTGGGCCGAAGTCGTTCGAGACGCTGGAGGCGCTCCTGCTCGGCATCGTGGATCGGGTCACGCGGCGCATGCGCAACGCCGATCGGGTCGGCCGTACGGTCACCGTGCGCCTGCGCTTCGACGACTTCCAGCGCGCGACCCGGGCACGGTCGCTGCCACACCCGACCGCGGCCACCGAACCGATCGCGGCGGTCGCCCTCGGCGTGTTCCGCGACCACCGCGACCTCATCGAGCGGCGTGGCCTCACGCTCGTCGGTCTGTCGGTCGGCAACCTCCGCAGCGGCAGCGAGGGCGTCGAGCAGTTGGTCCTCCCGTTCGGTCGCAAGGACACGAGCGGACTCGACTCGACCCTCGACGACCTCCGGCGTCGATTCGGCCAGTCGGTCGTCACCCGGGCGTCGCTCGTCCACCAGCGCAGCGGATTCGAGGTCCCGAAGCTCCCGGATTGACCGTGAGATCGTTTCGCAGCCTTCCCATCCGCTCGATCGACGACTCCGAATCACACTCGGGGCCGAGAGCCGGTTCCCGTGCAACACCAGGGAGAACCATCATGCAACGACGTTTCGCCATCGCGCTCGCGGCGGGCCTGACCGCCGCCACGCTCAGCGTCGCCGGAGGCACGGCGTCCGCCGCACACTGCACTGACAGTGGCGGCCCCGGCAACTCCGACTTCGCCGCCCACGTCCGGGCGGCCAACGGTCCGGGCGACCACAACGAGGGCCAGCACCGCGGCTGGAGCAGCTGCATCGTCGGCAACCCCAACTACACCGGCTGACCGCCGCCTGACGGACGACGGACGGCCCCCGTTCCCCCCCCCGGCGGGGTCGTCAGTCGCTCAGCTGGGTATTCAGGCGCTCGACCGATTCGATGAACTCCTCGATCATCTCGTACACGACCCGCGCTGCCGGCTTCGACTCGTTCATCGTGCCGACGACCTGACCGACGAAGTAGTTGGCGAGTCGGTTGGCGCCGGTGCCCTCCTGGTGCGCGGCGCGGTCGATCCGGCGGATCGCGTCGTCGACCAGCATCGGTTGCAGCGGCATGCCGAGCGGGTCGGGCGTGTCGGCGCGATCCCACTCCTCGGTCCAGGCGGTGACGAGCTGTCGGGCGTGCTTGCCGGTACGCGAACGCGAGCGCACGGTGTCGGCCGACGTCGCCGACAAGAACTTCTGCTTGACCGCCGGGTGGGTCTCGGCTTCCTCCGTGGTGAGCCAGACCGACCCACACCACACACCCTGCGCGCCGAGCGCCATCGCAGCCGCCATCTGGCGACCGCGGCCGATACCGCCGGCGCCGAGCACGGCGGCCGCGTCGCCGACCGCGTCGACGATCTCGGGGATCAGGACCATCGTGCCGATCTCGCCCGTGTGGCCGCCGGCTTCGGACCCCTGGGCGATGATCACGTCGACGCCGGCGTTGACGTGCCGCTCGGCGTGCTGTGCCGCTCCGGCCAGTGCGCCGACCTTGCGTCCCTCCTCGCGGACCCGTTCGATCATGTGCGCCGGCGGCGGACCGAGGGCGTTGACCACGAGGGCGGGACGGTGGGCGAGCGCGATCTCGAGCTGCGGGTCGGCGCGGTTGGCCGAGAACGGTGCCGCCCCGTCGGAGCCGAGCAATCCGCGGCCGCCTCGCTCGTCGTCGGGCAGCTCGGGGACGTCGTAGCGGCGCAGGATGTCGTCGACGAACGCCTTGTGCTCGTCGGGGATCATCGCCACGAGGTCGGACAAGTTCATCCCGCCGGCGTCGTCGCCGGCGTACTTCGCCGGGACGATCAGATCGACGCCGTAGGGGCGGTCACCGATCTCGTCCTCGATCCAGGCGAGGTCGATCTCGAGCTGGCGATCGCTGTGCGCCACGGCACCCAGGACACCCATGCCGCCCGCCTTCGACACGGCGGCGACGACGTCGCGGCAATGGCTGAACGCCAGGATCGGCACGTCGATGCCGAACATCTCGGTGATCGCAGTCTTCATGCCCGGAGTCTCGCGGGAACCCGGCGTGAGCGACGAACCGCGTCCAGGAACCGCATCCAGGAACCGCATGGTGTCGCGCTCCAGCGCTACGTTCGGAGGTGTGAGCGACGCAGACATCGGACGCCCCCGGCCCGTGATCGCCGGTCTGCCGGCCTATCGGCCCGGCAAGGGCGCCAAGCAGGCCGAGGCCGAGCACGGCATCACCGACGCGATCAAGCTCGCCTCCAACGAGAACCCGGCACCGCCACTGACCGCGATCGTCGACGCCATCACCGCGGCGGCGTCCGGTGCCAACCGCTACGCCGATCACCGGGCGACCGCGGTCCGTGCGGCCCTGGCAGCGCGGCTCCCGCC
>NZZV01000180.1 GCA_002698945.1 Acidimicrobiaceae bacterium
GGCCGTCCGGCTCGGCTTCGCCCGACTGGTCACCCACTACTGGTCGAACGCCGGCTTCCTCGCCGATGGCGCGCTGCTCGCCGGTGCGGATCGGCTCGCCGGGGTCCCGACGTTCCTCGCCCACGGCCGTGCCGACATCAGCGCCCCTGCCGACGTCCCGGTCGAACTCGCCGGTCGCATCCCAGGTGCCGTGTTGCACATCGCCGAACGCGACGGCCACGGCGGCCACGACCTGTCCACCTGGATGTCGTCCACCCTCGACCACCTCGCCCGACGAGCATCCGTGTGACGCTCCGAGCGAAGCGCCGGTGTGACGCGACGAGGTCGCACCCTGGACCAGGGTGCGACCTCGAGATGTTCTTCCGGTTCCAGCGAGGATCAGGTGGCGTCCTCGCCAGGCGCGACGAGCCCGAGCTGCCTCCCGGCAGCGAGCGGCGAGGCGCAACGCCGCGAGGGCGTCAGCTGGCCTCGAGGGCGTCAGCTGGCCTCGCTGGGGACGAGTTGGATTTCTAGGGAGATGTTGACCTTGTCGCTGATCAGCATCCCGTCCATGCCGACGGGCATGTTGAAGTCGATGCCGAAGTCGCTGCGCTTGATCTGGCCCTCGGCCGAGAACCCGGCGCGGGTCGTGCCGTAGCCGTCGACGGTGACGCCGTGGAACTCGAGGTCGAGCTCGACCGGCTTGGTCACGCCGTTGATGGTGAGGTCGCCGACGAGGGTGTCCTCGGTGACCGAGGTCGAGACGAAGGTCATCTGCGGGCTCGTCTCGGCGTTGAAGAAGTCGCCGCTCTGGAGGTGACCGTCGCGGTCGGCGTTGTTGGTGTCGACCGACGACATGTCGATCGACGCCTGGACCGAGCTGGCGGTGGTGGGGTCGCTGATCTCCGCGGTGGCGGTGAAGCTGTTGAAGCGGCCGCGGACCTTCGACAGGCCGAGGTGCCGGACGGTGAAGCCCACCTCGGAGTGTGCGGGCTCGGCGACCCAGGTGCCGGTGTGGAGGGTGGGCTGTTCGGTCGTGGTGCCGGTGTCGGTGTTGCTCATGGTGGTGGTGCTCCTGTGAGGGGGTGGCGAACGAGTGAAGTCGTCGGCCGAAGTCGTGTCCGGTGAAGACCGGTCCGTTCGAGGTTTCTGTTCAAAGTTGAACAGTTGCCATCATAAGGGTTCAAAGTTGAACTTGCAAGTTCAAGGTTGAAGTTCTTTCGGCTACCCTGGCCACATGACACGATGGCTCGACGACGACGAGATGGCGTTCTGGCGCGCGTTCACGGTGGCGTCGGGCCGGCTGACCACGGCGATCGACGCCGATCTTCGGGCCGAGTCGGGCCTCACGCTCGACGACTACGAGGTGCTCGTCCACCTTTCCGAGGCGCCGGAACGTCGCGTCCGCATGTCCGAGCTCGCCGACCGAGTGGTTCAGTCCCGCAGTCGACTGACGCAGCGGATCGACCGGATGGTCGCCCGGGGTCTGGTCGAGCGTCAGCAGTGCCCGGACGACCGTCGGGGCACCTTCGCCGCCCTGACCGATGACGGTTTCGCGGTGCTCGAGGCCGCGGCGCCCGCGCACGTCGAGTCGGTCCGCCGCCACCTCCTCGACCATCTCGCCCCCACCCAGATCCGAGCCGGCGCCGATCTGTTCGGCACCGTGCTCGATATGCGTGCCAGAAGGGGTCAGGCACCTTCTGGCATCCAGGTCGAGGGCGTCACGCCCGCGGCGCCAGAAGGTGCCTGACCCCTTTTGGCGGTCGAGGCGTGTTCGGCTAGCGCAGGGCGCGAACGCAGTGTTCGAGCAGCCAGCTCAGGTAGCCGTACAGGGCGTACTCCGGTGACTGTTCCATGCCGGCCCGAACCTCGTCCCCCTCCGGGTCGTCGCTCACTTCGAGCATGGTGCCGAGGATCAGGCGGACCGAGTTGACCGACTGCATGAACGCGAGCAGGCCCGCATCGTCGAGCGGCTCGGCATCGGCGTCCAGGGCCCGATCGACCACGTCGAGCGCCGCCAGCTTCGAGGCCACGAGCTCTTCGCGCATCAACCGCTGGTACTCGGCCTCGCGTTCGTCGTCGTCGGGGTAGGCGGTCGGGAACAACCGAACCAGCAACGAACGTGCGTGTTCGTCGTCGACGTCGTCGGTGAGCAGGAGGCGCAGCTCGGCAGCGAGGCGTCGGATGAGCGCGGCCTCGTCGTCGTCGACCGCGATCTCGAAGCCCTTGCGGGTCGACCGGATGGGCCCACGGAAACGGCTCACTCGTCACCGCCGTCTTTCTCCATCGTCGCCCAGAGACCGTGCTCGTGGAGCCGGAACACGTGCATCTCGGCCTGTTCGCGGGTGCCGTTGGCGACGACGGCACGTCCCTTCTGATGGACGTCGAGCATCAGCTCGGTCGCCTTCTCGAGGCTGTAGCCGAACAGCTTCTGCAGCACGAACGTGACGTAACTCATGAGATTGACCGGGTCGTTCCACACGATCACGATCCACGGGCGGTCCTCGGCGACGCGTTCGTCGGCGTCCGGTTCGGCCACCTGTGTCGGTTCGAGCGTCGTGGGCACCACTCCATTGTGCCGCGCGTCGCGTCGACCCGGTCGCTGATCGTCCGCCCGTCCGGTCGAGCCGGCCCGACCGACCGAGCCGACGTGAACGGGGAGCATTGGCCGCGAGGGCTGGATCGGCCGTACGATGAGGTCGCTATGGCCGTCGGCAGTCGCCCCCTCGTTCCCTCCCGGCTGGCGCCAGGCGGTGTGGCCCACGGGAGCCGCAAGCCGGCCACCTCCACCATCGGCTCGTACATCGCGCTCACCAAGCCGCGGATCATCGAGCTGCTATTGATCACGACCGTCCCGACGATGGTGCTGGCCGAAGGCGGTTGGCCGTCGACCTGGCTCGTCGTCATCACCCTGATCGGCGGCACTCTCGCCGCCGGTGGTGCCAACGCCATCAACATGTACGTCGACCGGGACATCGACCGGTTGATGGAGCGCACCCGCAACCGGCCGCTGGTCACCGGAGCGGTGGAACCCGGCCACGCGCTGGTGTTCGCCCTGTGTCTCGAAATCGCGGCGTTCGCGGTCCTGTGGGCAGGTGCCAACCTGCTGTCCGCCGTGCTCGCCCTGTCGGCGACGGCGTTCTACGTCGGCGTCTACACCCTGTGGCTGAAGCGCACGAGCCGCCAGAACATCGTGATCGGTGGTGCGGCCGGGGCGGTGCCGGTGCTGGTCGGCTGGGCCGCGGTCACCAACGAACTGTCATTGACGCCGTGGGTGTTGTTCGGGGCGATGTTCTTCTGGACGCCGCCGCATTTCTGGGCACTCGCGATCAAGTACGCGGACGACTACCGCGCCGCCAACGTCCCGATGCTGCCGGCGGTGGTGCCGTTCGACAATGCCGTCCGCCAGATGATCGGCCACACCGTCGCCATGATCGTCTGCACACTCGTGCTCATCCCGGTCGCCGATCTCGGAGCCCTCTACGCCGTCACCGCCGTGGTGCTCGGTGCAGCCTTCCTCGCCTCGACCATCGTCCTCGCGAAACGGCCTAGCCCCGCGATGTCGATGCGTGTCTTCGGCTTCTCGATCACCTACGTCACCGTGTTGTTCGGTGCGATGACGCTCGATGTGCTGCTCTGACCGACGCCGCACCGGGGCGCTCGCTGGGGTCGGATTTCCTCTCGCGAGGGGCCCGACCAGTAGTGTTCGGTCGGTAGTGTCGTGTCGACGTTTCGTGCCTGCGTCGTCGCTCGACCGACCATCGAAGTGCAATCCAACGTGCAGCCAGACTTCCAAGGAATCAGCCACGTCCCATGACGACGATCGACACCCATCCTGACGACTCCGTCGCGGCCGCCTCGGCCGGCGGCGCCACGGTGCCGTCGTTCTTCACGGCTGCCGGCGACTGGGCCACGACGACCGATCACAAGAAGATCGGTCGGCTGTCGACCGGATTCGGCATGCTCGTGCTGCTGGCGGCCGCGATCGTCGCCCTCCTGCTCGACGTCGAACGGCTCGGCGATCCGGGTGCGTTCATCGACACCGGAGCCCAACTCCAACTCATCCAGATGTACCGCATCGGTCTCGTCGTCGGCGGCATCGCACCGCTCGCGCTCGGGCTCGCCGTCGCCGTCGTCCCGCTGCAGCTCGGTGCCCGACAAATCGCGTTCCCCCGTGTCGCACTGACCGGCTTCTACGCCTGGCTCGGCGGTACCGCCCTGGTCATGGTCAGCCTCGGTCTCAACGGTGGCGCCGGCGGTGGCGACGCCGACATGGTCGATCTGTTCCTCACCGGACTCGGGCTCGCGATCCTCGGCCTGTGTGCGACCGCAGGCAGCCTCGGCACCACGATCCTCACGACCCGGGCGCCCGGCATGACCATGCGCCGGATGCCGGTGTTCGCGTGGTCGTCGCTGATCGGTGCGATCGCCACCCTCCTCGTGCTGCCGGTCCTGTTCGGCGTCCTCGTCTACCTGTACGTCGACCACCGCCTCGGCTCACAGGCCAACTTCATGGGCGTCGAAGGCATCGGCGCCTGGATCGGCTGGGCGTTCACCGTCCCGACCGTCATCGTCTTCGCGATCCCCGCCGTCGGCTTCGCGGCCGAGCAGTTCTCGGTGGCGTTCAAGACCCGGCAGCCGATGCGAGGCGTGTTGTTCGCCGGCATCGCGCTGATCGGCGTGACCGCCTATGCGGGCGCGACGCAGCAGTTCGTCCACGACGTCACCTTCGACACCAGCGGTGAGACGTTCATCCGCGGCGCCGCACCGTTCGTGCTGTTCTCCGGACTGCCGCTGCTCGGTGTCACCGTCGTGCTGCTGCTGGCGTTGGTCAACGCCAAGGACGGCGCACGCAACAACCCGTCGGTGCGTGCGCCGTTCGTGTTCGGCGTGCTCGGCCTCCTGCTGGTCGGCGCCGGCATTGCGGCGAACTTCGTCGAGGGCATCACCGATCTCGAACTCGTCGACCCGGCGACCAACACCGCCACCAGCTTCGAAGAAGGTGCGACGCTGCTCGTCGTGTACGGCGCCGCACTCGCCCTGCTCGGCGGGCTCGTCTACTGGGCCCCCAAGCTGTGGGGTCGTCTGCTCGCTGACAAGCAAGTACTGCCGCTCGCCCTGCTCGGCGCGCTCGGCACCGTGCTCGCGGGCGCACCGCTGATCGTCGCCGGCTTCCTCGACCAGATCGGCGGCTACCCGGCGAGCCAGGCCGAGGTCGATCGCATCATGACCGTCGCCGACGACGCCGACATCTGGATCACGCTGTCGCTGGTCGGTCAGGGCATCATGGTGCTCACCCTGCTCGCGTTCGCCGGGCTCCTGCTCAAGCCGTCCGACGGCCGCGAGGTCGACGCGAATCCGTATGGTGGACAAACCGTCGAGTGGGGCACCCCGTCGCCGGCGCCCGACCACAACTACGACCACGTGGCCACGGTCGCGTCGGCCGAGCCGCTGTTCGCCGCCCGCACCGCCGACACCGCCGACACCGACACCGCCGCCGACACCGAAGGGAGCGCCCAGTGAGCGCTGGTCCGGCCACCGTGGCCCTGCCCCCCGCCGCGCCCCCTGCGCCTCGCCGTCAGGTGCTGATGGGTACCGCCCTCGGGTGTGTCGCCGGCACGATGCTCATCGGCGGGATGCTCGCCGTGTGGGTGCTGTTCCGCGAGCGCGTCGTCGACGCCGGCGAGCGGTTCCCACTCGACTACATCATCCACGAGGTCGCCACGAACGTGATGCTCATCACGCTCTGGGCGCTGTGCCTGTTCGCCCAGTGGGCGGTGTACGCCGGCAACCGGGGTGATCGTGCGCACACGGCCCTGGCGCTCGGCGTCACCGGCATCTTCGCGTTGGCGTACATCAACGCGCAGGCGTTCGTGTACGCCCAGATGGAAGTCGAGATCGCCGACGAGTACTACGGCGCACTGTTCTACGCGATGACCGGCACGATGCTCGCCGTCGTCGCCATCGGACTCGTCTACACCGTGGTCGCCGCCTTCCACTCGTTGTCCGGACGCCTCCGTCAAACCGAGGTGCTGTCCGGCCTCGCCCTGTACTGGTACTGGACCGCAGCTGCCTACAGCGCCGTCTGGTTCGTCGTCTACGTCACGAAGTGAGATCAGCACCGAGATGTTCACCACTGGCACGAAACTCCTGATCGGCTCCGCCGGCCTCGCGTGGCTCGCCGCCGCCGTCTACGGCGTGGCGCAAGAAGGCGCACTCGGCACGATCGGCCTCATCTCCGCCGCCGTCGCGCTGTCGCTGCTCGCCGGCGTGAACGCGTTCGTCCGCGACTCGAACGTGTCGGCCACCGACACCGAGGCGTTCGACACCTCCGCCGCCGCCCAGGCGACGGCTCGACGGTCGCTGTGGCCGCTGCTCACCGGTATCGGGCTCACGATGTTGGCGCTCGGCATGGCGACCCTCCCGGCGATCTTCGTCCTCGGCCTGATCGCGCTCGGTGCCGGGCTCATCGAGTGGCTCGTGCAGGGCTGGAGCGAGCGCGCCTCGGCCGATCGTGCGTTCAACGACCAGGCCCGCGAGGTCGTCGCCGATCCGCTCGAGCTGCCGGTCGCCGGTGCGATCCTGTTCGCGATCATCGTGTACGCCTTCAGCCGCGTCATGCTCGGCATGAGCACCAAGTCGGCGACCGTCGTCGTGTTCTCGGTCGTGGCGGCGATCATCCTGGCGCTCGGCGTCCTGGTCGCCCTGAAGCGTCGGATCTCCGTCCCCGTCGTCACCGGCGTGTTCTCGATCGGTCTGCTCGCCATCGTCGCCGGTGGGGCGATCGCCGGCTTGAACGGCGAGCGAGACATCGAGGTGCACGAGACCACCGCCGACTTGGCCGAGGCGAACCGGTGCGGCACCGAGGAGACCGAAGCCGACAGCCACGCCAGTCAGACCGTGGCGGCCAAGTCGAACCCGGCCGCGACCTTGATCTACGACGGCTCCGAGCTCGAGATCGACGAGGTCGGCGACGACGGCCAGGTCGGCACGATCACGCTCCCGCGGAGCAACCCGACCAACGTCATGTTCTTGAACGAGTCCGAGGGTGAGGCTCGCCTCGTGCTCGAACTGCATCCCGCCGTCGACGCCGACGGCGTCGCCGCCGGCCCCGAACGCATCTGCACGACCCTCGTCGAAGACGGTGGCCGCCAGATCATGACGGTCGAGTTCGACCGCCCGAGCTTCGCGCTCGAAGCAGAAGGCGTGAACTACGAGTTCGTCGTCGCCGGCAGCGATGCCGCCGTCGAGGTGATCGTGCCGTGAACCGACCGTCTCGCCTGACCACGAAAGCACGGACCAAGCCGATGACCGAGTCCTCCACACTCCGTTCCCGTCTGCGCACCGCCGCACTCGCCCTCACGGCCGCCGTCGTGTTGGCCTCGTGCGCCCAAGATGCCCCCCAGGACACGTGGGATCCCGCGGGCAGCGAAGCGCAGAAGATCCACGACCTGCAATGGCCGATCTTCCTGATCGCCGGCATCGTCGGTCTGATCGTGTTCGCCGTCGTCGCGGTCTGCGTCGTCAAGTTCAAAGACCGCGGTCAGCCGATCCCCGAGCAGACCCACGGCAAGGCGTGGCTCGAGTACCTGTTCATCGCCCTGCCGGCAGTGCTCCTGGCCGGTATCGCCGTGCCGTCCGTCGCCGTCATCATCGAGCTGAACGACACCGACAACGCCGATTGTGTCGTCAACGTCACCGGTCAGCAGTGGTGGTGGGAGTACGACTACCCGATCGCCGGTGACGGCAGCATCTGCGGTTACATGCCCTCCGGAGAGTCGGGCTCGATCGTCACCAGCGGTCAGATGGTCATTCCCACCGACGCCAAGGTCGTCATTCGAGGCACCAGCCGCGACGTCATCCACTCGTTCTGGGTGCCGCGCCTCAACGGCAAGCGCGACATGGTGCCGGGGCGCCTCCACACCTGGAACTTCCACGCCGACCGGCCCGGCATCTACGCCGGCCAGTGCGCCGAGTTCTGCGGCCTCTCGCACGCCAACATGCGGATGGAGATCGTCGCCCTCGACCCGGTCGACTTCCAGGCGTGGATCGACAACCAGCTCGAGCCGTACCAGTCGCCCGAGGACGGGACCCTCGCCGCCGATGGCGAAGCGGAGTTCATCGCCCAGTGCGCTCGCTGCCACCAGGTCGACGGACTGACCGACGCCGACGGCGAGCTCGTCGTGGCCCATCCCGAGGATCAGGTCTACTCGGGGGCCGCCCCCAACCTGACGAACTTCGCCACCCGGAACACCTTCGCCGGTGCGACGTGGGACCTGCTGACGGAGGAGTGCCGCGACGACGTCTGGGAGGCCGATCCCGAGAACTTCGGCGAGCGCTATCTCGCCGGCGTCGACCGGGATTGTCTGAACGCGATCGACCTGCGGGCGTGGCTGCGCGACGCCCCCGCCATGAAACCCATGTACACCGAACCCGAACAACTCGAAGCCACCGACGGTCTCGTCCGCGGGATGCCGTATCTCGCCCTGTCCGAAGACCAGATCGATTCCCTGGTCGCCTATCTGCTCGAGCGCAAGTGAGGATGAACTGAAATGGCGCTGATCGAACGTCCCCGCACCGGCGACCTCACGCCGGCAGTAGCGACGCCCGAAGCCACCTACGGAGCCTTCCGACGCCCCGTCCACTCCACCGGGTGGAAGTCGTGGCTCTTCACGATCGACCACAAGAAGATCGGCATCATGTATGGCGTCACCGCGCTGTTCTTCTTCCTCGTCGGCGGTCTCGAGGCGCTCCTGATCCGTGCCCAGCTCGCCGGCCCGAATGGCACGATCTTGTCCGCCGACATGTACAACCAGATGTTCACGATGCACGCCACGACCATGGTGTTCCTCTTCGTGATGCCGATGGCGGCGGCGTTCGCCAACTACCTCATCCCGCTCCAGATCGGCGCCCGCGACGTCGCGTTCCCGCGCATCAACGCGTTCAGCTTCTGGTGTTTCCTGTTCGGCGCGATCTTCATCAACACGTCGTGGCTCCTCGGCGGTGCCGCCGACGGCGGCTGGTTCATGTACGCCCCGAACTCGTCGGTGCCGTTCTCGCCGACGAACGGCATCGACTTCTGGGGTCTCGGCATCCAGATCACCGGTGTCGCGTCACTGACCGGTGCGATCAACCTGATCGTGACGGTCATCAACATGCGTGCGCCGGGCATGACCTTCATGAAGATGCCGATCTTCACCTGGATGGCGTTCGTCGTGCAGTTCCTCCTCGTGTTCGCGATTCCGGTGATCACGGTGGCGTTGTTCCTGCTCATGTTCCAGCGGTCGTTCGACGCGACGTTCTTCACGGTCGAAGCCGGCGCAGACCCGCTGCTGTGGCAGCACCTGTTCTGGATCTTCGGCCACCCGGAGGTGTACATCCTCATCCTGCCGAGTTTCGGCATCGTCTCCGAAGTGCTGCCCGTCTTTTCGAAGAAGCCCCTGTTCGGGTATCCGCTCGTCGTGTTCTCGGGTGCGGCCATCGGGTTCGTCGGCTGGGGTGTGTGGGCTCACCACATGTTCGCCTCCGGACTCGGCCCGATCTCGGTCGCCGTGTTCTCGGTGGCCACGATGGCGATCGCGATTCCGACGGGCGTGAAGATCGTCAACTGGACGATGACGATGTGGGGCGGCAAGCTCGTGTTCTCGACGGCGATGCTGTTCGCGATCGGGCTGATCGTGCAGTTCACGATCGGAGGCCTCTCGGGTGTCACCCATGCCGTCGCACCGTCCGACACTCAACAGACCGACACGTACTACATCGTCGCTCACTTCCACTACGTCCTGTTCGGTGGAGCGGTTCTCGGTATCTTCGCCGGTCTCTACTACTGGTGGCCGAAGATCTTCGGGCGCATGCTCTCCGAGACGCTCGGCAAGTGGAACTTCTGGCTGATGGTCATCGGCTTGAACATGGCGTTCGGGCCCATGCACATCATCGGACTCCAGGGTCAGCCTCGTCGCATGTACGTCTGGACCGAGGCGCGAGCCGGTGAGGGGTTCTTCAACCTCGGTTTCTGGAACCTGATCTCGTCGATCGGTGCGTTCGTTCTGGGCTTCGGCGTGCTCATCTTCTTCTACAACGTCTGGCGCACCCACTTCGGTCGTCACAAGGCGCCGCCGGCCCCGCTCGACCCCTGGGACGCTCGCTCGCTCGAGTGGATGACGACGAACCCGCCGAAGGAGATCAACTTCGACCGGACGCCGGTCGTGAGTCACCTCGACGAGTTCTTCCACCGCAAGTACGAGGACCGTGGCGACGACCACGCCGGGTACGAACCCGTCGCGACCGCCGAGGAGGTCCTCGCGATCGAGGAGGCCAACGCGGACGACGACGTCCACCTGCCCTCGCCGTCGTACTGGCCGATCATCCTGGCGTTTGCGCTCCCGATCATGGCCTACGGCGTCATCTACAACATCTTGCTGATCGCGGTCGGCGGCATCATCGTCCTGCTGGCGATGTTCGGCTGGGCGCTCGAACCGGCCACCGCCCCCGATTCCGACTACGACCCGCCGAGCGATGGCGGCACCGACCTGGAGCTCCCCACCCATGGCTGATACCGCAGTGCACGCGGCCGCCGGTCACGACGACCACCACGCCGATCACGGCGGCCATTACACCTCGACCGGCCTGTCGAACAACAAGCTGGCGATGTGGCTCTTCCTCGGGTCGGAATGCCTCCTGTTCGGTGGCCTCATCTCGACCTACATGCTCTACCGCGGTCGCCACACGGCGAACCTCGGCCCCGACCAGGTGTGGGACATCCCGTTCACCTCGGCGTCGAGCTTCGTGTTGCTGATGTCGTCGCTCACGATGGTGCTGGCGGTCACGGCGGCGAAGCGTCGCGACGATCGCACCACGAACGTATGGCTCAGCGTCACCGCGCTGCTCGGCTCGCTGTTCGTCGCCGGACAGGTCTACGAGTTCACGGTGTTCTACCGTGAGGGCCTCGGCTACACGACCAGCCTGTTCTCCTCCAGCTTCTACACGCTCACCGGGTTCCACGGCGTGCACGTCACCGTCGGCGTCATCATGCTGCTGGCGGTGGTGGGCATGATCATCCGCAACCGGATCCCGGGCGACAAAGCCGAGGTCGTCGAACTCGTCGGCCTGTACTGGCACTTCGTCGACATCGTGTGGATCCTGATCTTCACCCTCGTCTACCTGATCCCGGCCTGATCGAGAGCGCAATGTCTGACATCACCGAAACCACCACACTGGGCGACGGGCACTACGACCAGCCGAACGAGGCGGTCAAGGAAGCGGTCGACCACGAAGAGGCCGTGATCTCTCACGACCACGACGACGGTCACTGGTCCGATCTGCAGTTCGTCTACCTCGCGATCGGCCTGGCGATCGTGACCGCCATCGAGGTCGCACTCAGCTACATGGTCGACGATCTCGGCGCGCTGTTCCTGCCGCTGCTCCTGCTCTTGATGTTCGTCAAGTTCTTCTCGGTCGTCCTGTACTTCATGCACCTGAAGTTCGACAACCGATGGTTCAGCATCCTGTTCTACATGGGGCTGTTCTTGGCGGTCGGTGTCTACATCGCCGCCTTGCTGACCTTCGAGTTCTTCACCGCCTGACCGACGCCGAGCTGGCCGACTGCCGGCTCGTCGGTTCACATGGCCGAGCCGGCACGGCGCGGGTCTAGCCTGCACTGACGTGATCGACGTACGGCTCCTCCGCAACGACTACGACGCCACTCGCGATGCGCTCGCGCGCCGCGGCGACCCGTCCGTGCTCGAGTCGCTCGAACGGGCTCGTCGGCTCGACATCCGTATCCGTGAGATCATCGCCGAGCGCGACGCCACCCGGGCGCGAGTGAAGGCGTTGTCCAAAGACGTCGGCATGCTCCGCCGCGACGGCAAGATCGACGAAGCCGAGGCCCTCCAGACCGAGAGCCGCGAGCTCGGGACGCGCGAGCAACAACTCGACGCCGAGCATGACGAGGTCGCCGAGCGACTCCGCGACGAGTTGCTCGTCATCCCGAACCTGCCGTACGGGGGTGCACCCGACGGTGCCGGCGACGCCGACAACCCGGTCGTGAAAGGTCCGTTCGTCCCCGACACGTTCGCCGAGCATCAACGCGTCCCGCACTGGGAAACCGCCACCGACCTCGGCATCCTCGACAACGAACGGGCGACCAAGATCGCCCAGTCGATGTGGACCATGCAGCGCGGCGCCGGAGCGACGCTCGCCCGCGCGCTGTGTCAGTTCGCGCTCGATCGCAACGCCGACGCACACGAGGAGATCCGTCCGCCGACGCTGGTGTCGTCCGCGACCCTCACCGCCACCGGCCAGCTCCCGAAGTTCGCCGACGACGCGTTCGCGATCGAGCGCGACGACCTGTGGTGCATCCCGACCGCGGAGGTCCCGCTCACGTCGATCTATGCCGACGAGATCCTCGACCGGACCGACCTGCCGTATCGGTTCATGGCCTACACGCCGTGCTATCGGCGTGAGGCCGGTTCGGCGGGCCGAGACACGCGGGGCATGCTCCGCTCCCACGAGTTCGACAAGGTCGAGATCCTTGCCCTGTCGACGCCCGAGCAAGCCCCGGCGTTGCTCGACGACATGGTCGCACGTGCCGAATCGCTCGTGAGCGGGCTCGGCCTGCCGTATCGCATCATCGAGATCTGCACCGGTGACATGGGCCAGAGCCACCACCGCAGCTTCGACATCGAGGTCTACGCGCCCGGCGCCGACGCGTGGCTCGAGGTGTCGTCGGTGAGCTGGTTCAGCGACTATCAGGCCCGCCGTGCGAACATCCGCTACCGTCCACTCGACGAGACCGGTCAGCCGCAGAAGGGCACCGAGTTCGTCCACACCCTCAACGGTTCCGCCCTCGCCGTGCCGCGTGTGTGGGCGGCGATCGTCGAGAACTACCGCAACGCCGACGGCTCGGTCACGGTCCCCGAGGCGCTTCGCCCGTACATGCGCGGCATCGAGACGATCGTGGCGGCCTGAGTTGGACGACGTGGCCGGCGACCCGATTCGAGACCGTCGGATCCAGTACGAGACCGACGGCCTCGACGTCGCCGACGTCGACCCCGATCCGGTGCAACAGTGGCGCCGCTGGCACTTCGACGCACTCGAGTCGGGGCTGATCGAGCCGAACGCGATGTCACTCGCCACGGTCGATCCGAACGGCGTCCCGGACGCCCGCATCGTCCTCGTGCGCGGTGCCGACGACCGCGGACTCACGTTCTACACGAACTACACATCGGCCAAGAGCCGTCAACTCGAGGCGAACCCCGTCGCCGCGGCGACGTTCGGCTGGCTCGAACTGCACCGCCAGGTGCGCGTCCGAGGTTCGGTCGTCCGGGTCGACGACGCTGAGAGCGACGCCTACTTCGAGACCCGGCCGCGCGGCAGCCAGATCGGTGCCTGGGCGTCCCCCCAATCCCGCCCGATCGGCGGCCGCGCCGACCTCGACGCGCTCGTCGCCGAGCAGACCGCCCGGTTCGACGACGACGAACCTGTGCCTCGACCGCCGCACTGGGGCGGCTGGCGCTTGGTCCCCGACGAGTGGGAGTTCTGGCAGGGTCGTGCCAGCCGCCTCCACGACCGGGTTCGCTACCGCCTCACCGACGGCAGCTGGCACCGCACCCGGCTCGCGCCCTGACCGGCCAACCCCACGCGGAACGTTTCCGAAACTGCGGGACCCCGGGTTGCCCGGGGCCCCGCCGTCGGACAAGCTCCTGCACATGGGTGCGTCTCCGTCCGGCAGCGCCGGCACCGCCGTCCTCGTCGTCGACGACGAACCGACGGTGCGCGAGGTGGTGGCGACATACCTGCGGCGAGATGGTCATGAGGTCACCGAGGCGGCCGACGGTTCGACCGCGATCGACCTCGTGCAGCGCGAGCGCTTCGACCTCGTCGTGCTCGACATGATGCTGCCGGGCGTCAACGGGCTCGACATCCTCCGGCGTATCCGCCAGATGGGCGACATGCCCGTCATCATGTTGACGGCGCGGGCCGAGGAGAGCGATCGCGTCGCCGGTCTCGAACTGGGCGCCGACGACTACGTCGTCAAACCGTTCTCGCCGCGCGAACTCGCGGCGCGGGTCAACGGGGTGCTGCGCCGGGCGGCACCGAAGCTTTCGGTCGAGACGGCTCGGCTGGATTTCGGTCCGCTCGTCATCGATCAGCGCGCTCGGGAGGTCACCCTCGACGGTGCACCGGTCGAGTTCACCCCGAAAGAGTTCGACGTCCTCGCCCACCTCGCGACGTCGCCGCGTGAGGTGTTCTCCCGCGCCGATCTGCTGCGCGACGTGTGGCAGTCGTCGCCCGACTGGCAAGACCCGGCGACCGTGACCGTGCACGTCCGTCGCATCCGGAACAAGATCGAAACCGACCCGGAGAACCCGCGCTGGATCACGACCGTCTGGGGCGTCGGCTACCGGTTCGAGCCATGACCGCTACGACCCGCAACCGCTGGAGACTGAACCGGCTCGGTCGACGCTTCATGTGGGCGTCGATGGGCGTGCTCGCGGTCGCGGTGATCATGATCCTGATCGCCGCCCAGCAGATGTTCATCAGCGACCAGGATCTGGGCACGCTGTTGTGGATCATGTTGCCGGCCGCGATCGCCGCCGCGCTGGCCGCCTGGCTCCTGTCGGCCCCGATCGCCCGCGACGCACACCGGCTGAGCGAGGCGGCGCGTCGAGTCGCCGCCGGCGATCTGAGCAGTCGCACCGGCGTGCGCCGCAACGACGAACTCGGCGACGCCGCCCACGAGTTCGACCGCATGACCGAGCGCCTCGGTGCCGTCGAGAAGGAACGCTCGCTGATGCTCTCGTCGATCTCGCACGACCTGCGCACTCCACTCGCCGCGCTGCGGGCCTCGGTCGAGGCGATCCGCGACGGGCTCGCCGACGACCCCGACGCCTACCTGAAGGGGATGGAGCACCAGGTGGAGGCGCTCGCCGTCCTGGTCGACGACCTGGGACTGCACACGCGCCTCACCAGCGGCACCCTCGAACTCCGCCGAACCCGACTCGACCTGGCCGAGCTCGCCGACGAGGCGGTCGAGTCGATGCGGCCGCTCGCCACCCGCGCCGGCGTCACGTTGCGGCTCGATGCGTCCGAGGCAGCGCCGGTCGAGGGAGCACCGGCTCAGCTCGCCCGAGTGCTGCGCAACCTGGTCGAGAACGCCATCCGGCACAGTCCCGAGGGCGCCGCCGTCGTCGTGGCGATCCGCAGCGAGGGCGCCGACGTGCGCGTCGACGTCGCCGACGCCGGGCCCGGCTTCGCTCCCAACGTGCGCGACGTGGCGTTCGAGGCGTTCACCCGAGGTGACGAAGCTCGGGACCTTCGCACCGGAACGGCGGGCCTGGGCCTCGCCATCGCCCGCGGCATCGTCGAGGCCCACGACGGCCGGATCGGAATCGACGACTGCCCCGGCGGTCGCGTCTGGTTCCTGGTCCCGAGAGCGCCCCGTCCGACCGCAGAGCAGGTGCCCGACCCGGCCTGACACCCGGTCCGGCGGTCCCGGTCGGGGGTGGCCGGTCGGCCCGTAGACTGGTCGGCACCATGCGTGCCGCAGTCCAACCTCCGTCCGTGCTCCCGCTGGCGAACGAGCCGTGCTGGTGCGGGAGCGGCCGCAAGTACAAGCGTTGCCACAAGAAGACCGAGGGGCGCGTGCTGCCCGGCGAGGTGTCGCCGATGCGCACCGTCCCCGACCACATCGAACGCCCCAACTGGGCCGAGACCGGCGAGCCCGTCTACTGGGACGAACCCCGCATCAAGTCGCCCGACGTCATCGAGCGCATGCGGCACGCCGGCAAGGTGGCCGCCGAGATCCTGCGTCTGACCGGCGAGTACATGCAGGTCGGCATGACGACCGACGAGGTCGACGCGTACGCCCATCAGCTCTACATCGAGCGCGGCGCCTACCCGAGCACGCTCAACTACAACCACTTCCCGAAGAGCCTGTGCAGCTCGGCGAACGAGGTCATCTGCCACGGCATCCCCGACTCGCGGGTGATCGAGGACGGCGACATCATGAACCTCGACGTCACCGCCTACCTCGGTGGCGTGCACGGCGACACCAACGCCACGTTCTTCATGGGCGACGTCGATCCGCAGAGCCGCGAACTCGTCCGCATCACCGAAGAGGCCACCTGGAAGGGCATCGAGGCGATCGTGCCGGGCCGTCCGATCAGTGACATCGGTCGTGCGATCGAAGATCATGCCAAGGCGCACAAGCTCGGCGTCGTCAAGGCGTTCATCGGTCACGGCATCGGCGAGCAGTTCCACACCGACATCCAGGTGCTGCACTACTTCGACTCCCGCAACTCGATGATCATGCGGCCCGGCATGACGTTCACCGTCGAACCGATGATCACCCTCGGGACGTGGCAGCACAAGATGTGGGACGACGACTGGACGGCCGTCACCGCCGACGGCAAGCGCACGGCGCAGTTCGAGCACACGTGCCTCGTCACCGACGACGGTGTCGAGGTGCTCACCGGTGGCGACGGCGCCGTGTCGCCCGTCGCCCCCTGGAATCGCTGAGGGAATCGCTGAGGGAATCGCTGAGGGGATCGCTGCGATTCTCGGGAACTGTTCGACCGGCTGCGACGACCAGATGAGCGTATGAAGCGTGAACTGACCCTCCTGTCCGTCGCCGCGCTCGTCCTCGCCGCGTGTGGCGGCGACGACGAGTCCGAGACCAGCGCCGACACCTCCCCGCAGACCGCGATCCAGATCGACGGAGCGTGGGCCCGCGAGTCTCCCGACGGCGTCACGGTCGGAGCGGCATATTTCGACATCACCGCGGCCGACGACGACGTGCTGATCGGTGCCACCGTGTCGTCCGACGTCGCCGGCGATGCCCAGATCCACGAGGTCGTCCCCGCCGACGAGGACGAGTCGATGGACGACATGAGCGACGACGAGTCGATGGACGACACGGGCGACATGAGCGACGGCGAGATGGACATGGGCGCGATGGTCATGCAGGAGATGGCGGATGGCCTGCCGCTGCCCGCCGGCGACGCCGTCTCGCTCGAGCCGGGCGGTTACCACGTCATGCTGCTCGACCTCGTCCAGCCGCTCGCGAGCGGTGACGAGTTCGACCTCACGCTCGACTTCGAGAACGCGGACGACGTCACCCTGACCGTCACGGTCGCGGAGACCGCCCCCGGATCGTGATCACACGGCGCGCGACGAGGGCAGCGGCGGCCATGGCCGCATGCCTCGCCGTCGTCGGCGTCGGCTGTTCGAGCGGCGGTGACGAGTCCTCGTTGCCCGACGTCGAGATCGTCTCGCTCGACGGCACCGAGACGACGAGCCTCGCCGACCTCGAGGGCCCCGCCGTCATCAATCTGTGGGCGACGTGGTGCGTTCCGTGCCGTCGGGAGATCCCGGCGTTCGAGGAGGTGCACCAGGCTCGCGGCGACGAGGTCCGCTTCGTCGGCATCAACGTCGGCGAGGACTCCGACGTGGCCGCCGAGTACCTCGCGGAGGTCGGCGCGACCTACGACCAGTTCGCCGACTCCGAGGGCTACGTGATCACCGAACTCGACACCACGGCGATGCCCATCACGATCGTCATCGATGCCGACGGCACGGTCACCGAACGCCGGCTCGGCCAGATGGACGTCGACGATCTCGACGCCGCCATCGACGAAGCCCTCACTTCCTGACCGTTTCCCAGGCGGCTGGGCAGGTCGTCGTCTCCGTCAGAACGTCTCGTCGCCCGGCAGCTCGGCCGCTTGGCGGATCCACGTGCGAACCTGATCGTCGTCGATCTCGTCATGCTCGTGGATGTTCGAGTACCGGACTGCCGGGTACTTCGAACCCTCCGGTGGCGGCGGGTCGAGATCACCACCATTGAGCCACGTGACCTTCACGTACTTGCTCATGCAGTGCATGCTCAAGAACCAGCCGTTGTCCTCGATGCCGTAGAACGGCGAGTTCCATCGAACCGCCTGGGTCACCTCGGGCACCTCGTCGAGGATCAGCGCATCGAGATGTCGGCCGATCTCACCTTTCCAGCCCGGCATGGCATCGAGGTACGCCCGGACCGGGTCGCGGCCGTCGCCCTTGGCGATCTGCGGGTTGCCGCCGGTCAACAGCACCGTCCCGTCCGGCATCTTCTCCATCGGCATGTGGTCGTTCCTCCTGGTTCGGTGGCGTGCAGGGTCAGGGGCGTTGTTGGATACGGATCAGGTTCCCGGCCGGGTCACGAACAGCGCAGTCGCGCAAGCCGTAGTCCTGGTCGAGCGGTTCTTGCACGATGTCCGCGCCGGCTGCTTCGATGTTCGCGAAGACGGCATCGAGATCGTGGGTCGCGAGATTGACGCCGGCGTACGTGCCCTTCGCCATCATTTCCAGGATCATCTGGCGTTCGGCGTCGCTGATCGACGGATCAGGTGTGGGTGGCTGCAGCACGATTGCCGTGTCGGGCTGATTGGGTGGTCCAACGGTGATGAACCGCATGTCGCCGGCACCGACATCGAGTCGGACCTCGAAACCGAGGACGCCGGTGTAGAACTCCAGCGACGCGTCCGGGTCGAGGTGAGGTAGGAAGCTCTGGTGAATCGTGATCTCCATGACGATCAACGCTACGCACGCCGGCTGGGCAGTGCTTCTCGATTCCTGACCGGCTTACTCACACGCTTGGCGACGCATGGCGCCACGGCCTCGAACGGCTCGTGATGCTGGTCGCGGTACGCCGTCGGCGGTACGCCGATCAGCTCGGCAAAGCGGGTGCTGAACGTGCCCAGTGACGAGAACCCGACCGCGAAGCACACCTCGGTCACCGACAACTCGCCGCGACGCAGGAGTGCCATCGCCCGCTCGATGCGTCGGGTCATCAGGTAGCTGTACGGCGGCTCGCCATACGCTTCGCGAAACCGACGGCTGAAATGACCGGCAGACATGCCCACGTCGCGAGCGATCGCCGCGACGTCGAGGGGCTGAGCGGACTCGCGGTCCATCCGGTCCCTCGCACGTCGCAACAACACGAGATCCGGAGGCACCGACATGCCCACCATTGTTACCGACTGGCCGTCGGGCCCGCTGGCCAGTCGGGTCTGCCGAGGCGACGGTCTGGGCGGTCGTCTGGACTGCTGGAGCGAAACTGACCTTCAACGTCGGAATCGCGCCAGCAGACGGTCGTCCCGGGCCTGCGACCGCGCCGGTCAGATCGGATCCGTGCTGGATTCGGTCGATCCCGGTCCCGGCGAGGTCGCGCCGAGCACGTCGAGCACGGCTCGAATAGCGGCGGCGACGACGAACACC
>NZZV01000181.1 GCA_002698945.1 Acidimicrobiaceae bacterium
CTCGGGCCGGCGTGGTCGCCGATCCACCCGACGAGTGGCCCACCGATCGGTGTCGAACCCAACAACGCCATCGAGAACAGCGACATCACCCGACCGCGCAGATGTGGTTCGGAGTTGAGTTGCAGCGTCGAGTTCGACGTCGCAATCGTCGCCACGCTCAGAGCGCCGACCAGAGGCATCATCAGACAGAACAGTTCGATGGTCGGCATGGCAGCCGCAAGGAGTACGGCTGCGCCGAACGCGGGGGCCACCGTCGTCAATCGCCTCGGCGAGGGCGGCGGACTCGCCGCGACGATGAGGCCGCCGACGACGGCTCCGATGCCCATGACCGTCGTCATCAGCGCCAGACCGCTCGCGCCCGACTGGAACGCGAAGTCGGACATCATCGGGAGCGTCGTCGGGAACTCGTAGGTCAGCATGCCGATGACCGCCAACATCAGCAGCGTCGTGCGGAGCACTGGCGTCTCGCGCACGTACCGGAATCCTTCCCGCAACTGACCGGGTGCGCGCACACTGCGAGACGCAGCGAAGAGTTCGCCGGGCCGAATGAAGCACATGGCAACGATCACGGCGAGGTAGCTGATCGCGTTGAAGATGAAGCACTCGCCAACACCCCATGTCGCGATGATCACGCCGCCGACGGCGGGTCCGATCGCTCGCGCCGCGTTGATGACGACGCTGTTGAGCGTGACGGCGTTGCTGACGCCTGCCGGGCCGACCATCTCCATGACGAAGGTCTGCCGGCTCGGATTGTCGAGCGCGGTCACCGAGCCGAAACCGGCGGCGAGAACGTAGACCATCCACAGTTCGACGACACCGGTCAGGGTGATGATGCCGAGCACGAGCGCGAGCACGCCGGCGACCGACTGGGTGCCGATGATGAGCTTGCGCTTCTCGAACCGGTCGGCGATCAGGCCGCCGTACGGCGCGAGCAGCAAGGTGGGAAGGAACTGCATCGCGAGGACGGTGCCCAGTGCGGCACCGCTGCCGGTGAGCTGCAGGACGAGCCAGGCGAGCGCGATCGACTGCATCCAGTTGCCGCTGAACGACACGATCTGGCTCGCGAAGTACAGCCGATAGTTGCGCACTCTGAGCGCGGCGAATGTGCGGCCGAGGAGTGCCGACAGTCCCACGTTCACCCGTCGACTTCGAGCAAGCGTTCGAGCGCCGGGAGCGCACTGCCGATCGATTCGACGTCGTCGGGGTCGAGCTGGGTGAGCTGATCGCTCATCCAACTGCGACCGGCTGCCCGCGCACGGTCGAGATACGCGCGTCCGGCATCGGTGGCGACGATGTGGGTGCATCGTCGGTCGGCGGCTGACACGCTTCGGGTGACGAATCCCTCGGACTCGAGCGCGGACACGATCTTGCTCGCAGCCGGCGGCTGGATGTGCTCCAGGTCGGCGATCTGACCGACGGTGAGGCGGCCGTGTCGGACGATCGTGGCGAGCGCGAACCGTTGGCTCGGGGTGATCGTGCCGGGCGAGTGGTGACGGATCCGACGGGCGAGTCGGAGGACGACCACCCGAAGTCGATCGACGTCGTCGCGATCGGTGAGGTCGACGTCGCCGTCCGCGTCTCTCGGTGTGTTCACATTCGTTACCATAGGAAATAGTTTCCAATGGCACAACTTGTGCCAGGCGGATTTGGGGCCGTCCCCGCCGATTCGATACGTTCACAATCATGAATGGTGTCCACAAATGTGAATGCACGGAGTGCGGGCGATGAGCACGGCCTCATCCACCTCCGGGCGCTCGGTGCCCTCGGTGCTGCGAGCTGCACAGATACTCCAGGCCGTCGGAGCTGCAGATGGCGCGGTGGCATTGTCCGAACTCTCGCGATCGCTCGGCATCGCCCGGAGCACCGCGCTCAACATCTGCGCCGCCCTCGTGGACGCCGAACTGCTCGCACGTTCCGACGTCGGTGGGTACCGCCTCGGGCCCGCGGTGGTGGCACTCGGCCGCCGCTACCTCGACCAATCTGACATCGTGAGCGAGTTCAAGGCGGTGCCGCTCGGAGACGGGACGCTCGCGGAAAACACGCTCGTGCTGTCGACGCTCGATGGTGCGACGGCGATCTACCTGGCCCGTCGCCCCGGAACCCGACCGGGCGGACTGACCTTCCATGTCGGCGAGCGCATCCCCGCCCACTGTTCCGCGAGTGGCCTCGCCCTCCTCAGCAGGTTGTCGACCGATGAGATTCGGAATCGCTACTCCCGCGCGCCGGGCTTTCAACGGCTCACTTCCCGCTCGATCGGCTCGATCGATGAACTGATCGACGAGCTGGCGGCGATTCGCGCTCGTGGTTTCGCCGTCGATGACGAAGGCACGGCGTTGGGAATGCTGGGGCTCGGGGTTGCCCTCGACGTCGCCGCCGATGAGATCCCGGTCGGCATCGGTGTCAGCCTGATCAAGTCGACCGTGACCGCCACCATGCAGGAGCGAATCGGCGACGAGCTGATCAGCGTGGCGCAGGGGCTCCGGGGCTCCGCCGGACGTAGGAGCGTGGCCGGATGATCGCGTGGACATTCGCCGACATCTGGGAGTCGATCGCCGAGCTGCAGCCCGACGCGCCGGCACTGATCCACGGTGATCGGCGCCTCTCGTGGCACGATCTCGATCAACACGCCGATGCGCTGGCGAGCTTTCTGGTCACGAGTGGCGCGGCTCGCCAGGATCGAGTCGCCTTCTACCTCCACAACGCGCCGGAGTACATCGTCGCGTTCGCGGCGTGCTCGAAAGCCTCACTCGTCCATGTGAACACCAACTATCGGTACGTCGACGACGAGCTCGTTCACGTGTGGTCCGACTCTGCGGCGACGACGGTCCTCTTCCATGCAGCGTTCACCGACGCCGTCGACCGCATCCGCGAGCGGGTTCCGCATGTGCGGAAGTGGATCTGGGTCCCAGACGACACTCCAGCCGATTGCCCACCGTGGGCGGACGACTACACCGACATCATCGGCGCCCATGGGAAGGGTCGACAACGAGCCGCCGCCCAACGAACCGGCGACGACCTCGTCCTGCTCTACACCGGAGGCACGACCGGTCGGCCGAAGGGGGTGATGTGGCGGCAGAGCGACCTGATTGCCGTCGTCGATCGTTCCAACCGGTCGCCGCTTCCGCTGGAGGGCAACCTCGATGATCGCGCCCGTGCTGCTGTGGTACAGGCGAGGGTGCCTCGGCCGGGCCCGAGGAGTCTCGTCGCGTGCCCTCTGATGCACGGGACCGGGTTGTTCAACAGCCTGAACACCATGAACCTGGGCGGATCTCTCGTGACCTTGACATCAGCCCGCTTCGATGTCGTCGAGTTGCTCGACACGATCGAACGCGAGTCGGTGAAGGGTGCGTTCATCGTCGGGGATGCCTTCGCCAAGCCGATCGTTCATGCGCTCGACGATGAGCCGACCCGGTGGGACATCTCTGCACTCAGGGTGCTGATCAGTTCCGGAGTGATGTGGTCGAGCGAGACGAAAGAGGCGCTGCTCCGGCACAATCCGTCCCTGATGCTGGTCGACACGTACGGCTCGAGCGAGGCGATCGGCATGGGCAGTTCGGTGGCGACGAGCGACCGCCCGGCGGCGACGGCGCGATTCGTTCTGAGCGACCGCGCGGTGGTCATCGACGACGACGGCGATCTGGTCGAGCCCGGTTCTGGTCGTGTCGGACGGGTGGCAATCAGCGGCCCCGGACCCGTCGGCTACTACGGCGACCCCGAGAAATCTGCGTCCACCTTTCCGATCATCAACGGTGTTCGCTACTCGGTCCCGGGGGACTTCGCCGAGGTCGATGCCGACGGGTCCATTCGGCTGCTCGGACGCGGTTCGAGCTGTATCAACACTGCTGGAGAGAAGGTCTTCCCGGAGGAGGTCGAGGAGGTGCTGAAGGCACATCCGGCGGTCGCCGATGCCGTCGTCGTAGGTGCGCCGGACGAACGCTTCGGTCAGGTCGTCACTGCCATCGTGCAAGCGAACGGAACCGTCGACGACCTCGAGCCGGTCCTCATTCACCATGTGAAGCAGCATCTCGCCCACTTCAAGGCACCCCGCCGAGTAATGGCAGTCCCCGATCTCGAGCGGGCACCGAACGGCAAGATCGACCACCGCCGATGGTCAGCGTTCGCGGCCGGCCCAACGGCGTGACCGGTCGGCGGGAGCTGGCTACTGGTTGGTCGGGTCGACCACTCGACGCGCGGCGACGTTCTCGACCATCGCATCGAGATGTCGCCGGAGACGGTGGCGGGCCAGGCCCTCGTCGCCGTCGAGGACGGCTTGCGCCAGCCGCACATGTGCGTCGACGATGCTCGTGCCGATGTGCTGGCGTTCCTCGTCGCTGCGTTGACGACCGCCGATTCGAAGCGTCTGCAGCCGTGTCAGCACGCGGGTGAAGAAGATCATCGGTCGGTTCTTCGAGAGTTCGGCGAGCAACAAGTGGAAGTCCGGGCCGTGTGTGTGAACCTGACTTCGGTCGACCGACGCTTCGAGCTTGAGTTCGTTCGTCAACCGATCGCGAGCGTCGTCGTCGATTCGGCCCATCGTGAGCTTGAGCGCGCTCAGTTCGAGCGATCGTCGCGCCTCGCTCAAGTGGTGGGGAGCGATCTCCATGAAGTCGAGAAAGGTGACGGCACCGTCGATCACGCGTCCAGGTTCACCCGTTCCGATCGTGACGCCCCCACCGGAGCCCTGTCGCATGTGGACCAGGTTGCTGTACTCGAGGATCCGGACGGCTTGGCGAAAGACGGAGCGGCTGACTGCATACCGCTCCAGAAACTCGGGCTCTGACCCAAGGACGTCGCCGGGCTGTGCGCCGGACTCCTCGATGTCGTTCGCAATGCGGTGCGCGAGTTGCTCTGGCAGCTTCTTGGTGCGGTGATGAGCATCTGTGACCTCAGGGCCACCGTCGCGCACTTCGGCCGCTTCGTCATCCAGCAGCGTCCGCAGCAGTTGATGAGCGACTGCGAGATCGCCTGTCGTGATCGCGTCGACGAGGGCACGGTGGCACGATCGAACCTTGTCGGTCTTGTGCTGCTTCCACGACGGTACCGGCGTCGCGAGTGTCAGGCTGTCGAGCAGGATCGCCAACGCAGGATTTCTCGTGAGCACGCCGATCGACTGGTGGAGCTCGGTCGGGTCGGGACTCTCGGCCGCTCGACGCAGACGCTCGATACCCCGCTCGCTGAGTCGTTCCGCAGCCAGGGTCAGCCCGTCCGCGGCGAGCAGCCGCCGAGCCTCGATCACCTCTTCGTGGTCGATCGACGACAGCGTGAAGTAGTTCGAGATGTTCTCGGCGACAGCGGACGCAGCGGGTGCTGCCACGATCAAGCCGCCGCCCGGTCCCGACTTCATCCGAACGACCTGCTTGTGCTCGAGCAGCCGAATGGCTTCCCGGAGAACACCGCGACTCACGTCGTAGCGCTCGATGAGGTCGGCTTCTGATCCGAGAAGCTCGCCGACCGGCCAACCGCGCTCGATGATGAGATTCTCGATGCGATGTGCGAGCGTCGCCGCGTACTTGTCCGTCGTTGACACCACCACGTTCTCCCTCCACCCCCTGCCCGTCACCTGAAGTGGTGCGACGACGTCGTCGTCGAACGATGGCGCGCAGGCCGGTCCGTTGAGGATCCTAGTCGATGCTGATATCTGGGTTGTCGGAATTCTCCCCGCTGAACGTCATCCGGCTTATCAAGGGCCCTATTCGACTAGTCAGCTCTGCAGAATGATCTGGCGTATTTGGCCTATTAGACCAGCTAAACAGCAGTATCTCTCAGTCTTGCCGGGCGCGATGCTGCGAAACTTTTCCTCCGACTTGACACCTCCTCGCCTATTCAGGATACTTGTCGGAACATCAGCCGGGGGAGCGATAACGCCGGGGGGACGCAATTCAGGATCCTTTCGGTCGTGCCCGTGCCGCCCGGTGACGACACCAGACGACACGAAGGACCTGACACTCCATGACCGACTTGATGCTCGTGGCCCGGAACACTGCGCCGGACTCACCCAACGTGATCCACACCGAAGAAGCGCGTCGTTTCGGGTTCCAAGGCGGCATCGTTCCGGGCCTCACGCTGTTCGGATACCTGTCCCGGCCGTTGGTCGACCAGTACGGGCCCGAGTGGCTCGCCGAGGGTCAGCTGGATGTTCGATTCCGTCAGCCGGTGTACGACGGTGACCAACTCACGCTCCAGGTGGAGCCGATCGACGGCGACGAGGGCCACATGTCGTTGCGGATCCTCAACGCTGACGGCGTCGAGTGCGTGCGCGGCAGCGCGCTCCGCTACCGGGACGATCGCGAGATCGACGTGTCGGCGTACAAGTCGATCCCATTCGACGGAGCCCCGCTCCAGGACGGGACACCAGCGCTGCTGGGCCAGCTCCCCGACCTGAAGGAGTGGGAGCTCGACACCGACGAAGCCTCGGTCGCCGAGTTCCTCGAGAAGCTCGGCGACGACGACCCGCTCTACCGCCAGATCCTGCATCCGGTCGTGATCGCTCGAGTCTCGGCGTACATCGTCGGGCGACGGTTCAACTTCGGACCCCGGATCCACGTCGGTGTTCGGAGTCGCTTTCTCGCCACCGCCTCGATCGGCGCCAAGCTCGTCGGGCGCGGCCGGATCGCAAAGGTCTGGGAGCACAAGGGCAACCACTACCTCGTCTCCGACCTGCTCGTCGTCGACGAGAACGAGCGCCCCATCATGCAGATCGACAGCGAGTCGTTGTTCCAGCTCGGTGGCGGTCAGCATGGGTGAACTCTCGCTGCAAGGCATTCGAGTGCTCGACGCGTCCGACTCCGTCGCCGGACAGTTCGCAGGCCGCCTGTTCGCCGACCACGGGGCCGAGGTCGTGCTCGCCGAACCGGCGGGTGGGTCCCCACTTCGTTCCATCGGCCCGATGGCGGGTACCGGCGATGACACCCGCTCGCTGCTGTTCGAGCACCTGAACGGCGGCAAGCAGTCGACCGTGCTCGACGTCGGTGCTGCGACCGACATCGAGCCGCTGTTGAGCCTCGCCCGCTCGGCGGACGTGGTGATCGTGTCGGATGCTGAACTCGCCGCACAGATCGAACGCGCGGTCCCCAGCGCCATTGTCGCTGCCGTGACCGACTTCTCGTCGAGCGGGTGCTACGCGAGTTGGGCAGGGAGCGAACTCGTTCACCAGGCACTGTCCGGCTCGATGTTCTATACGGGACTCGCCGACCGCGAGCCGCTCTATGGCGCTGGCCGACGAGCCAGCTACGCGTCGGGGGCGCATCTGTTCATCGGGATCTGTGCCACGCTGATCGAGCGGCGCGCGACGGGCGCCTCTGCCCGTCGAATCGACGTCTCGGTGCACGAGGCGGCGGCCGCAATGGAGCAGAACTTCTCGACGCAGTACTCGTACAACGGTACGTTCCCGGCGCGGGGCGAGAAGGTCCGACCCAAGGGCCACGCACGATGCTCGGACGGTTGGGTCGTCTACTTCGTCCGGGGCGGACAGTGGGCGGACTTCTGTGAGGCGTTCGGTGCTCCAGACCTCACCGACGACCCTCGCTTTTCGACGTGGACCGATCTGGTCCGGAACTGGTCGGAGGCGAGCGCGGAACTGAACGCGCGAGCGTCGGCTGTGTCGACGGCACAGGTATTCGAGCAGGCCCGAAAGCGCAAGTTGGTGCTCGCTCCGATGTTGACCTTGCCCCAACTGATCGGCGAGGACCACCTCCGCAAGCGCGGCTACTGGCAGGAAGTCGATGGACCGGTTCCCATCGCCCTCGGGCCGATGTTCCGATCGACGTCGATGCGTGTGCGTCGTGACCGCCCGGCGCCTCGACTCGACACGACCACTGCCTTCACCGAAGAGCGACACACACGACCCGAGCGGTCAGCGCCCGCACGTGACCGACCGTTGCGCGGCACGCGCGTTCTCGACCTGACGTCTGCGTGGGCGGGGCCGATGGCGACCCGGCTCCTGGCTTCGCTCGGTGCCGACATCGTCAAGATCGAAGGACCGACGCGACCCGACTCGTGGCGCGGTGAGGTGCGCGATCCCCCAGGCCGCCACCCCTATCCCGACCTCGACCCAGGTGACCGTCCGTACGACCGCCATGCGTGGTTCAACGCCCAGAACCAAGACAAGCGGTCGGTGGCGCTCGACCTCAAGAAGCCGGCTGGGCTCGATATGGCGCTGCGAATCGCCGAGGTGAGCGATGTCATCATCGCCAACTGGAGTCCAGGTGCCCTCGACCGCGCCGGGCTCGGCTACGAAGCGGTGTCGAAGATCAATCCCCGGATCATCGTGGTCGAGATGCCGGCGATCAGCGCGACCGGCGAACTTGCCGAGCTGCGCGGACTGGGCCCGACGATGGAGGCGATGAGCGGCATCGCGCAGCTCATCGGCTATCCCCCGGACCGCCCGCTCGGGTCCGGTAGTGCGTATCTCGACCCGACCGGAGCGCTGCACGGTGCCGCTGCTGTCGTCGTCGCCTTGTTGCAGCGCGAGCTGACCGGTCGTGGCCAGGGGATCGAGGTGGCGCAGCGCGAGGCGGCGATGCACTGGATCGGCGAGCTGATCCTCGATGCGGCGATCAACGGCAGCGATCCGGGACCCGGCGGGAACTCCTCCGCCGATTCGGCTCCGTTTGGACCGTTCGCGGCAGCAGGCACTGACGAGTGGGTGGCGATCGACGTCGACAGCGACGACGCGTGGCGAGCGCTCTGCGGCGTGATCGCCCCCGAGCTGCTGGCCGATTCCCGATTCGGCGATCACGCCGGTCGCGTCCGACACCGCCAAGAACTCGACGCTGCCGTGGCGGCAGCAGTCCGTCCGTGGCAGAAGCTCGAGCTGGCCGACCGGCTTCAACGTGTCGGGGTGCGAGCCGCACCGGTTCAAAACGGCCGTGACCTCTTCTTCGACCCTCACCTCCGGTCGGTCGAATGGTTCACCTCGCTCCATCACGATCGAGCCGGCACACACGAGTACCCGGGACTTCCACTGCGCTTCGACGGGCACCGCCTACGGCCGAGTGCGCCCTCACCGTGCTATGGCGAGCACAGTGAATCGGTACTCGCTCAACTCTTCGACCTCGACGCCGCCACGTTCGAGCAGCTGCGCGCGGACGGTGTCGTCATCGATGAGCCGAGCGGTCGAGGTGGGCACTGACATGATCACCGATGGTTCTGGCAACGGCGCGGGCCCAACGCCACTGCTCGACGTGCGTGAGTTGAGCGTGTTCTTGCCCGCACCCGATGGCCGCGAGGTGCAGATCCTCGACGAGGTCACGTTCTCGGTCGACCGTGGCACGACGCTCGGTCTGATCGGCGAGAGCGGCAGCGGCAAGTCGATGACCGCCCTCGCCATCTTGCGGCTACTGCCGGCCGGCGCACGCGTCGAGGGACAGGTGTTGCTCGACGGCGTCGATCTTCTGTCCCAGCCCCTGACTGCGATGAAGTCCGTGCGCGGTCGTCGGATCAGCATCGTCTTCCAAGAGCCGATGACGGCGCTCGATCCGGTGTTCACCATCGGCTACCAGATCTCTCAGACGTTGCGAGCGCATCGAGAGTTCAGCCGACGCGCCGCGAGGGAAGCCGGGATCGAAATGCTCACGGCGGTCGGCATCCCTGACCCGTCGCGACGTTACGACGAGTACCCGCACCAACTCTCCGGAGGGATGCGACAGCGAGCCATGATCGCAATGGCGCTGATCTGTCAGCCGGAGCTGCTCATCGCCGACGAGCCGACGACGGCCGTCGACATCACGATCCAGGCACAACTTCTCGCGCTCCTCCGTGACCTCAACCTGACACGCGAGACCGCGATCCTCTTCGTGAGCCACGACATCGGCGTGATCGCCGAAATGTGCCGCGACGTGGTCGTCATGTATGCCGGCCAAGTCGTCGAGTCGTGCAGCACCGACGACCTGTTGGAGCGTCCGCGACATCCCTACTCCTCGGGATTGATGTGGGCGGTACCGAGGATCGGATCGCACGCAGACGAACTCTTCGCCATTCCCGGCAGGGTCCCGCTGCCCGGTTCGCTCCCGGACGGTTGCTCGTTCCACCCGAGATGTGGCCACGTGCAGCCGAGTTGCATCGAGCACCCGCAGTCGCTCGATCCCGTTGTCGGCCAGCTGCATCATCGGGTTCGCTGCCATCGAAGCTCTCAACTCGATCTGCCGGGTGTGCTCGACGAGCACCCGGTCTCCCTGATCGGAGGTGATCATGTCCGAAGCAGCTCGTGACGAACTCCTGCGGCTCGACCAACTCGCCGTGCATTTCGGTGGCCGGCGCGGCAAGCCTCCGATTCGCGCCGTCGACGGAGTCGATCTCACTGTCGGACGGCGCGAGACCGTCGGTCTGATCGGCGAGTCCGGTTCCGGCAAGTCGACCTTGGGCCGCGCCGTGATCGGGCTCGTGAAGCCGACGTCCGGAAGCGTGCTGATCGGAGGCGAGGCCGTCTGGGACCAACCGCGCCGAGCCCAACGCGTGACGCGGTCGCGGGTCCAAGTCATCTTCCAAGATCCCAGCGAAGCGCTCGACCCGCGCATGACCGTCGCAGCCAGTATTCGCGAGCCGCTTCGGATTCGTGATGGCAAGCGCCGACCGGAGCACGACGACGTCGTCCATTCGCTGCTCGCCCAGGTCGGGCTCGACCCGGCCCACGGCGATCGCCGCCCTCATCAACTCTCGGGAGGACAGAAGCAGCGCGTGAACATCGCACGCGGTCTCGTCCTCGACCCCGACATGATCGTCTGTGACGAGGTCGTTTCGGCGCTCGACGTCTCGATCCAAGCCGAGATCCTCAACCTCTTCGCCCGTCTCAAGCGCGAGCGAGACCTCGCGTACCTGTTCATCTCGCACGACTTGAGCGTGGTGGATCACGTCGCCGACCGTGTCGCCGTCATGTACCTCGGCAAGTTGATGGAACTGGGCGGCGCCGACGAAGTCATCATGCGACCGCGCCACCCGTACACCCGAGCGCTGATCGCGGCTCAGCCGCAAGCGGTGCCATCGTCCATTCGGCAGCCTGCGCCGCCGCCGATCGCCGGCGACATCCCGAGTCCGGCTGCACCGCCCAGCGGCTGTCGATTCCGCACGCGATGTCCGCACGCGGTCGACCGCTGCGCCACCGAAGAGCCGCTGTTCCGCGAACTCGAACCGGGCCACCACGTCGCGTGTCACTTCGCGGAAGAGATCCGAGGCGGTCCACCGACCTCGATCGCCGTGGCGGGACGCACCGTGTGACCGTGCGTAGCCGCCGACTGCTGTCCAATCCAACGATCAACGCACCAGACATGAGGGGAATCATGAAGCACCAACACAAGCACCGAGGCGTCCGCCGCCGAACCTGGATCGCTGCGATCAGCCTGGTGGCTGTCGTAGCAGCAAGCTGCGGTTCGGACGACGACTCAACCGACGAGCCGTCCAGCACGGAGTCGCCCGCAGCGAACACCGAGGCTCCCGATGGTTCGTCGGACGGCACCGGCGACACCGACGAGACGACGCCGGAGGACGGCACCCACAGCTCGGTCGCCGAGGAGCCGGCAACCGGGGATGCGACGGCTGGTGGCGTGTTGCGTGTCGTGCACATCAACACGCCGTCGCGGCTCGATCCGCACCTCGCAACCAGCGGATTCGATCACTACCTCCTCTACCCGATGTTCGATCGTCTGGTGCACTTCGACCCGGAGATGGCACCCGTGCCAGGGCTGGCCGAGAGTTGGGAGTACCCCGACCCGCAGACGCTCGTGCTCCGCCTGCGAGAGGGGGTCACGTTCCACGACGGAACGCCGCTCGACGCCGACGCCGTGGTCTTCAATCTCGACCGCGGCATCAACCACCCTGACTCCGCGGTGTCCGCCGACCTCGGGAGCATCGAGACCATGGATGTCGTCGACGAGCTGACCGTTCAACTGAACCTCAATCGTCCCGACACGGCGCTCGTGCTCAACCTGAGTGACAAGGCCGGAATGATGGTGTCGCCGACAGCCGTCGAGACACTCGGCGACGAGTTCCTCAACGCGCCAGTCGGGGCCGGACCCTTCCAGTTCGTCGAGTACGTCACCGGCGAGTCGCTCACGCTCGAGGCGTACGACGGCTACTACAAGGAGGGACTCCCATATCTCGACGGCATGGAGTTCACCATTCTCACCGACAGCCGCACTGCGGTGAACGCGCTCGTCTCGGGGCAGGCCGATTTCAACACGAACGTCGATGTGCCCGACATGGGCCGGGTCGAGTCGGCCGACGGCTACGAGTTGGTCTCCACCAACACGTTGGCTCTCAACCGCTGCTTCCTGCGTCTGGGCGAGGAGCCGTTCAGCATCAAGGAGGTTCGCCAAGCGCTGAACTTCGGGGTCGACCGCGCTGCGCTCAACATGGTGGTGAACCAGGGCGAAGGCGAGCCCATCAATGCGCCGCTGCCGACGTCGCACTGGGCGTACCCGACCGAGAACACACCGGTCTACGAGTACGACCCTGAACGTTCGCAGGAGCTCCTTGCGAGCGCCGGATTCGCCGACGGGATCGACATCGACCTGATCGTGGTCAACAACGAGCGTGACCGTGCCATGGTCGAAGCGATGCAGGCACAGCTCGAGCCGGCAGGCTTCCGTCTCAACGTGACCGTGCTCGACATCGCCGAGTCGAGCCCTGCCTTCCGCGAGAACGGCGAGGGCGACATGTACTGCGTCGGTTGGAGTGGGCGTCCCGACCCGCACCCGACCTTCCAGGGCATCTACGACCCGGCTTCTGTCTACGTCACCGACTACGAGCCTCCCGCCGGTCTGCTCGAGGCACTCGAGGCCACGATCGCCGTCGCTGACACCGAGGAGCGTGCTGCTGCATTCGCCGAGGTCCACCGCATCGCCACCGTCGAGAACGCCCTCGACTTCCTCGTGGCCGCCCGCCCGGGTCTGCAGGCCCACTCCGACGCCGTCCAGGGCTACGTGCCCAACTCGTACGGCAAGCCGATCATGAACGAGGTCTGGCTCGAGGAGTGACTCACCCGCTGTAACAGAGGGGCGGGACTTCGGTCCCGCCCCTCGCAGCCGTCCACTCAATCCCGCCGGGAGCACCGATGCACACAGCGACACTGACGACGAAGCCACGACGGCAACTACCAATGAGCACGATCCGCGCGATCGGGCGACGAGTGGGCTCGATGCTCCTGACACTGTTCTGCGCGACCATCATCGTCTTCCTGCTGATCCAACTCGTACCTGGCGATCCCGCAGTCATCGTCGCCGGAGAGGACGCGTCCGTCGAGCGAGTCGAGGAGGTCCGCGAGGAACTCGGTCTCAACAATCCGATGCCGGTCCAGTACCTCGATTGGGTCGGCGGCATCGTTCGAGGCGACCTCGGTGACTCGATCATCACGGGCGAGCCGGTGGCCGACGCCATGAAGCGCACGTTTCCGCGAACGCTGCATGTCGTCATCGCGGGCCTCACGCTGGCGGTCATGCTCGGCGTGCCGCTCGGCATCGCCGCTGCGCTGCGGGCGAACTCGGCGGCCGACGGTGGCATCCGGATGCTTGCCACCGCGGGGCTCGCCGTCCCGAACTTCTGGCTCGGGCTCATCATGGTCTCGATCTTCGCACTCCATTGGGATTGGCTGCCGGCGACCGGGGTTGTCAGCGTCACCGA
>NZZV01000182.1 GCA_002698945.1 Acidimicrobiaceae bacterium
ACGACACGTTTGGCCATCCACCAAGGAAAACAGATCCGACGACCTCAGTGGTGGACGCGCGACCCAACAACGTTGCCGGTCACGGCACTAGGACGGTGAGACTCACGGTATCGACACCGACAATGGCGGTGCCGTCGAGGTATGGCGTGAGCGTCCATGTGTAACTCGGGTGTGTCGGACTCCCGTTCGGCTTGATCCAGTCGCCATGGCCCACGCTGAACGTGGCCACACCAGACGGATTGAAGAACAGATTGCTCGGCAATGGCGCAGGACTGATCGACAGGTCGCTGATATACGCCAGTGAGACACGACCAGCGCAGGGTCCAGTAGACGCGAGCGTGAACGTCACAGCCGTAGCGAGTCGAGCGACGTTGCCGTCTTGCCGCGCAACGCTTTGCGCGACAGGCGAGACTCCTGAAACCACACATCTCGTGATGTTCAGCGAAACCATACCGTCGTCCGTCGACATGCCATCATCAACCCGATAGGTGAACGTCGGAGACGGCACGGAACCGTCCGAGAGCACCTCGAATACCACATCAGTGGCGGACACCGAGGTCACAGAAACATTGAGACTGGAGTCGGCGGACACGATGCTCACCGTCAACGCGTCTCCATCTGCATCGGAGATTGGTACGGCAATCTGAGTAGTTGCCCGCTCATCGATCGTAACGGACAGATCGCCGGCGACCGGGCTCGCGTTCGGAGTACCGATCGTTATCGAGGCGGTCGCCGTGTTTGAATCGACTTCACCATCGTTGCCGACGAAGTCGAATGTCAACATGTCGCCGTCGACAGCGCCTGGCGGTGGCGTGACCGTCGCTACGAGCCCCGTCAGGGCAATCGTCCAGGAACCGGAAGTAGGAACAGGGACAGGAACGTCGTTGCTGTACGAGGCGGTGAGCGGATCGAGATCTGCATCGACAATGTCCAACGCGACGTCGGACGAGCCCGTGGCCGCAATGACCGCACTGACTGGAGACGCCACGGGCGCGGTGTTGGGTCCCGGGCCGCCACCACCACCCGGTCCCGAGGGTGCCGGAGGCAGTGTGTTGTCGGGATTGTTCGTCCGACCCTCGAGTCTGATCTGCTCGCCCGCCGTCGTGGTCACATCGAGCGTGACCCCAATCGGGTCTCCCGCACCATCAAGAGCCGGCGTCACGACGACGGGCGGCGATCCCGGGGTCCAGGCAGCTTCATCGATAGGTGGCAGGTCGCTCGAGAGTCGGGCTCGCGTCACTGAACCACCGTCGATGCAGCTGTACCGAACGATTCGGAAGCCGTCACCGTCGCCGTCGAGCTCATACCTGTAGTTCGCCACGAACGACTGGGAGAGCTCGGTCCAGGACAACTTCATCAAGCTGACACCCGGATCCGTCGCCCCGGCGCACCCCGACACGTCACCCTTCGAGAACGAGAAGCCCGATGATGGTGTGGAGTTCGCGTCCTCGGGAAGATACGTGGTGAGGCCCTGGGCCGTGTTCGCGTCGCCGATCCGATTCTCGTTGTCGGGCGTGGTGCGCACGATGACCGAGAAGGCAGCCGCCAAGACCGTCAAGACGAGTCCGAGCATGATGACAACCACCAACAGCTCGATCAAGGTGAATCCAACGTCCGTCCGGGATCGCGTTACACGCTGGTTCATGACCCCACCACGACGACGTGCAACGATTCGACAATGTCACCATCGGGGTCGGTGACCTCTAGCAGTACAAGCTGTCGCTCAATCTGTGTCACGCAGGTCGAGCCATAGGAGCCATCCTGCTGACCGAACCGGATCGGCTGAGCGACGGTGATCTGTCCGCTCACCCAACTGAGCGGCACGATCGAACCGTTTGCCCGCAACGCTGCTTGATAGATGGCTTGAATGTCTGTAGCTGCCGACGTTGCCGGGAAGGCACTACAAGGTTCGTAGGGAACGTCGTTCAGCAGGATCTCCGTTCCCGACTGCAGCCACTCGAGCGCCTTCACATGGTCACGCTCAGTGGCCGTTGCGATGGTCGTCGCTCGTGTCGCTGCCAGCACGGCCACCACGCCGGTTCCGAGGAGCACGAGGGCCACGAGCAACTCGATGAAAGTCGCTCCCCGATCGGGGCAAAACGTCGCTGGCCGCGGGGAGAGGGCAGCGCCCGTGCACTCCGCCTTGTCGTGTCCGTTGGTCACGGTTGGTCCCTGTCCCTGAGAAGTCGGTGCGAACGGCGACTACTGGCTGCGGGGCCGCCACTCGCACTCGACTCCGTCAGCGTAGAACGGCGTTGTGGCGGATGTCTCGCGAAATCGCGCATTGCGGTGCACAAACTGAGACAGTTCGCGCTCACAGCGTTGGCTGCACCGCAGACGGCGCCAAACAAGCCGGTCGGCTTGACGAAGCCAGCTCAGAAGGTGACCTCGTGCCCATGGCGCATTTCCCGGCCGACCCCTAGCCTCTCGGCCGTGGAAGCGTTCTGGAGGAACGCGGGAGTTCAGCTCGGCAAGCAGTGGAAGCTCGTCGTCCTGGCCCTCGCCGTCATCACCGTCCTGCTGGGCATCGGACTCACACGCAGTGAGTTCGCGACCGGTCAGGACTCGTACCTCAACCCCGAATCCCAGATCGCGATCGACAACGTCGCGTTCCAGGATCAGTTCGGCGGTGAGGCGATCATCCTCTTGTTCGAGGCGAACGACGGCGCCGACATCCGCGACCTGTTCCAGGGCGACGACCTCACAGAGCTGCGGCGACTGATCGCCGAGCTCGAACAGATCAAGGACGACACCGGGCTCATCTCCTCGCTCGTCACTCCACTCAACGCGCTCGACTACTCGAGCGAGCTCCTCAACGGTCCCGGCCAGGCGGCGCTGCTCGCCGCCCCCGGCCGCGACGAGGCCGGCTCCGAGGCGCGCAGCGCCGACATCTCCACCAGCTTCGTCCGCCTCGGCGCGATCCCCGACGAGGACAAAGTCATCGAGGTCGGCCCCGACGGCCAGGAACCGAATCCGGAGTGGATCGAGCTCCTGATGTTCGACAACACCGGCTACGAGGTCGTCGACGGTGAAGCGGTCGCACCCGACCTCGACGAGCGCCGCATCCGTCTCTCGCTCGCCGGCTCGTTCCCCGACGTCCAGACGTCGGTCGGCGGCATCGTGCTCGGCGGCAACCTGACCCTCGACGAACAAACCGTCGCCACCAACGAGATCCTCGAACTGCTCGACACGGCCAGCTTCGAGAACTTCGACCTGACCGTCACCGGCTCGCCCGTCTACCTCAAGGAGATCAACGACTACCTCCAGGGCGGGATGATCACCCTCGGCCTGATCGCGATGGCGGTCATGGCGATCGTGCTCGCCGTCATGTTCCAGGTCCGCTGGCGTCTCCTCCCGCTGCTCGCCGTCGCCATCGGCGTCATCTGGACGTTCTCCCTCATCGGCTGGATCGGCATCGACCTGTCGCTCGTCACCATCTCCGGTCTGCCGATCCTCATCGGGCTCGGCATCGACTTCGCGATCCAGATCCACAACCGCGTCGAGGAAGAGGTCGTGCTCGATCACGACGAGCACCCGATCTCCGAGACGATGGCCAACCTGGCACCGCCGCTGATCGCCGCCGCACTCGCCGGCATCGTCGCGTTCATCGCGCTGCAACTGTCGAAGGTGCCGATGATCCGTGACTTCGGCTGGTTGCTGATGATCGGCGTGGGCGTGCTGCTGATCATCGGTGTCGTCGTGCCCGCCACCCTGCTCGGTGTGCGCGAGTTCAAGCACCGCACCGACGAGCGGGGCGAATCGTGGGTCGAGAAGATCGTCGTCAAGCTCGGCGGCCTGCCGACCAAGGCCGGTCTCGTGCTCGTGTTCGTCTCGCTGTTCCTCTTCGTCGGCGGCATCCTCGTCGAGGGACGCACCAAGATCGAGTCCGACCCGCTGCGCTGGATCGACCAGGACAGCCAGGTCGTCGAGGACGTCGACCACCTCACCGACGCCACCGGCTTCGCCTCGACGATGGGCATCCTCGTGCAGGCCAACAACGTCTACGACCAGGACGTCGTCGACATGCTGTGGGACTTCACGCTCCAGGCCGAGGAACGCCCCGAGGTCGTCACCACCTCCTCGCTCGTCAACACGATGGGCAAGATCCTGATGGTGGACGGCGCGACCCCGATCCCGCCGTCGGCACAGGAGATCGAGGCCGCCGCCGAGGTGGCGCCCGACGACATCCGCAGTGCCCTCGTCAACGAGGACGCCACCGCGGCCCAGGTCAACCTCCGCCTCGGCGCGTCGAGCCTTGAAGAGCGCGCCGAACTGGTGGAGGAACTCCAGGCCGACCTCGACGCGTTGATCGCCGACCTCGACGTGCCCGCCGACTCGATCCTGCTCGTCGAGCTGCCCGAAGGACAAGACCCGGTGCGCGCCACCCCGTCCGGCCTGGCCGTCGTCGGCATCGGCCTGCTCGAGAACCTGTCGGCGAACCGAGCGGCGCTCACCTACTTCTCGCTGTGCCTCGCCGGACTGTTCCTCATCCTCCGATTCCGCAGCCTGAGCCGCGCGCTGCTCGCGCTGGTGCCGGTGTTCCTCGCGGTCGGCGCGTCGTCGCTGATCGTCGGTCTGCTCGGCATCCAGCTCAGCCCGCTCACCACCGTGTCCGGTCCGCTGATCATCGCGAGCTGCACCGAGTTCTCCGTGCTGATCCTCGGGCGCTACCTCGAGGAACGACAATCGGGGCTCGACCCGAGAAGCGCGAGCGACACCGCCGCCTCCCGCACCGGTCGAGCGTTCTTCACCTCGGCGGCCACCACGATCGGCGGGTTCGCCGTGCTGATGGTGTCGCCGCTCCCGCTGCTGCGCGACTTCGGCATCATCGTCACCTTGAACGTGGCGATCGCCCTGCTCGCCGCCCTGGTCGTGATGCCACCGATGATGGTGTGGGTCGACAGCAAGGGCTGGCTCGGTACGGAGGAGCAGGTCGACCCCACCACCGCCGTGCATCTCGCGGCGCCGGCCGCGGGTGGACAGCTCGTGGCGTTCGGCGTCGGCACCGTGGCGTTCGCCGGTGCCGCGGCCGGCGTGTACGCCCTGGCCGACACGTCGGAGGACACGTCGCAGGACATCGAGTACGCGGCGGTGCCGTTGCCGACCACGACGACGACCACCACCACGACGATCCCACCGACGACCACTACCACGACGACCCTGCCCGAGGGCGTCGATCCACCACCGACCACCGAGCCCACGGGCACGACCGAGCCCGCCGGGCCCGAGGTCGACCCCGCCGGCTTCCCCGACGCGCCGCCAGAGGGCACCGCGGTCGGGCCGGTGCTGTGGCAGCTGCTCGTCGACCAGGGCGTGCCGGGCAACCAAGCCAACTGCGCCGTGCAGACGGCGTACTCGATCACCGACGAGCAGACCCTGCTCGCCATGGGACTCGCCGACGGCAACCCCGAGGCCCTCGAGGTGCTGCGCGAAGGCTCCCGCCAGTGCGGCATCCCCGACGAAACCGTCGACGCCGCCATCGACTCCTACTTCACCTGACTCCCGAGCACCCTTGATCACGTGCAATGCGTGAACTCGTTGCGCACCGGATGCGCAACGAGTTCATGCGTTGTCAGGCGGCGGGTGAGTGACGGCGGAGGTCGATCAGTTCGACCAGCTCGTCGATCGTCGCCGCGAATCGCTCACGGATCTCCTGATCGGTCACCCGGTCGACCTGCCAGCGGATCCGCCGGAGCTGACGATCCCGTCCCTTGTCACGTTGGGCGTCGAACCTGCCTCCGTGCCACTCGACGTGGTCGATCTCGACCGCCCATCGGATGTCGGGCAACGCCCCGTCCGGGTGGATCACGATGCCGTTCGGGAGGCGGATCGGATGCTGGCGAACGATCCCGGTGACGCCCCGGGCTTCCAGCGACTTCAGGACCTTCAACTCGAGACCGGACCCCGCCGGCTTCTGCCACGGCTCGCGCTGGCTGAGCACTCGGGTGACGCGAGCCGAACCGGGCCGACCGCGAGTCGACATCCGGCGCGCCATTGCCCAGATCGTCGGCACGCTGGCGTGATGGTCGAGCACCCACTCGGTCAGCCGCTCGAACCGCTCGTCGTCAAGGTCGCGAGCACAGTCGAACCAACTGCGGACCGGTGATGCCACCCGAATGCCGTCCGGTCGCTCCACCCAGTCCGTCGCGTCGAGCACATTCGTCCGACGGATCACGACGCCCTTCCGAATCGGCGACCGATCGTGTTCGATGAGCACGATCGGTTGCTCGACGCTGAACACATGACGAAACTCCCACAGCCGAGCGGCTGCCGGGCCGGTGATGACCACCGAGGGATCAGCCGCCGAGGCCGCGACACATCGAGATTCGAACGTGTCGGGTGACGTGGCCACCCGGTACACGCCGACATGTACACGGACGATGCCGCCGGCGGAGACGCTCCTGCGGATGTCGTCGCGACGCCAGCCGTCGGCGGTGAGCTGATCGGTCGTCACGATGCCGTGCCGCTGCGCGATCACGGCGGACAGATCTGACGAGAACTTGGCCATGGATACCCCCGAAGCGTTGAGAGCTGTTCGGGCCGTCAGCCAATCGCCTACAACGGTATCCCGCCCTGGCCGACACCCAACATCCCGACGAACGCATGAACTCGTTGCGCACCCCATGCGCAACGAGTTCACGCATTGGTCGGGGTTGGGTGGTCGTGGTTGGGGTGAAGGGTGATCTGGGGCGGGCGGTGACACACTGGCGGGCATGGCGAACACGCCGTACGGACAACCCCCTCCTCCGGCGCCGCCGCCTGAGGAACGCTGGAACGTGAACCTGCCCGCCGTCATCGGCGTCGTGTTCGTGTTCCTGCTCGGCGTGATCATCTGGGTGATCACCTCCACCGGCGGCGACGACCAGATCGCCACCGACCCGAGCACCCCCAGCACGACCACGAACGCGCCGTCCACGACGAGCACCAGCAGCACCGTGCCGGCCGACACGACCCCGGTGCCGTTGCCGGTCCTCACCACGGTCGCGGCGACCGATCCGACCACCACACCGGCCACCGTGCCGCCGACACCCGCACCGGCACCACCCACGGCCCCGCCCGCACCGCCGACGCCCACCCAGCCGCCGGCTCCCACCACCACCGCTGCACCGGCTCCGACCACCACCACGACCCCGGCGCCGACGACACCACCGACCTCGTCGCCCGACTCCGAACCGGGAGCCGTCCCCGGTGACCTCGGCATCGACGACTACCCGATGCAGGCCCCGGCGTGCGACGAGTCGTTCATCACGATCATCGCCTCGGCCGTCGGGGAGCAAGCGACCGCCGGCGGTATCGAGGCGGTGCTGAGCGACTACGACGGATCGAACTACCTGCGCACCGATCAGACCTGCCCGTCGCTCAACCCGTCGGTCGACGGCGAGCCGATCTACGTCGTCTACTTCGGACCGTTCCCCTTCGCCGCCGACGCCTGCGCGGCGCGCGCCGAGGGCACCGACGGCGCGTACGCCCGCCAGCTGAGCGAGGATCTGCCGCCCGATCACACGGTGAACTGCCCGCCGCTCGACGACGACGAGGACGAGGACGAGTAACTGGGAGGAGCGGGGAGTCCTCCCCATCGCCACCGCAGCGGCGGTCGTCCACGATCGTCGCATGACGAATCGTGCCATCCAGGCGGCACCGTCCGCCCCGTTCGGGGTGGCCACCCGAGCCGGCCGACGCCACGCCGCCGGCGACGGCGCCAGCACCGACGCCGATCCTTCGGGCAACCAGGACGCAGCGTTCGCCGGACCGACCTGGTTCGTCGTGGCGGACGGGATGGGCGGCCACCGCCGCGGCGACCTCGCGAGCACGACCGTGGTCGAGACGTTCGCCACCGCCGAACTCGACCCCGTCGACCCGCACACCGCCGTGACCACCCTGTGCGAGCGGGCCGACACCGCCGTCCGGCGTGCCGCCGCGGCCGCGGGCGAGCCCGGCATGGGCAGCACCCTGGTCGGGCTGGCCGAGTCACCGATCGGCGTGGTGGTGTTCCACGTGGGCGACGCCCGCTGCTACCGCCTCGTCGCCGGCGAACTGCGCCTGCTCACCCGCGACCACTCCCACGTCCAAGAACTGATCGACGCCGGCCGCCTGACGACCGAACAGGCGCGCACCCACCCGCTCCGAAATGTCGTGACCCGCGCCCTCGGCATCGACGGCGATGCACGACCGACCGTCAGCATCGTCGACCACCGTCCGAGTCGGTTCCTGCTCTGCAGCGACGGGCTCACCGCCGAACTCGGGCCGCGGACCATCGGACGCGTGCTCGCCGGGGTGGAGTGTCCCGAACAGGCGGCCCAGCGACTCGTCGAGTTGGCGTTCGAGGGCCCCGCGCTCGACGACACGACCGCGCTGGTCGTCGACACGCCCACGATCGGCGAGAATGATCGGGGCGCCGGTCCGCACGAGGCGGCCGCCCGATGAGTGCCATGCCAGAACCCGACATCGCAATGCCCGACAGCGACGAACACGCCGCCGAAGAACTCGCCGCCGCCGAACGCGCCGCCGAAGAACTCGAGGTCAGTGAGGCGTCGCCGCTGCTCGTCGAGTTCTGCGGCGAGGTGGTCGCGGTCGACCACACCCCGTTCACGATCGGGCGCGACGCGGACTACGTGATCGACGACGACAACCGGTTCCTGCACCGCCACTTCGTGCGTCTCGACCGTCCGGGTCCGGTCTGGGTACTGCACAACGTCGGCGACCAGCTGACGGCGACCGTCTCCGATGCCGACGGACTGCTCGAAGCCTTCCTCGCACCCGGGGCGGCCCTCCCGCTCGTGTTCGAGCGGACGATCGTGCGGTTCACCGCCGGGCCGACCACCTACGAGTTCACCGTCCGGATGGCCGACGCCGCGTTCCAGGCGGTGCGCGTCGACGAGACACCGGGCGGCGACACCACCATCGGGCGGGTCACGATGACGCCCGACCAGTTGCGTCTGGTGCTCGCCCTGGCCGAACCCAACCTGCGTGGCGGCGGCCGTCCC
>NZZV01000183.1 GCA_002698945.1 Acidimicrobiaceae bacterium
CGCCGACGCTGATCCCCAACGACCCGATCGGCATCGTCCGCTTCCACCTGCACCAACTGAGAAACGCACCAGCCGCCTGACCCGCCAACAGCGACCGCGCTCGTCGTTGCAGCCGGCCGTGGTCAGCCGGGCTGGAGGGCCTGGGCGAGCATCACGATGATGCCGCTGGGGCCGCGGACGTAGGTCAGCCGGTACACGTCCTCGTACGTGGCGACGCCACGCAACGGATGACAGCCGTGTCGGGCAGCGATCTCCAGCGCGGCGTCGAGGTCGTCGACCGAGAAGGCGACTCGGTGCATGCCGATCTGGTTGGGCACGGTGGGCTCGGTCTCGATCGCCTCGGGGTGGAGGTACTGGAACAGCTCCAGCACTCCGTTGCCGTCCGGCGTCTGCAACATGGCGATGTGGGCGTGGTTGCCGTCGAGGCCGACGGCGGTGTCGGACCACTCACCGCTGACCGTGTCACGGCCGAGCACGCTCAGACCGAGGTCGGTGAAGAAGTTGATCGCGGCGTCGATGTCGCGCACGGCGATGCCGACGTTCTCGAGCTTGATAGGCATGGCGCAGGCTAGGACACAGCGCGGACGATCACAGCGTCGCCGTGCTCGGTGGCGGTCAGGCCGAACGGTTCGACCTCGTTGCGGACGTCGTCGGGCGACCAGCACCGGTACGTCGACCGCACCGTCTGTTCCGACACGAGCACGTGGCCGTCGAGGACTCGATACGTCATCGTCCACCGCATGAGGCGATCGCCGGCGGGCTCACCGGACTGCCAGCCCTCGTACGTGAAACGGCCGACCGGGACCGCCGCGTAGCGCACCGGTTCGACCTCGATCGGCCGGTAGGGCGGCAGCACCTCGACCACGACAGGTGCACCGGTCGGAAGTTGCTCGGCCGTGAAGCGCCAGAGGCGGTACCGGTCGATCTCGTCCAGGTGTCCGAGCACCGCCGACAGCACGATCGCGCTCGCCCGATCCGGCAGTGCGTCCTGCAACGGCCTCGGGTCGACGGTCACCCGATCGGCCAGACGGTGGTCGAGGCAGAGCCGGGTGTGGAGCGCCGTGCGCATTGCGCGGCTCGGTTCGATCGCGTACAGCTCGGCGCGCGGAACGGCGGCGAGGAGGTATGACAGGCCGACACCTGTGCCGGCACCGACGTCGACGATCGGACCGTCGCTCGGGTCGACGCCGCCGAGCACGTCGACCAGCTCTGCGCCGGTTCGCTCCCAGTGGGCGGTCGCGAGCAATTCGTAGAACTCGGCGGTCGCCGCGCCGTACGGGTCGGCGAGCAGATCGGCGTCGATCGCTGCGACCTCGGGAGGTGCGCCGACCTCGGAGGTCCGTCGGGTGCTCCGTTCGAGCGCGGGTGACTCCATGACTCGTCTATCGGGCGGTCGGCACGACGGCTGTAGCGCTGCGAGACCCGAGTGATCACGCGAGCGGTCAGAACATGCCGTTGTCGTGTGCGGACGACGTCGGGATCGGCTGGAGCACGTCCCAGTGTTCGACCACCTTGCCGTCGGCGTCGAGGCGGAAGATGTCGATGCCGGCGTACTCCTCATCGGGCCACATCTGGTGGCAGTGCAGCACCACGAAGTCACCCTCGGCGATCGACCGCTTGAACTCCACGGTCTTGCCGGGGTAGTCACGGGCCATCCGTTCGAAGTACTCGATGAAGGCGGCCGTGCCGTCGCCGACGTGCGGATTGTGCTGGCGGTACTCGGCGCCGGCGTAGCGCTCGATCGCCTCGGCCGGCCGGTTCTGGTTGAACATCAGGTCGTAGAAGGCCAGAACGTTCGCACGGTTCCGCTCGAGCACGTCGACCACAGGAGTTCCGGTCGTCGTGGGGGTCGACGGGTCCGACGGGATCGCGGTCGGCGACAGCAGGTGGACCCAGCGGGCGTCTTTCTGGCCGGGTTGGCGTTCGAGCCGTTGGACGATGCCGCGGCCGGCGAGTCGCTCCAGCGCAGCGGTGACCTCGTCGGTCGAGCCGAATCGGTGCTGGCGTTCGGTCCGTGACTTCAGCTCACCGATCGTCTGCGGTCCGCGCAGCATGAGGACCGCCACGAGCGCCGTCTCACCCGGCTCGAGCCCGAGTGCGTCGGGGAGCACGTGGCGGTACTTGGCGGCACGATTCGACGTCGAGTGGACCGTGCGGGTGAGTCCGCGTGCGCGCAGCGCCGTCAACGCCCGTTCGATCGTGTGCTCGTCGTACGACACGACGGGCTCCCGACTCGTCGACTGGTTGCACGCAGAGCGGAGCGAGTTGAGCGTGAGCGGATACGTGTCCGGCACCGTGGCCTCTTTCTCCACCAGGCATCCGAGCACACGAACTTCCTCGTCGCTCAGGTCGTGCGGGACGTCGATCGATGTCGGCTCCATGCATCCAGTATCGACCAGCAGTATCGACCAGACTCGCTTTCCCGGTGGCGCCGGGCCCTCGGTAAGGTCGCGGTCGTGCGTTCGCCCAAGGACTTCTTCAAGCCGCTCGCCGTCGGTGCTCCGGCGCCACGCCACGAGATCCCGTTCCGTCCGAGCCGGATGATCCACTTCTTCCCGCCGTCGAACGAGAAGATGCGCAGCAAGGTGCCCGACATCGTGCCGACCGTCGACGTGCTGCTCGCCAACCTGGAGGACGGCGTGCCCGCCACCGACAAGGAAGCGGCACGTGCCGGGCTGGTCGAGGTAGCGAACAACACCGACTTCGGCGACACCCAGTTCTGGACCCGGGTCAACAGCCTCGACTCGCCGTGGTGCCTCGACGATCTCACCGCCGCCGTCCTCGAAGCCGGCGAGGAACTCGACGTGATCATGATCCCCAAGGTCGAAGGGCCCGAGGACATCCACTACGTCGACCGCCTGCTCGCCCAACTCGAGGCCAAGGCCGGACTGTCCGAGCCGCTGATGGTGCACGCGATCCTGGAGACCGCCCGCGGCGTCGCGAACGTCGAGGAGATCTGCCTCGCATCACCCCGCATGCAGGGACTGTCGCTCGGCCCGGCCGATCTCGCCGCCAACCGGCGGATGAAGACGACCCGCGTCGGCGGTGGCCACCCCGATTACCTCGTACGGCAGGATCCGATCGACGGCGACATCGACAGCGACCGCGCGACGTACCAGCAGGACCTCTGGCACTACACGATCGCCCGCATGGTCGACGCCTGCGGCACCGCCGGGATCCTGCCCTTCTACGGCCCGTTCGGCGACATCGCCGACGTGGTTGCCTGCGAAGATCAGTTCCGCAACGCCTACCTGCTCGGCTGCGTCGGCGCCTGGTCGCTACACCCCAAGCAGATCGACATCGCCAAGCGGGTGTTCTCGCCGTCGCCGGAAGCGGTCGCTCATGCCCGGCGCGTCGTCGAGGCGATGGGCGACGGCACCGGCGCGATCATGCTCGACGGCAAGATGGAAGACGACGCGTCGTGCAAGCAGTGCCAGGTCGTGCTGTCGCTCGCGAAGGAACTCGCCGACCGCGATCCCGAGCTGGCCGAGGCCTACGGCTTCTGATCAGGACCTGAGAGGATTTCCCCGATGAGCGATCTGCGACCACGCCGTTCCGTCCTGTACATGCCGTCATCGAACGAGCGAGCGCTCGAGAAGGCGAAGTCGATCGCCTGCGACGCGCTGATCTTCGACCTCGAGGACGCCGTCGCCCCCGACGCGAAGGCGGCAGCGCGCGCCAACGCCGTCGCGGCAGCGGCGTCGGGCGACTACGGCCACCGTGAGATCACGATCCGCTGCAACGGGCTCGACACCCCCTGGGGTGCCGACGACCTCGCTGCCGCGGCGACGTCGGGCGCCGCATCCGTCGTGATCCCGAAGGTCAACTCCGTCGGCTATCTCGACGAGATCGAACAGCGGCTCGACGCCGCGGGCGCCCCCGCCGAGATGACGATCTGGGCGATGATCGAGACACCCACCGCGATCATGGACGTCCGGGCGATCGCCCACCACCCGCGTGTCAACGTGCTGGTGATGGGCAACAACGACCTCGCCAAGGAACTGCGCACCGGTGTGCTCCCGGAGCGGACACCGCTGCTGCCCCACCTCGCGATGGCGCTGCTCGGTGCCCGCGAAGCCGACAAGGTCATCCTCGACGGGGTCTACAACGACGTGCGCGACCCCGACGGGTTCCTCGCCGAGGCCGAGCAGGGCAAGGCGATGGGCTTCGACGGCAAGACGCTCGTCCATCCGAGCCAGGTCGACCCCGCCAACGAGGTGTGGGCACCGTCGGCCGACGAGGTCGAGTTCTCGCGCCGGGTGATCGAAGCGTTCGAGGGCGCCGAGGCCGAGGGCCGAGGCGTCGTCACCGTCGACGGTCGGATGGTCGAGAACCTCCACGTCGAGAACGCCAAGCGCATCATCGCGGTCGCCGATGCGATCGCCGCGCTCGGCTGAACGACGGCACGACTCAGAGCCGGCGGACCTCGGCGTCGCGTCCGGTGTTGCCGTAGGCGATGCCGGTCATCCGCTTGAGGTGCTGCAGGTCGTGGTCGAGCAGCCGCGGCGTCGCCGCCATGAGACCGCCGTCGGCGACCACCGCATCGCCCGTGACGAAGCGAGCCTCGTCGCTCGCCAGCCAGCACGCGACGTCGGCGATCATCTCCGGCTCGCCGCGGTCGGGCCAGGGCTGGAGCTGTACCCGCCACGCATCGGTCTGCTCGGGTCGCCCTCGGTGCAGTAGCTCGGTGTAGACCGCGCCCGGGCACACGGCGTTGACGCGGATGCGGTGCTCCGCGAGTTCGACGGCCGTCGCTTTGGTGAAGCCGATCACGGCCGCCTTGGCGGCCGAGTAGGCCTGCGGGCCCCCACCGCCGCTCAATCCGGCGACGGACGCCGTGTTGACGATCGCGCCACCGCTCCCCTGCGCGATCATCTGCCTGGCCGCGTGCTTGGTGCCGAGGAAGACGGACCGGACGTTGATCTCGAACGTCGCATCCCAGGCCTCGACGGTCTGCTCGGTGATCGGTCCGAACGCCCCACCGACGCCGGCGTTGTTGAACATCGCATCCACCTGCCCGAACCGGTCGACCGCCGCGGTGATCAACGCCTCGACGTCGGATTCCAGCGCGACGTCGGCGCGCACGAAACCGGCCCGGTCGCCGAGCTGTTCGACCGCCTCACGGCCGCGTGCTTCGTTGAGGTCGCCGATCACGACCGCACCGCCCTCGGACACGACCCGGGCGGCGATCGCCAACCCGATGCCACCGCCGCCTCCCGTCACCACTGCCACCTGCGTCATGCGTCGACAGTACGGACCGGGGCGCCACCGGACCGAACCGGCCCATCGACACGGGTCGTCCGACGTCGTACTGTGAGGCCATGGCAGGGCGAGACGGGCGACGTCTCCTCGGTCGCGCGCTGGGCGACGATCACGTCGACGGCGACGCGGATGACGACATCGACGAACGCGACGCGTTCGACCGCGTGACGTTCACCGACGACGAGCTCGCCGAGATGGCACTCGACGCGCCGCCGTTCGACCCGTTCGCACCCGACGTCGAACCGTTCGAACCGCCCGAACGGCGTCCCTGACCAGGTGACGACGACTCAGGTGATCCTGGTGACGCTCTGCTCGGCACGGCGCCAGGCGACGAGTGCGACCATGCCCGAGATCACGAAGCCGATCGACAGCGGGGTGATCGTGCCGTCGAACTGACGGTTGATCGCCTCACCGATCAGAGCACCGAGCACGCCCGACACCATGCCGAGGATGGCGGCACCGGTCCCGGCGACCTCGGCCAGTGGCCGCATTGCGGCGGCGTTGATGTTCGGGATCAGCATCTGCTGGCAGAACAGCACCGCCGAGATCAGCACGACGAACAGCCAGAAGGGCGGCTCGCCGCCGGTCGCCAACGACGCGATCAGCAAGCCGGTGATCGACACCATGCTGGCGACGAACGCCATGCCGAGCAGACGTGACAGTCCGAGCCGTTCGACGAAGCGGCTGTTGACCAGCATCGCTGCGAGCATTACCAGAGCGAGTCCGCCGAAGAACAGCGGGAACCACGCCTGCAAGTCGTAGGTCTGGTCCATGATCAGCTCGGACGTCGCCAGGTACGACATGAACACGCCGAAGAGTGCGGTGAGCGACAGCAGGTACCAGAGCGTGCCCGGCGTCGCGAGCACCGTGCGCAGGCTGCGACCGATCGAGACGGCGGCGAGGGGCCGGCGGCCGACGTCGGGCAGCGTCTCGGGCAGTCGGATGACCAACAGCGACACGGCGCCCGCGGCGATGGCGCACATCCAGAACACCCACTGCCACGAGGCGATCGCCAGCACACCGGCCGACAGCGCGGGCCCGACGGCGGGCACCAGCAGGAACACGGCCATCGCGAGCGACATCTGTCGTGCCATCTGCTCACCGCCGAAGCCGTCGCGGATCATCGCCAGTGCGGCGACCCGCGGGCCGGCCCCGCCCAGTCCCCAGATGAATCGGAAGACGAGCATCAGTCCGAGCGACGGTGCGAGCACTGATCCGATCGCACCGGCGATGTAGAGCGCGAGCCCACCCCACATCACGGCCTTGCGACCGAACCGGTCGCTGAGCAGTCCGGCGGGCAGCAGACCCAACGAGTTGCCCATGAAGTAGAAGGTGACGAGTCCGGTCACCTCGGTGGCGTCGGGATCGAGCCCGAGCGACTCGCGGATGTCGTCGTAGGCCGGGAGGATCGTGTCGATGCCGAGCGCGGTCACGGCCATGCACATCGACAACACCGCGATGAAGCCCTTCGAGCCGAGCTCGAGCTTGGCCCGACCGACGGTGGGGGGAGTTTGGACGACGGTCACTGCGACAGGCTACGGACGTGGGACCGTTCAGGCGCCGGGGCGAGGCGCACCGGGGGCGACGGTTCGCGCCAGGATGCCGAGCGTCGCCCGCAACGCCCCCTCGTGCAGGATCGGGAAGATGTCGGCTTCCCGCCACTGCGGATGGATGTCGGTCCAGTCGTAGTAGCTGGTGACCAACGTGCCGTCCTCGATCGGTTCGAGGCGGTAACCGTAGATGTGCCCGATCGGCGGATCGAGCTGCCCCTCGATCGTCCAGGCGATCTCGCGATCCGTTTCGAACGCGGTGATGACGATCGTGACGTCGTACAGACCGAGTGGATAGTCGTTGAGCGCCTCGCGGTCCATGTGGACGACGAAGGTGTCGCCGACCGCCGAAGCCGGCTCGCCGTCGGCCGACATCAACATGCCCGACGAATCGATCCTGACGTGGCCGTCGGGACTGCGGAGCACCTCGAAGATGGTCGATGGATCGGCGGCGATCGCCCGCTGGACCTCGAAACGTGTCGTCATCCGATCAGCCTTCCACACGATCGCAGACACGGTCCGATCGCGTTCCCTGGTACCGAGGGTGCCATGGACAGGCCGGCGATCTAGCCGTACCGTTGACTCATGGGGATGCGCTCGTGGTGGGTGCGACACCGTTCGCACCGGGTCGAGCGTCCGGACGCGCCGGACGACCCGCTGTTCGTGCCGCAGTTCGTCGGCCTGCCCTGCTCCGACCTGGCCGACCGGCTGCGGCTGATGCGCGGCAACATCACGACACCGATGCCGGCCGGTGCCGGCGGCGCCCAGCGGGTCGATCAGGTCGTGATCCTGTCACGGGCGGCCCGTGATCACCGCTGGATCGAACGCACGAACGAAGATGCCGTGTTGAGCGCCGTCACCGAGTACCGGTCGATCGACGACCCAGCGCGACGACGCGGCAGCTGATCGGCGAGCGGTCAGTCCGAGCGGGGCAACCAGACCGGCGCGTCACTCGGTGCGAGCGGGGTGTTGCCGACGATCGCGTCGGCCGCTCGTTCGGCGACCATCATCGTCGGCGCGTAGATGTTGCCGTTCGTCACGATCGGGAGCACCGAGGCGTCGACCACGCGCAGCCCGTCGATCCCGTGCACGCCGAACGTGGACGGATCGACGACGTCGAGGGCGCCGGTGCCCATCGCGCAGGTGCACGAGGGATGCAGGGCCGTCTCGGCGTCGCGGGCGACCCAGTCGAGGATCTCGTCGTCGGTCGACACGGTGGGTCCGGGCGACACCTCGCCGCCGTCGTACGGTGCGAACGCAGGTTGCGAGAGGATGCGGCGAGCGACTCGAATCGCCTCGACCCACTCGCGACGGTCCTGTTCGGTCGACAGGTAGTTGAAGCGGACGGCCGGATGCTCGAACGGGTCGGTCGAGCGGATCTTCACCGTGCCGCGCGCGTCGGAGAACATCGGGCCGACGTGCACCTGGTAGCCGTGGCCGAGCTCTGCGGCGCCGGGCGGCGGGGATCCGTCGTAGCGAACGGCGATCGGCAGGAAGTGGAACATCAGGTTCGGGTAGGCCTCGTCCGGATTCGACCTCACGAACGCGCCGGCCTCGAAGTGGTTGGTCGCCGCCGGGCCGCGCCGGGCGAGCCACTGCAGGCCGATCCACGGCATCCGCCATGTAGCGAGGTGGGGTTGCATCGAGACCGGCTGCGTGCACGCATGCTGGATGTAGACCTCGAGATGGTCCTGCAACTGCTCGCCGACGCCGGGCAACTCGTGCACCACCTCGATACCGAGCGGCTCGAGGTGGGCCGGCTCGCCGATGCCCGCGAGCTGGAGCAGCTGCGGCGAGTTGAACGCTCCACCGCACAGCACCACCTCGGCGGCGTCGACGCGATGCGTCCGCCGACGTCGTCGGTACTCGAGTCCGGTCGCCCGTGTGCCGTCGAACAGGAGCCGTGACACCTGCGCGCCGGTGATCACGGTCAGATTGGGTCGGTCGAGCACCGGGTGCAAGTAGGCCCGCGCCGCCGAGAGTCGGCGACCACGCCGGACGTTCTTGTCGAACGCTGCGAACCCTTCCTGGCGGAAGCCGTTGACATCGTCGGTCCGTCGGAAGCCCGCCTGCTCACCGGCGTCGAGCCAGGCTCGGAACAGCGGGTCGGTCGCCGGGCCGCGTTCGAGTTCGAGCGGGCCGTCGCCACCCCGCCACTCGTCCTCGCCGGCGAGGCAGGTCTCCAGCCGCTTGAAGTAGGGCAGGCAGTGGGCGTACGACCAGTCGCCCATCCCCGGGCGGGCGGCCCACTTCTCGTAGTCGGCCGGATTGCCGCGCTGGAAGATCATGCCGTTGATCGACGACGAGCCGCCGAGGACCTTGCCCCGGGCGTGGTACACGCGACGGCCGTTCATGAACGGTTCGGGCTCGGACTCGTAGCGCCAGTCGTAGAAGCGGTTGCCGATCGGGTACGTGAGCGCGGCAGGCATGTGGATGAACACGTCCCACTTCCAGTCGCGACGTCCCGCCTCGAGGACCAGCACCCGCGTCGACGGGTCGGCGCTCAAACGGTTGGCGAGCACGCAACCGGCGGAACCACCGCCGACCACCACGAAGTCGTAGCGGTCCTCGTGCCGCTCATCGCTACCCGTTGCCACGTCGGTCGACCGTACCGGCGCCGCCGCCTCGTCCCTGCCGTCGCCGCGATGCCAGGATCGTTGTATGGCGCAACCAACCGATTCGCTCACCACCCGTGCCCGCCGTCTCGGGGGCGCACTCGAACCCGTCATCGGTCAGGTGTACTTCGCACCGGAATGTCATGCGAACTACCAGGCGCTCGGATTCGATGGCAGTCCCGGTGAGTTCTCCGGCGTCGCCGGACCCGACGGCCCCGCCTACTTCACGAGCCGCGGATCCCTGCTCGGTCAGGTCCCCGGTCAGGTCGTCGCCGCGGCGTTCGGCGTGTTCCGACCCGACGTGGTCGTGGCCGCGGTCGATCGAGGTTGGTCGCTGACCGACGCCGACACCATCCGCACCGCCCGCGACGACGGCGCGCTCGCCCACCTCGAGCGCCACATCGGAGCGTCGCCGGATGGCCTCGGGCTGGTGAGCGATGCCCTCGAGCGAGCGGCGTCCGCGGTTCGCGTCGAGGGCCGCGCACTGACCGCCGGCGTCTCGGCACTCGACGTGCCGGATCACCCGCTCGGACGCGTGTTCCGGTTCGGCGACCTGTTGCGCGAGTTTCGCGGCGACAGCCACATCGCATCTTGGGTGACCGCGGACCTCGACGCGATCGAGATCGGACTCCTGACCGAACTGTATTGGGGGCTCCCGTTGCGCTCGTATGCACGGACGCGTGGTTGGAGCGCCGAGCAGTTCGACACCGGCGAGGAGTCGTTGCGCTCGAAGGGGCTGATCGACGACGACGGCTTCACCGACGACGGACGCGAACTCCGCGAACGGATCGAGACCGACACCGATCGCCAGATGGCCGGCGTCGTCGCAGCGTTCGGCGACGACTTCGACGAGGTGATCGAGGTGCTCGCCGGATGGGGCGCAACCGTCCGCGCCGGCCACGGCTACCCGGCCAGCGGTCCCCACGACCTGGCCCGCGCTCGCTGACCCGGACTCGGCCGCTCGCCGATTCGCCGGTTCGTCTTCGACGGTTTATCCGGACCCCCACCTGGGTATCGCACGATTCGTCAACCCACGAACCGGACCCGCCGTCCGGAGACAGAAAGCGAGAGTTCCACCATGCTTGCAGCCTTCGGCATCATCTTGATCGTCGCCGGCGCGATCGTCACCTTCGCCGTCGACGCCAGCGTCAGTGGCGTCGACCTCCAGGCGCTGGGCTACATCCTCATGGGCGGTGGCGCACTCGCACTGCTGGCCGCGGCCATCCAAGCCGCCGGCTGGGCGTCGATGCGCAACAGCAAGCTGCACACCGAGCGGCACGTCTCCGCCGACGGTCAGCACTACGTGGAGGACACCCGCGCCGGCTGATCCCCCACCGGAGCCCCATCGCACGAGGGCCGGATTCGTCCGGCCCTCGTGCCGCGTCCGGGGACCCGGTCAGGACCCCATCTTCGACGAGGACGTCAGTCGCCGGTGGCTCCGTCGATCGACTCGCGGATCAGGTCGGCGTGTCCGCAGTGGCGCGCATACTCCTCGATCATGTGCACCGTGATCCATCGCAGCGTCGTCGACTCGCCTTCTGGACTTCGCTTCGCAGCGACGTGGTCGAGCGAGGCGATCCCCGCCGCGATCGCTCGCGATCGCTCGACGGACGTGACGAACTGACGGTGGAGCAACTCCGGGGCGTCGTGCACCGCCGAATGGAGTTCCCAGTCCGGGTCGCGGTCCCAGTCGACGGATGCCCAGGGTTCCGGGAGCGGGTCGCCGCGCAGCGCCTGCGTGAACCAGATGTCCTCGACGAGGGCCATGTGTTTCAGCAGCCCGCCCAGAGTGAGCGACGACGGCCCGAGCCGCGTGGCGAGCTGCTCGCCGTCGAGACCGGCCGCCTTGCGGAGCAACACCGACCGAAAGCCGTCGAGGAACCCCTCGAGCATCGTCCGCTCCTCGGCGTGCATCGCCGGCCACGTGGGTTCGTCGGGGGACTCGACCATCGCGCCAACGTAGCCAGTCGCTCCCCTCGTCGATGGCTCGGTTCCGGATCGCCGTTCGATCCGCGGTGCGATCACTCGACCAGATGCGGAGGGCGGTGGAGCACGACCGGGCAGCCGGCGCGCCGGACGATGTCGGCGGCCACCGAACCGGACCGCAGGCGTGCCATGCCGGTGCGACCGTGTGTGGTCGCGAAGACGAACGACGCCTGCTGCTTGTCGGCGAAGTCGGTGATCGTCTCCGCCGGATGCTTGTGGTGGACCGCCTCGTACTGGACCTCGTGGCCGCTCTGGCGCTGCATCTCCCGGGCGCGTCGTCCGACGTACGCGGAGTCCTGCATGTCGGACGGCGTCTGGGCCGCCGGCTCGATCACCTCGACGAGCCACGGTGTCCCGCCGAACTCGACCGCCCAGGCCGACACGATCGGCAGGATCGACTCGGCCAGATCGGACCCGTCGAGCGGCACCACGTAGTGACCTCCGAGTGCGCCACTGTCGTCGCTGGCGTGGGGTCCGATGACGACGACCGGCCCGTACAGCTCCCTCAGGACGTCGTCGGTGGTGCTGCCGAGCACGCTCGCCGAGCGCCCGTGGCCGTGCGAACTCATCACGACGATCGCCCCGTTGCGCGATTCGACGTGCCCGGCGATCGCCGACGCGATCGAATCGTGCACCAGCACGTCGACATGGACGTCGACGGGCAGTGGCGCGAGCCGTTCGAGTTCGGTGCGCATCGACGATCGCTCGTTCTCGATCGCCTCCACCCGGTCGACGACGGTGACGACGTCGAGCGCTCCGTCGACGGCCGCCGCCATGCGGGCGGCGATCGGCACGGCTCGCCAAGCTGCCTCCGAGTCGTCGACGGGGACGACGACGTGCTGGAACATGACGCACCTCCACAGGTCACGGGCTCTGTTCCCATCGTCGCGACGACGCCGGCGAGGCGCAAGGGCCGTTCGACCCGCCGATCAGGTGGCGGCGCGTGCGATTCGCCGCAGTGGCGGCTCGGTCTTGGGCGGCACCTTGCGAGGAGGGAGCTGTGCGAGCAGTTCGGCGGTGGCGGCGGTGACTTGGGCGACCGCACGCTCGAACGCATCGGCGGTCGCGTCCGACGTCTTCTGGACGCCGCTGACCTTGCGGACGTACTGGCGCGCCGCCGCCTCGATCTCCTCGTCGGTCGCCGAGGGCTCGAGCCCTCGCAGGGTCGTGATGTTCCGGCACATGGCGCCCACGCTACGCCGTCGGGCACAGCCGAGTCAGCCGGCCGGGATGACGGCGAAGATCCCCGACGCTGCGACGTACTCGGTGCCGTCGTCACCGGTCACCGTGGCATCGAGGTGGACGACGCGTTTGCCCGCACGACGAACCGTGGCGATCGCCGTCAGGCGCCCGCCGAAGCACGGCGCGAGGTACCGGATGTGGATGTCGAGGGTCGCGCACCAGTTGCCCTCGGGCAGCACACTCATCGTGGCGCCGCCCATCGCGGTGTCGACGAGGATGTACGGAATTCCGCCGTGCACGGTCCCGTGGGGGTTCACGTGCACCGGACCGACGTCGAGCCACGCGCGGCACGTTCCGTCACCCGACTCGATCTCGAACTCGAGGAGGTCGCGGAGCGGGAACGCCGGCTCGGTCGGCGCGGCGGGCTCGGTCGGCCCGGTCGGCTCGGTCGGCTCGGTCATGCCGACCGACCGTAGCCAGCACTCCTCGGCCGTCTCCGACCGAGCGTCAGGAGGCGCTACGCCGCCAGTAGGCGATGGCGTGGACCGCGGTTGCCGCCATCCCGACGTCGTCGCGGAGGTGGCGCCGGATGGCGGTCATCTCGCGTGACTCACCCGCCCCGAACACGACGAGGTCGTCCGCATCGAGATCGCGCGAACGCACCGCGTCGAGCAGTTGGCCGGACGTGCCGGGTGCCGCATCGCCGCGCGAGCGCCACTCGACCGACATGCCGGCACGCTCCGGGAACGGGAGCGGTTCGCCGTTCGTCGTCTCGATCACGACGTCGACGCGGACGTTCGGTGCGACGGCGAGGTCCTCGACGATCGCCGCCACCGCGGCGGCACCGCTGGCGTCGGCGACGAGCAGTACGGCGCCGGCGTCGACCGGCGCTCCCATCCCCTCTCGCGGTCCCCAGATCGCGACACGATCGCCCGGTCGGCATCGTGCGGCCCAACCGCCGACCCCGTCGTCGTGACCGTGGAGCACCATCCAGAGGGTGATCGAACCCGCGACCGGATCGTGGGACCGAACCGTGTAGTACGCGCCGAGCGGCCGGGTCGTGTACGGGGCTGACACCTCGCGCCACTCGGCCATGGCGTAGCCGCCGTGGATCGGTGCCTCGTCGGTCGGCACCATCACGAAGACGAACTGGTCGGCGCCGCGAGACGGGAAGTCGTCGAGGCCGCCGGCGAGGACGACTTCTCGCACCTCGTCGGTGACGTCGCACACCGATGCGACGCTGGTGACGAACGTCGGCAGGGACGCGGTCGTCACGAGTTCGCGTTCCATGCTGGTCTGCGGCATCCGGTCACCGGCGGCGGCGCGTGCGCGGCCGATCGCGCCGAGCATCTGCTGCTGCACATCGGCCGC
>NZZV01000184.1 GCA_002698945.1 Acidimicrobiaceae bacterium
CGACCGCCGAGACGACGCGGAGGTCGATCAGGTAGTCGCCCGCCCGGCAGTACGTCGGGATGTCGAAGTGGACGACCAGGCGGTCGCTCGCTTCGGGGAACAGGCTGACGAGGGGTCGTTCGAGGCGGACCCACTCGGGGTTGATGCCGTCGACGAGGATCGTGACGCCGTCGATCGTCACCTCGTCGTTCGTGATCTCGACCTCGACCCGGGTCGACTCGCCCGGCTGGACCTGGACGTGGGAGAGCGGGAGTTCGGTTCTCACGCTGTGCGCCGACCCCGCCTCGGAGCGTGCTGGACCCCGGGCATGGCCCTTCGAACAGGTGACAAGTTGTGCGGCACGCTGTGCTGGAGGTGCGAATCCACCCGGTTTCCTCCCGCTTCGTCCTGCAACAGTAGCTCAGACGTGTTACAAACGGGGCATCTTCCAGGGCGAATCGGAGTGCGGCCTCGCTCCGCAGCGCCTCGATCGAACCACGCCGCACCCTCGAAAATGACCGATGACGACCAGCCTGTGACCACACGACGCCGCCACACGACCACGCACCGAGGCGTCATCGCGCTCGCGATGGCGGGGGTGCTGGCCGCGGCCGGTTGCAGCGGCGACGACGACGTCACGGCGACCGATCTCGGTGCGGAGGGCGTCGGGACGTGCCTCCAGCTCGACGACTCGATCGGCGCCGAGGTCAGCGAGTTGCCCGCCGTCGACTGTGCCGAACCGCACACCCACGAGATCTTCGCCGTGATCGACAGCACCGCCGAGACGTACCCGGGGTTCGACGCCCTCGAGGACGAGGCGCAGGTCGCGTGTCTCGAGGCGTTCGAGACCTACGTCGGCATCAGCGCCTTCGACTCGAACCTGTTCTACTCCTGGATGGTGCCGACCCTCGCCAGCTGGGAAGACACCGACGTCGGCGAGCGCGGCGACCGCGAGATCCTCTGCGTCGCCGGCAGCGGCGACGGCGAACCCCTCACCCAGTCCGTCAAAGACACCGGCTGGTAACCCCCAGCCGCGGGTCAGGTGCCAGAGGTGACGGCGAGGAACGAGCCGTTACCGTCGGTCACGACCCGGGATACCCGACCGGACGCGCAGAACGATCGACCCGGCGAGCTCGCGCGACTACGCTCGGTGGCAGCGGTCGGACTCCCGACCGCCGAAGGGTGGACGGCACATGGGTGCGGAGCGCACGCGACACGACGAGCGGGCCGGGACGACGGCGTCGGGCGGCGAACGACCCCTGGCGTCGAAGGCGACTGCCAAGGCACGCAGCGGTGGTGCGGCCGGCTCCGGCCCGGCATCGCTCGCCTTGGCCGACTTCTTGGGCGGGCCGTCCGACGTCCCGTCCGTGCAGGCCAAGCTCGAGGTCGGCGCCGTCGACGACCCGTACGAACGTGACGCCGACCGGATGGCCGACGAGGTCATGCGACGGATCGACCCCGGCGGGGCGACCGCGCCGATGCCGGCCGGTCGCGTCGCCCGCAGCACCGGCGATCCCGAGATCGGTGCCGAAGGTGGCGCCGTGTCGGGCCACCTCCAGCGTGCGATCGAGTCGAGCAGCGGCAGTTCGATGCCCGACGGACTTCGCTCGACGATGGAGCAGGGCTTCGACCGCGACCTGTCGAACGTGCGGGTGCACACCGACTCCGATGCCGCCGGGCGCATCGCCGCACGTGCCTTCACCCACGGCGACGACATCCACTTCGCCCCCGGACAGTTCCAGCCCGACACCGCCGGTGGTCGCCGGCTGATCGCCCACGAACTCGCCCACGTCGTCCAGCAGCACGACGGCCGCATGGCGGCGGGCACGGTCTCGCGCTTGATGTGGGACAGCAAGCGTTTCCTCACGGAGACGAACGAGCGGTTCACGACCAGGAGCACCGCCCAGAAGACGCTCGCCCCGATGCTCGACGAGTACCACACGAAGTGGCCCTTCGGTGATCTCGACGAGGCGAAGGCGACGTCCGCGCTCGAGCACGTCATGAAGATGCAGATGATCGCCGAGGCGTACGTCGCGAAGAACGTGAAGAACGTCGGCGGCGAGGACATCGTGCGGTCGTCGCGGTCGAAGCGGATCGCCGGCATGCAGGCGTTCGTCGCCGCCTGTCAGGGCGAGGCTGCCTGGCTGACCCAGCGTGCCGATCGCGGCAAGGCCGACTCCGACAAGCTCGACACGGCAGCACTCCAACAGACGGCGTCAGGTGACGGCACCGTCACCAAGATCAAGGACCACTACGCCGGCGACGCCGCGAGCTGCTTCCGCAAGCTCGGCAAGCTGATCGACTTCGCGGTCCCGGCGCCCGGTGACGCGTCCAGCATCTCGCTCGAAGTCGAGATCCCGGTCGAGCCGGGACTCGCCATCACCCTCGGGCTGGGCACGAAGGCGTCACGCGGCACGCTCGGCAAGACCGAGCCCGGGCAGACGCCGAAGCCGACGCCGGTCGACATCGGGCTCAACGTCGAGGCGGGTGTGGCGGGCGACGTCAAGATCGCCAAGATCGGCGCCGCGCTCGGTGGCTACATGGCGGCGAGCGCCAAGTCGGGCGCGGACGCCGCCGAGCTGCTCAGCTACGCCCTGTTCCGCAAGGCACGCCAGTCGCCGATCGTGCCACGCGAGGTCACCAACTTCATGTGGGGTGAGGGGAACTCCGACGCGTTCGGCTGGCAGGTCGCCGAGAGCTGGTCGCTCGACGTCGAGAACCGGCTGCTCGCGTCCAACATGGTCGGCGGCGAGGAGAAGAACGACAACTACGTCGAGACGGGCGGCTACGGCAAGCTCTCGGGCGAGGTCGGGTTCGACAAGGCCGCCAAGCTCAAGGGCGAGGTGATGGGCTACACCGGCACCCGCGTCGACGCCGCCTCGCTGAAGGCACGCAAGGGCGGCGCCGGCAAGGCCAACCTGCGATCCGGCGCCAATCCGTTGTGGACGGGTACCGGCGACCGCATGACGAAGCAGGGCACTCGCGGCACGACGCAGAAGGACGTCGGTCGCCGCACGAACGGGTTCAAGATCACGACCGAGGCCGGCAACGACTTCATCGGCGGCGGGCTCGAGTTCGGGATGCGGTGGATCAGTGACGGCAAGCACGGCAAGAAGACGTACGCCCTGTCGTCCGCCGAACTCGCCGGGTCGCTCAAGTTCACGATGCCCGGCGACAAACTCGTCGCCGGCGGTGTCGGCAACTACGTGCCGGCGCTGATCAAGACGATCAACACGATCCTCGCCCGCGGCCGCGACACGGCCGCGAAGCAGGAGGGAGCGTCCGCCCGCGACCTCGGCATGGTGACGACGGGCATCTCGTCGTTCGCGTCGTCGGTCGCCGAGCTGGGCCAGAGTCCGGAGAACTGGACCGCCCCGGCCAAGATGGCCGAGGCGACTGACGGCTTCTCGTCGTCGACGACGTATCAGCTGACGGTGAGCGGCGACTTCGTGAAGGGCGAGTTGAAGATCGCACTGACGCAGGAGAAGGCGAACGAACTCGCCAAGGTCGCGAAGGAGATCACCGAGACGGCCGGAGGCGCGGCGGGGGCCAAGCTCAAGATCACGTCGACGTCGACCCTGCTCGAGGTCACCTGGGACGGCACCACGTGGGGCTACTCCTGGGCCGGTGGAGCGGGCTGACATGGGCGACACCGACACCAACACCGAGAGCCATGACGGTGCCGGGACGCCGGCCGAGTTCACGATGCCGATCGGCCGGGCCCTCCCGGCGCGGGTGGTGAGCGGGTCGATCGACGGTGACGTCGTCGAGCTCGCCATCGACCTCGCTCACGACGATTGGGACATGGCCGACATGAACATGTTGTTCCACCTCGATTGGGGTGACCGCAATGAGGGCGAGATCGTCGAGGGCGGCGACGTCCGGATCGAGATGCGGCTCGCGCCCGGCCTCGTCGACGAAGCCACGGCGCTCGACGGCGACCTCGCCACCGCGATCGCCGGCCTCGATCGCGAGCACCCGCTCCGCGGCACCGACGCCTGGTACGCGATGCGAGTGACGGAGAGCGTCCCGCTCCCGCCGCACCTCGCCGACAAGGGCGAGGTCCGCAGCGGCTTCACCACCAAGTGGAACGACGAGCCACCAGTCGGTTGACAGTCCTGCGCGGGATCCTCGCCGCTCTCCGCATGTATGCTGATCTGCATGCAGAGCACGAGCGTCAGGATCGATGTCGGAACCCACGACGAGCTCAAGCGCCTTGCAGCCGAGTTCGACACGACGGTCGGCAACACCGTCGCTCTCGCCGTTCGGGCGTTGCGCCAAGACCACATCGGTCACCAACTCCAGAGCGAACTCCGCGACGACGAGACCGCCTGGCTCGATGCAGAGCTCGGGTGACATCGTCCATCTCGATCTCGGCCGACCCGAAGGGCGCGAAGCCGGCTACCTCCACCCGGCCGTCATCGTCACCGCGCAACGCATCCTCGACGCCTCGCCGACGGTGATCCAGGTGGTGCCGCTGACGAGCACGATTCGAGCCTTTCACACCGAGGTCGTCATCGAGCCGGACCCGGCCAATGGTCTCGAGCAGTCATCGGCTGCGCAGTGCCAGCATGTCCGTGCGGTTTCACCGGCACGGGTCGTCGACACACTCGGGAACGTCGGACCACTGGCGTTGGCCCAGGTCCGAGAGACGATCGCCGTCATCTTCGACCTGCCCTGAGCTCGTCGGTTGTGGTCTGACCTCACCCGGAGCTCAACCGTCTCGTCAGCTGACGACAGCCGCTTCGACGACGACGTCGGACTCGACACCTTCCTCGCGGCCAGTCCAGACCCGGGCTGACCTGACACTGCCGGGTCGTTGGAGCCAGAACGCGCGCCTCGGTGGGCTCGTTGGCCTCGTCGGCCGAGGCGTCGTAGCGTCGAGCGTCGTGGGCGATGAGGACCGCCATGGGCTCGGCTACGGCGCTGTCGATGACGACTCGAATGTGTCGGCGTTGCTGACGGCAATGGATGCAACGGCGGGATGGGAGGCGACCCGTCGCTTGCGCTCCTGGGAGCGCAAGCAACTCGGGCTCGGACAGCGCTTGCTGGACGTCGGTTGCGGACTTGGCGATGCTGCGCTCGCACTCAGCGCCGACCTCGCGCGATAGGGGACGGTCGGCCGTTCTCGAAATGCCGATTCCTGGGCGGGGCGCGGCCGGTCAGTCGGTGACGCCGGGCACTTCGGCAAGGTCGCCGTAGTCGATGGCTGCGCCGGTCACGGCTCCATCCGCTTCGGTGAGGAAGAACCGCTCAGAGTCCTCATCGTCAATCGGTTCGAGGATCTGCACGCCGTCGCTCACCAGGATGGGACAGGACAACTGCTGCGACTCACACCATGCCAGAGCGCTGTCGGTGCACACGCCGATCATCGCCGCCCCGACAGTCTCGTCGAGTTCTGCGACCAACCGGTCCCAGGTCAACTGATCGTTGTCGTTCGTGGTTCGAATGGCGTCGAGCGGTCCCGAGATGTCGATGGTCGGCATCTCGATGCAGGTCGCACCGAGCGAGGTGGTTGTGGACGCCTCTGACGTCGTCGAGGTGCTCGACGACGTCGGCGACCTCGCCACGGGATCGTCGTCATCGGAGGAACATCCGGCAGCAAGTAGCGCCAGCATCACCCCTGCCCGCGAGATTGTCCGAATCCCCATGTCGGTTCCGACGCTAACCCGAGCCTCTCGGTTCCCTCACAGATCGGCACGTCGGTGCTCCCTCGGATGCCCCATAGTCCGCCGGCAGCGTGGCCGGACTGACTGCCCCCGAACGCCGGCTGAGTGGCCGTGGCCGGACGGTACTTTCCGGAGACGGCTACACGGGTGATCGGCCGCTCGATTGTGACCGTCGCACGTCATCACACTGGCCGTTCGGTGTGGAGTCGAGTCGCTACCGTTCGTACGCGTTCCGCTGAGCGAACGCCGCTACTACTACTGCTGCTCGTCGTGGAGCAGGGGGAGTCGACGGACCCGGATTCGATCGTCGGTGATGACGACGACGGCGCCCGCTTCGAGATCGGGAGCGATGTCGTCGAGGTGGTCGCGGATGAGGGCGTACTGGTCGTCCGCGGTGAAGGTGTGTCGTGATCTGAAGAGCACCACCGACGGCGAACGGCGATCTCGGAGTGCCAGCAGCGCTCCGAAGTCGGTGTCGCCCGAGACAATGATTCGCTCCTGGCTCGCTGCCAGCACGAGCAACTCATCGTCGGGAGCCCGCTCGAGACCGAGCTCGAGTGTGTGAACCGCATCGTGACCGCCATCGCGCAGCAGCTCGGCGAGTCGAGGAGAACGGTTCTGATCGATGAGGAACTTCACCCTGCGGGCTGCAGCGGAATCTCTCGATCGGCAACCGCGTCAGCCGCGTACCGCAGTGCCGCTCTGACGTCGTCGAGCTCAAGCGGCGGCAACTCGTCCACGACCTGCTCGGGGGTCATCCCACCAGCGATCATGTTGACCACCGTCGCAACGGGAATCCGCAGGCCCCGCAGGCACGGCACACCGCCCATCACCTTCGGGTCGATCGTGATCCGCTCCATCCACCCAGGCTACTCGCTTCAGAAATCAGCCAGCCCGAACACCGATCCTCAGGCGATCACCCACGGATCGGTGATCGTCGACCGCGCACGGCATGGCTATCCGTTCCAGGACTGCTTGGCAGTGAGATCGATCAGCACTGCGCCGAAGGCAATCCACGAGGCGACCTCCATAACGGACTCTGCTCCGCCCACGTCGACGACGAACGAGAGACCTCGCAGCGCACACAGCATCCAGAACGCGGACCAAAGCCAGGGGCACCATCGTGCCGAGCCAGGAGAGCGATCGCGTGCTCGGCCTCTCTGCATCAGTACATAGACGCTACGTCCGGTGTCACACAACGCTCCAGTGTTGACCGTCGACGGGGTGCCACCTACCGCCGGATGTAGGTCGCTCGTCATGACGCGAGCCGCAGTGGCGACACGAACTCCTCCTCAACAGAAGCGGCAGACTTGGACCCATGCCTTCGATTCCCGACTCGCATGTCGATCTGCTGATCCGGCCGTTGCCGGCGGTCTTGGTCACGGTCATGCCCGATCGTCGCCCACAAGCGAGCGTCGTGTGGGTCGACTACACCGACCAAATCCTGACCCTCAACACGGAACGCGGACGCCGCAAGACGAAGAACATGGAACGCGACCCTCGTGCGACCATCGTCGTCGTCGACCCGGTCGACCAGCACCACTACATCGAGTTGCGCTGCGACGTCATCTCGACATCCGAAACGGGCGCACTCGACCACCGAGACCGCCTCGACGCCACCTACGTCGGCCCCGATCATCACAGCGATCCCGCCGACGACTCCGCACCCCGGGTAATCGTGACGCTGGAAGCGACGGGAGTTCACGCCTACGGCTGATCGGACCACCCGATAGTTGCGCACAGAATCGCGGCACCGACAACCGCGCGGGTGTGCGACTTCGGCCCTTACCGGGTGCCCCCAATCCGCTGGCGCAGTCAATCCGCTGGCGCAGTCAATCCGCTGGCGCAGTGGCCAAACCGACTGCCCTCAAACGCCGGTTCCTGGGCCGGTTTGAGTCGCTCGCCAACGGATTTCCCGACGCTGCACGTAGAGCGTGCTCACCGTGCTCGACCGGACTCCGGAGCGCACGTTATTCTTGGTCGACCTTGAGCAGTGAGCCGGTTCAGGGTGCTTGTGCCCTCGTCCGGGACCTGGATCTATGGTCGGGTACCGTTCTCGATCTTGGGAACAGGCTCGGGACTTCAAGCGTCTGACTTCGTATGAAGCGTCGAATCGCGCTCGTCTTCGGGATCGTCGCGGTGTTGGGTGCCTGCGGCGCCGATGAAGGGACGCCCGACCAGCAGGCGTTGAGCGAGCGCGGTCTGAGCGAGGTCACGCCAGACATGGTGACCGCTGGCTACGACTGCTCTGCCGACGAGATCGATTCGGGTGGACTTGTTGCGGTCCTGCCCGAGTCCGCTCGGTGGCTGCTCCTGGATCGGCCGCCGACTGTCATTGAGCACGTCACCGTCGACGGGACGCCAGCCGCCAAGATGGCGTTCAGCGGCGCCGTGACCCGCCTCCGCCGTGTCGACGAGCCGAACGGCCTGCTCAGCATTCCCGAGCGCGCTTCTTCGACCGTCGAGCAGGAACACGTCGAGAAACTGCTGGTCAGCTCGCGCCTCGCGACTTCGCTGGACTCGCTGCCCGATGACACCTCGGTCGTGGTGGCACTTGATCGTGACCCGATGCCACTCGGACGCCCGATCGGCACAGCGTTCGCTGTCGGCGAAGGCGAGCGGCTGGTGCTGCTGTACGCGTGTGCTGATTCAGCGTTCGCCGCGACTGACCTGCTCGCCAACGCACCCAGCAACTTCAACGGCACCGAACTAGACCTGATCACCGGCAACAGCCCGGAGCTGTTGTCCAAGCTGGAGAGCGGTCCCTACACACCGCCGCCGACCGCCCCCACGCCGGGCGGACTCCCAGCCGGACCGCCCGACGCGCCCTGAACTCCACAGCGCCCAGAATCACGACCCGACGGTCGACTCGATGCCACAGAGCGGCACGACCGCAGAGCGCTACGACCGTCGCTCCCGCTCGTTATCGCGTCACCGACGATGATCGCGGAGTTCGTGGCGCAGATGACCGTGTCGAACCGGACCCGTCCGAAGCAGATCAAGCAACCGTATGCAGCTCGAAGCGAAGCCCGAGTGCATTGGTCACCTTGAGGATCGTGGACCACGTCGGGTTCCCGTCGGCGGACAACGCCTTGTACAGCCCATCACGGCTCATCCCCACACGCCGCGCGAGCTCGCTCATGTTCTGCGTCCTCGCGATCGCACCGAGAGCACGCGGGACAGCCGAGGGATCGTCCACCGACTCCGCGATCGCGAGCTCGAGATAGCCGGCAACGTCGTCGAGATCGACAAGATAGTCCGCCACGTCAAAGCGTCGGTACTTGTCACTCGTTGCGGTCATCGCCAGCCTCCTTCATGTCAGAGCGCCACTCGTCAGCCAACCGGTGCGCCTTGTCGATGTCGTTCTGTTGGGTTGACTTGTCGCCGCCCGCGAGCCGGTCGATGCGCTTCAAGATGCGCAGCCGGCCAGCCCGATCCTTCAGTTTCGTGAGCCACTTGTCGAAGTCGTCCGTTCTGACGACCTCGATCATGTGTCGACTATATCTGACAGTCATGTCGCGCGCAAGGCACGGGAAGCTCAGCGCCCTTGACGTGAGTGAGCGTGTTGGTTCGGTACTCGGCATCGTCGTTGCTTGGCGGCTCGCAGCTCACGTGGCCACCGCAGCACGGTCCTACCCACTGATCGACAGCAGCCTGTCGGCACGCATATTGTTCGGCCGACCTGACCGTCGACCGCGCCCAAATCCGGCACGTCGGTGCTCGCACAGGTGACTCCTAACGCGCACCGCCAATGCCGCTCGTGAGTGCCACCGAACGCCGGCAGAAGGCCGCTCGGCTGATCGCGCCTACGGCCACTCACCGTCGCCGTCGACATCGCCAGCAGTTGGCCGCCAGTGGGCAATCACCGTGGCCCCCGACATCCTGGACGCCCGGCTCTGCTGATGTCTGTTGATCTCTGGTGAAGCATCAGGAAACCAACGTCAGCGAGAGGCGGGTCTCGGGGACCACGACGCCGAGCACCTCTTGCTGGCGGTCGATGCCGTCAACGATCCACTCCTGTGCGGCGTAGAACGATCGCGCTCGTTGGTTGTCGGGGTGGACCCACAGCACCGCCGACGCGAAACCGCTCGCCAGAAGCGTCTGCATGGCAGCGTCGATCAGGGCCTGGGCCGCTCCCGTACCCCAGTGGTCCGGATCGACATTGATGGCGTACAACTCCCCGATGTCAGCATCCGGGTCGCCGCCCGCTGGGCCGACGAGCGCAAAGCCGACGACCTCGTCGTCGACGGCCGCCACGAGCCGGGTGGTCCTTGCGCTCGGACGATTCTCCAGGCTGGCTCGCCACATCGAGGCCCGGTCCGCTTCGGACAGCGAGTCGAGATATTCATCGGGCATGAGACCGTCTTTGTAGGCGGCCTGCCAGGCCCGTACATGTACGCGACCGAGCGCGTCCGCGTCACCAACCTCCGGGGTGCGGATCTCGAGGGCCATGGGAGCGACCGTACTCAACACGACGCGGCGCACGGCACGCACGTCGACCGGGTCGCGCGCCGACGGTCAGCTCATGATCCGGGCGCTCGAGACATGACCCGGGTGGGCCGGCCGCCGGGTCAGGCGGCGTGGCGGGTGGGTGGGCCGGTGTTGTGGATGGTGCCGTCGGGGAATCGGATGGTGAGTTCGCGGTTCGGTCCGAGTTCGATGTGCCAGTCGGCGTCGTGGATCCTCGAATGATGATGCGAGCAGACGGGCAAGAGGTTTGACAGGTCGGTGCGTCCGCCGTGACGCCACCAGATGATGTGGTGGATCTTGCAGCGATCGAACCTGATCTCACAGCCCGGGATCGCACACGTCGCATACATCGCCCGCAACGCCCGACGCTGCGCCCGGTTCCCCAACCGTGTCGAGCGGCCGAGGTTCAGTTCGCCGGTAGCCGAGGCGTCGCAGGCCAGCCCGCTCCCCGAGGTCACGGTTCGCCGGATCAACGGCGACGGCGGCTGGGCACAGTTCAAGAACGAGATCCCGTCGGAGCTGCCGCTCCTCGACTGGTTCTGGGCGCCGCATTGACCGTCCTGTCGCCGGGAGGGACCGGCGGTCGAGCAGTTCGCTCGTGAACACGCAGACGAGGTCCGGGTGATCGGGATCGGCCCCAGGACGATCCCGACTACGCCGTCGAGACGACGGGCACGACGTCGTTCCCGATGTACTGGGACGAGACGCTCGAGAGACGTGGGCCGCGTTCGGGATCAACGCCCAACACGCGGTGGCGCTGCTGTCACTGACCGGGGAGCCACTCGGCGGCTGGCTCGGCGGCTTCCCCGAGGACGACATCCTCGCCACCTCCGCAACAGCTGACTGCCTCGCCGGTCGGTTGAGGTCAGACCCCAACCGACGAGCCAACTGTGTCGCTCGGCCAGCTGCAATGTCGGTTGGGGTCTGACCTCAACCGACACTCGACCGTTGCGTCAGTTGACGACGGCTTCTTCGACGACGACGTCGGACTCGCTACCTTCCTTGCGGCCCATTTTGACGAGGATGAGCTCCTTCTGCTGGCGGCCGTTCTCGGTGCCGAGCAGGTAGCCGGTAGCTCCGGCCGCAGCGAGCAGTACGAATAGGACGAACATCTTCATGCGTTCGACCCTACCCCTTCCATGTTTCGGCGATGCTCGGGTTTCGTGCGGTCGTCGGGGCCGCGACGAGCGCGTCAGCTCGTGCGCAGGTCGGTCGGTTCGCGGTGGTGGAAGTGGTCGGCCCGGCGCATGGTCGTCTGGTGGTTGCCGACCGGGTTCACGATCAGGGAGAAGATCCGCCGCGGCCACGGTGACATGTTGGGCGGCGACGCGTGCACGATCGCGTCGCCGAAGATCAGCATCGTGCCGGCCGGTCCCTTCGGACAGATCAGTCCGCCGCGCTCCGCGAGCGGCCCGACGACCTCGGCGTCGACGGTCCACAGGTCGAAGCTGGTTGTCTCCGTGTCGAGGGTCGTCGCGGCCGGGCCGTCGGCGTGGGAGCCGCGCACGAACATCAGCGGTCCGTCGAACTCGGTGACGTCGTCCAGGAAGATGTGCATGTTGAGCGCGAGCGGCTCGGGCACGCCGTCTTCGTGGTGGTGGGTCGCGAAGTCGTAGTGCCACTGCCACTGTTCGCCGGTGAACGCCGCCTTGGCGTTGACCTTGACCTGCTGCGCGTACACGGGCACGTCGCCGAGGATCTGCGCGGCCGGTTCGAGGAAGCGTGGGTCGCGCACGAGTTCCGCGAACCGTTCGTGCCGCAGGTGCAGCCCCATCGCGGTGCGGACGACCCCGCTCGACTTCTCCCGGATGTTCTCCGGCACGTCGTCGTCCATCAGCCCGTCCAGGACCGCCCGCAACTCCTCCACCTCGTCGAGCGAGAACCGCCCCGGCAACACCACCACCCCATCCCGGTGGAACGTGTCCAGCTCCTCGCCGGACAGACGGTGTCGGTGTCGGATGAGGTCAGACCCCATCCGACCTTCGCGAGACGTCGCGTCGTCCACCTGCGTGGTCGGATGGGGTCTGACCTCATCCGACCGCACGAACCCGATTTCGGGGAAGCGTTGGCGCAGGGCGCTCGTGGCAGCCGCGACGTCATCGCCGGCCAGGGCGCCGGCGATCAGGCCGGCCAGTTCGGCCATGTCGACTGGTCGCATGCCGATCCTGGTGATCTCGGGCGTCCCGAGTCGCAGGCCGGCGCCGTCCGCACGGTCGGGTAATCCGATCGCGCACGCCAGCAGGTTGCCCTGCCGCAACCGGAGCGCGGCGGCGTGACCACCGCCCCAATCGGTCGCGTCGATCACCAGTTGGTGCGACTCGGTGTGTCCGCGTCCGGTCGTCCACACCGGCAGCCCGAGCGCCGCCAGTTCGCGCGCCAGCGCCACCGCGTTGTCGCGCATCGTCGCCGCGTACTCGGCGCCGCAGTCGAGCCAGTCGAGCAGGGTCACGCCCAGCGCCGCGGTCTTCGCCACGTCGAAGTTGGCGGTCAACCCCGGGTACGCGATCGCGTCGACCCGCTCCGCCAGCGCGTCGTCGTTGGTCAGCACGAGACCGCCGGCGGGTCCGCCGAGGCTCTTGTAGGTGCTCATCGTCATGAGGTGGGCGCCCTCGTCGAGCGGGTTCGGCCACACCCCGCCGGCGATCATGCCGCACGCGTGTGCGGCGTCGAACAGCACCAGCGCGCCGTACCGGTCGGCGATCTCGCGGATCTCGCGCACCGGGTGCGGGAGCAGGTTGAGCGACGTGCCGATCGTGATCAGCGCCGGCCGGACGCTCGCCGCCAGCTCGTCGAGCGCGTCCAGGTCGAGCGTGAACGCGTCGGGGTCGACCGGGCAGTGGCGGATGTCGAGCCCGTACAGCCCGGCGGCGCCCGCGGCGTGGTGGGTGACGTGTCCCCCGATGATCGGTGGTGGGGCGATGATCGTGGCCCCGGGCGCACACGTCGCCATGAACGCATACAGATTGGCGAGCGCGCCGGAGCCGACCCGCACCTCGGCGTGGCGGGCGCCGAACAGGCGACGCGCCGCGGCGGCGGTGATGACCTCGATCTCCTCGATCGCCTCCAGCCCGGTCTCGTACTTGTCGCCGGGATGGCCGAGCGACGCCCGGGTCGTGAGGCCGGTGGCGAGCAGCGCCTCGGCGCGCGGGTTCATCACGTTCGATGCCGGGTTCAGGTTGATGCACTCGCGGTCGTGGATCTCGGCGTTGCGGTCGACGAGGTCGTGGATCCGCCGGTCGACGTCGCCGAGCGCAGTCAGATCGAGGCCGTCGAGGATCTCGCGTTCGCGCGCGACGGCGCTCGTGCTGAGCCAGCTCCGGTCGGTGCCGGTCTCGATCGTGCCGGTGTCGAGGGTGGTGTTCGTGGTCGCGATCGTCATGGTCCCGATCGTCGCAGACCTTGCCGCCAGTGAACAGCGATGATTCGTGACATCGGCAGTAAGTTGAGCTGATGGCACTCGATCCGGCTCCGACGACGTTCGAGCGGCTACGGATCCTGGCCGCGATCGAGTCCGCCGGCACGATCGCCGGGGCGGCCCGTTCGCTGGGGTACACGCCGTCGGCGGTGTCGCAGCATCTGGCGGCGCTGGAGCGGGAGTCGGGCGCGGCGTTGGCGGAGCGGTCGAACCGCGGCGTCGAGCTCACCGATGCCGGCCGCCGTCTCGCCGCCCGAGCGACCGACCTGCTCGACGAGGTCCGCAACGCGTTCGACGAGCTGACGACCTCACGGGCCCTGCCACTGTTGCGGGTCGCCGCGTTCCCCACGGCGATCAGCGCCATGCTGCTCCCGCTGCGCGAGCAGCTCGCCGCGGCGTTGCGGTTGACGATCGTGCATGCGGAGCCGGGCGACGCGCTCCGACTCGTGCTCGACCGCGAGGTGGACGCGGCGTTGACCGACGGCCTGATCGACGTCGGCGCCTCCCAGACCGAGGGCCTGCACCGGTCGCTCGTGCGGGTGGAGCCGATCGTGTTGGTCGGCGCCTCGTCGCGTCGGGCGCGCAGCCTCGCCGACTGCGCCGCGGCGCCGTGGGTGCTGGGTGGCGCGTCGAGCCGCACCGGTCAGGCGACGCGCCGCTTGTGTCGTGAGGCCGGGTTCGAGCCGGACGTGATCGCGGAGACCGAGGACCATCACGTCACCTTCGAGGTCGTGCGCTCCACCGGCGCCGTGTCGGTCCTGCCCGATCTCGCCCTGGCGAACCTGCCGCCCGACATCCGGGCGTTCCGCCGACTCGACCTCGGCCTCGACCGCCGCATCGAGCTCGTCACCCGCCGCCCCCTCGCCCCCAACCCCGCCATCCGGTCCCTCACCACCGCCCTGGAGTCGGCCTGACGATCCGCGCCGGGGACGGCTGTCGTCGGTTGGTGCCAGACCACGACCGACCCCGCGATCCCTCTGGCCTCGACAATCTGGTCGGTCGTTGTCTGACACCAACCGACGAGTGCGCAGGCCGTCCGAGCCGCCCGCGCCGGTGCACTAGCGTGCTCGCATTGGTCTGACCGTCAGACCGGCAAGGGAGCTGTCATGCCGTCCTCATCACCCGCCTCACCACCGCTCATCGCGCGCCGGGGGCGTCTCCGGCTCGCCACGTTGGCGGTGGCGCTCGTCGCCGCCCTCGCCACGCCCGTGGCGGTCGATGCTCGACGCCCGTCGCCGTCGGCCTCGGTCGAGGGCATGAAGGTCCTCATCACGAACGACGACGGCGTCCAGCCCGGCGCCGACAGCGTCGGGCTGTTCGAGCTGCGGGCCGCACTGTGCGACGCGGGTGCCGACGTCGTGGTCGTCGCGCCGTGGCGCAACATGAGCGGCGCCTCGGCGTCGATCACGTACGGCTCCTCGTCGACTCGCTTCACGCTGACCGAGCCGACGATCGACGCTGCGTACGGCGACCATTGCTCCGACGCCCCGTCGGCCGGACCGGTGTGGGGCGCGTGCGTCACCGCTGCCGGTGCCCCGGCGGTGTGCGACGGTTCGACGCCGTCGCTCACGCCCGCCGATGCCGCGACGCTCGGCCCCGTCGCCGCTGCTCAGCTCGTCGGTTGGGATTCGCCCGACGTCGTCGTGAGCGGCACCAACCGGGGCGGCAACGACGGGCTCAACGTCAACATCTCGGGGACCGTCGGCGCAGCGACGATCGCGTCGAGCCTGGGCCACCCGACGATCGCGCTGAGCACGAGTTCGAGCGGCGCCTTCGTCGCGAACGCCCAGGGTGCCGCCGAGTGGGCGGTCCAGTTCGTCGGCAAGCTCCGCCACTCGTCGCTCCTGCCGGACGGCTACGTGCTGGCCGTCAACTACCCGCGCGTCGACAGAGGTCCGGTCACCGAGGCCGAGTGGACGTCGGTCGCTCAGCGGTCGGAGTGGGCGACCGGCTTCACCCTCGACGCTGGAACCACCAGCTTCACCTCGAACTACGGTCCGTGCACGCCCGGCGCCTCGTGTGGCGCGCCGGGGGCCGGCACCGATTCGGTGGCGTACTCGTCCGGGCGGATCGCGATCACCCCGGTCAGCCTCGACCGCACCGTCGATCTGTCGCCCAGCTCCCCGACGATCAAGGACGCCCGCAAGGTTCGCGTCATGACCCAACGCGGCGACTTCGACGCCGACTGATCCGCAGCCCCCGAACCCACCGGTCGGGTGTCGGAGGGACGACTCGCCCTTGGGGTCGGGTGTCGCAGGGGACGACTCGCCCCCTGGGCCAGGCGTTCACGGAGATCACCCGACCCGAATCGGTCGAGACGGATCACAGCGAGTCAGGGCGGTGTCACGATCTCGCATCTGGCGCCGGGCGAGCGTGCCAGCCGTTCGTCGAGGGTGATCAGACGTCCGCCGACCAGCTCCGCCGTGGCGACGTAGGCGGCGTTGTACGACGTCAGGTTCTCCCGAAGCTCCCACACCCGCGTCGCCACGGCGTCGTACGGCGCCAGGTCGACCGTGAGCCGACCGAGGTCACCGATCGCGAGTGCCCCCGCCGACTCGTCCACCTCATGTCGGAGCACGAGGCGCCGCACGATGTTGGCCGCCTCGAACGGCATGAGATGGGGCGCGGCGAGGTCGTGCTCCTGCAGTGTCTGCTCGCACCAGCGCCCGGTCGGCGAGTCGTCCACCAACGCAGCGACCACCGTGGAGGCGTCGACGACCTGGATCACGGTTGGGTCACCGTCGGTCGGCGTCTCGTGCGTCGAGAATGGCGTCGCGCGAGACGTGACGACCGTTCAGCCGCTTCCGCCGACCGACGTCGATCATGAGATCAGCCACGCTCGGCCGGCTCGCGAGACGCGTCAGCTCGTCGTAGAGATACTCCTGCATCGACATGCCCTGTCGGGCCGCGCGGGCTGCCAGCTCGTCGCGCACCTCGGCAGGCAGGTCACGAACGGTCACCGATGGCATGCCATCAAACTAGCGCTCGCGCCTGCAAAATGCAGCAGCCCGGTCGGGTCTCGGAGTCGGCCCTACCGGACGGCGAACACGGTGACCGCCGGCTGGTCGACCGCCGTCACGCGGTACAGCCATTGGAACGTGCGGTCTCCGCTCGCCGCGTACGCCGACCGCACGTACGGTTCCCCCGCCGCCGCGGTCCAGCCGACCACGACCTGACCGCTGGTGGCGATCGGCGGGCTGCCCGCCACGGCACCGGCGTCCACCCGCGCGACCATCGCGTCGACCTCACGTCGCACCGCGAGCAGGTTCGCGTCGAGATTCGGCAGACCTTCCTCGAGCGTGCTCATCGGGTCGGCGAGTGCCAGCACGGTCAGCCAGGCCGCGGCGGTCTCGGGGTCGGCGGCGCGGAACGCCTCGACGTCGACGACGTACGCCTCCGCTGCGAGGGGCCGCCCGGAGGTGTCGGTCACGCCGATGGAGGTCGGTCGGGCGAACGGTTCGGCTGCGGGCGGCAGCAGCACCCCGGGCGACACGGCCGACACGAACAGGGCGTCCGGTCCGCCCTCGCGGCTGGCGGCGGAACGTGCGGTGCGGGTGGCGATGCCGCCCTCGGCGTCGTAGCGGGCGACGTCGGCCGTGCCGGTCTCGGCCACGTCGCGCAACGTCCCGCCGGCGACGGTGGCGATGAGGTACGTGTCGCTCGCGAGGTGGGCGACGACGTGGTGCACGACCGGGTCCGACACCGATCCGAGGTCGTACCGCAGGATCGCGGCGTCGATCGTGCCGGGCAGCGCAGCCGGCGCCGCGGCGTCGGGCGCCGCGGGCGCGGCGTCCGGCTGCACCCCGTTCAGGTCGTCGACGGCGGCGCGGGCGTCGTCGACCGCGCCGAGCAGCGCTCCGGCCGATCCCGTCGCGACGTCGTCGAGGGTGTCCATCCCGGCGATCACCTCGGCCTGTTCCCCGATCGGCGTCAGCGCCCCCGGCTCGTCACCCGGCGCACCCGACCCACCCGACGCACCAGCCTCGATCTCCTCGGTCGCGGCATCGTTCGCGGCATGTTCGTCCCGGAACGCGTCGTAGGCGAGGTAGCCGGCGACGGCGACC
>NZZV01000185.1 GCA_002698945.1 Acidimicrobiaceae bacterium
CGGCTGCTCGCGCACCGGCGCCTCACGTCGTTGTTCGCTCTGCGGGCGCGCTCGAAGCCGCATGAGTCGCACGAGCCGGTGGTGGTGGTCGTCGACGCGGAATCGGTGTTGGCCGAGGACCTCGAACGGATCGTCGATCTGGCGAACGGTGACCTCGGCGCCGCGGTGCTGGTGATCGGTGAGCACCCGTCGGTGTCGTGGCGACTGGAGTGTTCCGGCACGACGGTGACGGTGCAGCCGCTCGGCCTGCAACTCGACTCGGTCGGAGTCGCAGAGGAGCTCGACGACCTCGTCGACGAGTTCGTGCCCGAGGCGGATCTCTCCCTCGACGACCCCGGTGAGGACGGCTTCGAGGAGGACGTGACCGACGCCGCAACCGCGCTCGCCGATCACCTCGACGTGATCGCCATGCGCCAGCTCCCGCCGACCGAGCCTCCACCGGAGCCCGTACCGGAGCCCGTACCGGAGCCCGTACCGGAGCCCGTACCGGAGCCGGCCGAGTCCGAACGTCTCGACGGCTCCGAACCGGACAAGGGGTGGGACGTGGAGCTGAAGGTGCTCGGCCAGGTGACGAGCGACGGTACAAAGTCGCCGCTCACGCCGACCGAGACGAGCCCTGGCTTGTACGCACCCCATTTGCCCACCCGGAGCCGTTCTCGGTTCTCGAGCGCGCCTGTCCGTCGTGGGGTGAGATGCGCAAGGACGTCTCACACATGTTCCTGGGCGAACCGGGCTATCAGGGAAAGCACCGCTACGCGACGTTTTGCTCGGTTTGCTGTGTCTCGTACCGGGCGATCGGGGAGGCCGCATGGCAGCGATGGAGCCCATGTGCTGCAATGCTGGAATCGACGCATTTCGTTTTCTACGGACCGGAGCGACCGCCGGCCGACCGCCAGCGCAGCCCGAACGAGACGACGCTACGGTCAGACTCAGTTGCCGACGTAGCTCTCGTTGATCACGTTGTCGCCGTTCGGGTCGTGCAGGACGATCCAGTCGTTCAACTCGAGCGGTGCGCTACCCGCGTTCGTGAACCGGACCCACTCGTCGTTCTTGTTGTCGTTGTCGTTGCCATCGGCGTCGTAGCGGATGTCCAGATCAATCGACACCTCGGCGGCAGCTGGACCGCAGGTATCGGGCGCCCACAGCCCTCGCCCTGCGGCCTCTGCTTCGGTCTGAAGGGCGTCGTAGATCCCGTTGCGGGCGGTGTCGGGGTCGTACCGGCGAGAGATCGCGAACCCCCTCGAACCATCTCGGCGCCGACGTCGACACCGTCGAGTGTCGATGACGGGAATCGAACCGGCGTTTTCAGCTTGGGAAGCTGAAAAGCGGATAGTGCCGTCTGTGGCGTTCTGTTGTAGGCACGACATTGTTCAAGCCTGCCACCGGGATATCGCCGTCATGGTCGAGGCGACGGAGATGGTGTGGGTGAGCGCCGGGCTAGCAGCGCCTCGAAACCTGAGTGTGGAGTTCGCACAGCAAGAGCGGTCTGATCACGTCGAGAACGGCCATCGGGATCGGCGTCGTCGTCGACGATCCTGGTCGATGACCCGACCCAGACAGAGACGGAACGTCGGCATCTCACCTCGGCCCGACCGCTCAGGAGGCCCCATGACCGAAGAACTCGTCCACGACGACACCGAGCCGACGCGTTCGACGACGACACGTGGCGCTCCGGCCGGGAGCGACCGAAACAGTCTCGGTCTGTCGCCGAACGGACCGTCGCTGCCACCGCGCTCGCCCGTGAGATGCGACAGGAGGACCCGTACTCGACGCGACCTGCGAACGGCTGGGAGTGTTCGGGTCCGCCGACGAGGCCAACAGGCAGCGCCTGCTGCTCTCGCCGAGTACTGTTGCAATGGCGATCGCGACCGTGTCACCGGTTGCCTGGTTGTTCGGCGGTGTCGGGCTCTGCGCACGGAAATGGAGTTGGGATGATCGAGTCACGACCTCGGTTCCCGGTCATGAGCCGGATCGGACGTAGCACCGGCCCGACGGTAGGAATCGTCGCCAACGTCTTCGATGCCGCGGCAGCCATCGATGCGGTCAACCCGCTGTCGCTCGAGTTCTGTCGTGCAGGGAGGGCCGATGGACAACGGATCATCCCTGCTCGCGAGTGGACCCGAGGAAGCTAGCGATGGCTGCGATGGAAACGCTCAGCGAAGCAATCACGAGACTGGCCGGTGCGGCATACGTCCACGACTTCAGGGTGGACGGCGGGCAGTTGGTGTGCGATCGATGCGGGGCCCGGTTCGATCCGTCCCAGATGACCATCGACCAAATCGTGCGCTTCGAAGGAATCAGCGACCCGGACGACCAGGCGATCCTGTATGCGCTCGGTACCGGCAGTGGAGCGCTCGGCCTGTACGCAGCTGCTTACGGCGCCGCCGCGTCCACCGACGACATCGCAGTGTCCCGAGCGCTCCCCAATCCTCGTACGCCGACCGTCGACCTCGCCGAGTTCGCCTGACGGTGCGCCCGAGCCCCTCCAGCCGGTCGATGTGGCCATCGAAGGAGAATGCAACTTGACGACTGCGACCGTGACGCGCAACTCGATGCGCGATGACCGATCCTGGCCCGGGGCTCCGACCGCAGTTGCGGAATTCCATCGCCGGATGCCTGCATACGAGCCGACCTTGCTGTTCGACGCTCCGAGACTCGCCGCCGGCCTCGGAATCGGCCGGCTCCTGATCAAGGCCGAGACTCGGCGGATGGGTCTCCCGTCGTTCAAGGTCCTGGGTGCGTCGTGGGCGACGTACCGCGCGATCTGCACCCATATGGGCCGTGAACCTGGCCGGTGGGAGAACATCAACGACCTGGCAACCGAGATCGCCCATCTGAAACCGTTCAAGCTCGTGACCGCAACCGACGGGAACCACGGGCGTGCCGTCGCGTTCATGGCGCGACTCCTCGGGTTCGAGGCCGAGATCTTCGTCCCCGCCGGGATGGCGCGGGCCCGCATCGAGGCGATGGAGAGCGAAGGCGCGACGGTCACGAGCGTCGCGGGCGACTACGACCATGCCGTCGCCCGCTCGAGCCGGGAGGCCGGCGATCGGTGCCTGGTCGTCTCGGACACGTCCTGGCCGGGCTACGAAGCGACACCCTCCGATGTCATCGATGGGTACTCGACGATCTTCGATGAGATCGACCACGCCCTCGATGCGACCGGTCTGAGCCAACCAGATTTGGTGGTCGTGCCCATGGGTGTCGGCGCGCTGATGGCTGCTGCGGTCACGCACTACCGCGGCGAGCATCGAGTATCGACCGTCCTCGCCGGGGTCGAACCATTGGACGCGAACTGCGTTCAAACATCAGCGTTGGCAGGCGTTCCGATGGACGTGCCCGGTCCGCACGGTTCGATCATGGTCGGCCTCAACTGCGGGATGCCATCGCGCGTGGCGTGGCCACGGCTTGCCACCGGCGTCGATTGGTTCGTGGCGGTCGACGACGATGCCGCATGTCGGGCCATGCGAGATCTCGCCGAGGCGGCGGTGGTCGCCGGGGAGACGGGCGCAGCATCACTCGCGGGTCTGCGGGCACTTCTCGCGGACCGGTCGGCCAACGACGCGCTCCCTGACCTGGGCGACAAGACAGCCCTCGTCATCGTCACCGAAGGCGCCACCGATCCGGCTGCATATCGACGCATCGTCGGTCGCGACATCGACAGCGTCGGCCGCGTCGTGACCGCGATCCGGTAGGTCACGAGCGAGTTCCGAGAGAGCGGATGTTGCTCCCGGCGTCACACTCGTACACGCGTCACACCGTGCACATCAACGCAGGCTCTGTCCTCCATGTCGATGTGTGCCTCGGTGATGATGGCGATACCGGTCATTGCGATTTCTCCCGGTTCTCCATGCTCCTCGCCTGCACCGCAGCTGACGGTTGCCAGGGCGACGGCGGCGACGACCTACCTCGCTCGCTCGCTCGATGGCTCGCGACTCGCTGTCGTGTCGGATGTCGATGGAGAACGATGCGATGAGGCTGACCGCGCCGGCGAGCCAGGCGATGATCGACATCGTGGCGAGGCCGATCATCAAGAACAGAAAACTCGACACAAGCAGTGTGTCGACGGTCGCCTCGTGTCGCCTGTTGACAGGGTCGAGCTTCGTGAACGGTTTGCCGAGTCTGGGCTCGTTGCGGAGCAGTTCACGCTCGATTTCCTCGATCCGGCGGTCGAGTGGGTCGGCGTTCATGTGACTTTCTCCTTCTTCTCGCGGCAGCATCGCTTGGATCGTCGACGCCGCTGTGAGTCGGACAGTGTCTCGCGCGTCCAGCGCGGTGGCGGTCATGTGAGCCTCCTCAAGATCGGTGTTGACACTGATCAGTGTCACCTACCCAGTCCGAGCAGTCAGTGGCCACATCGGACGAACCCACCGAACGGTCGCTGTCGGATCCTCACACCGTGTCGGTCATCGTCCACGGCCCGTCGTAGTGACGGGAGATGTAGATGGCGACCTCGCATTCCAGAGCGCGGGCGGCGTCGGTGACGATCGGGCCGAGGATGGACTCGATGCGGTCGAGGCGGTTCTTGAACGTGTTGTAGTGGACGTGCACCATGCGCGAGGCCTCCGCCATGTTGCGGGTCTCGAGCCAGACGCCGAGTGTCTCGACGAGGTCAGTGCGATGGAGCCGGTCGTACTCGACGAGCGCTCCGATGGTCTGCTCGACGAAGCCGGCGAGATCGTCGGTCGGCGTCGAGGCCAGCAGACGCTCCAGTCCGAGTTCGTCGAAGACTTCGGTGACGTGAGGTCCCTTGGCCCAACGGCCGACGTCGACGGCGCGACTCGCCTCGACGTAGCTGCGTGGAAACTCTCGCGAGTCGTCGACGCGCGTGCCGACACCGATGCTGATCGTGACCGTTCGAATCCGTTGGTCGAGGTCGTGACGGAGCGTTTCGGCAAGCCGTCTTCGCTCGGCGGGTTCGTCGGTCGTCGGGGCGACGAGCGCTGCGATGGTGGAGCTGCGTGTCCACACGATCGCGTCACGGCCCAGTGTGGCGCGTGCCGACGCGGCGATGGTCGCGAGCGCCGACTGCAACGTGTCCGGATTGGTCGGAGGATCGATCGAGGCGAGCAGGACCGCCCGCGGGCGGGACAGATCCCACCCGAAGCTGAGTGCCCGTTCGGTGACGTCGGCGGTGTCGCCGGCATGACCGGCGATCAGTTCTTCGAGCGAGGTAGCAGCGAACCGTTCCTGTTCGGCGGCGGCCGCGCTGGCGTGGGCCAGACGCACCGCGATCGCCGTCGAGGCCCGCTCGAGTGCCAAGAGTTGGTCGGCGTCGAGCGGCGAGCCACCGGTCACAACGACGATCGCGCCATAGTCCTGATCGCCGGCGAGAATCGGCTGTCGAACGCCCGATGTCACCGCCGTGTCGGTGTCGATCTCGGCGTCGGAGGGCACGACAACGGTCCGACCTCCGCTGGCGTCGAGAACGAGAACCGGGTATCCGATCAACGTGTGCAATGTCGTCGCGATCTCAGTCGCCCCGCCGCCCGCCAAGACGATAGGAGTGAAGCGCTGATGGATCTCGAGGAATCGCTCCAGACGCTGCCCCTGTGCGGAGAGGAGGGCGTCCAGCACGGCGATGGTCACGCTGCCCGGTGCCATGCTGTCCGGGAAGGTGATGATGGGGAATGCTGCCCGGTCTGCCGCTGCCAGAAGCTGGTCCGGGAGCGGCTCGGCGGGATCGAGGCGAACCGTCAGGCCCGCGACCTGAGCGGCAACGAGGTTCCCGATGAGTTGTTCCCAACCAACGTCGCTGGACATCAACGATGTCGTGGTGACGACAACGAGATCGTCCGCGCCGACCCGACGCAGATCGTCCGGGGTTGTAGCGGTTCGCGCCCGACGCACCATTCTCGACATCCCATCGACGCCGGCCACGACGACCGCATCGTCGATCAGCGATTCCACCACCGCGCCTACGTCGAACTGTCGCCACATCGAACCATTGTCTCCCATATCGCGGTACGTGCTGGCCACGCACCACAGCTCAGCGTCGTATCGCGGGCACGGCGTCTCGTACCCACCGCCGGGCCGACACGAGAAGGGACTCCGTCGACGTTGAAGCACAAGACTGACGTCGCCCCACGGCGCGCGAGTTCGAGGTCATCGTCTGCGCCTCTGGACCCGAGACTTCTCGCTGATCACTTGCAGAACGCACGTCCGCGTTCACCGAACTCGGGTCAATCGGCCGCGCCCTCGAATGGGGCGTCTTGCGCGCCGCAGATCGATCGGCTCTCGCGATCGACGGAAGTCTCGCAGTTCACGTTCATGCCGGGTGTCGACCGAGAACGATGTGATGAGGCTGACCGTGCCGGCGAGCCAAGCGACGATCGACGTCGTCGCGGCGCCAACGATGAGCAACACGACGCCCGACACGAGCAACAGGGCGACGGTCGGGTCGTGTCGCCTCGAAACACCGGGGAGCTCCGGTGTCAGGACGCCGACGGCGGGAGCAGGCCGAGACGATATTCGCTTGATCTCGACGATCTGGCGGTCGCGTGGGATGGGCCGGGCGGTGCTCATGGGACTCTCCTCTTCTTCGGGGTGCGTTCGGCAACGGTGGTGGTGGGTTGACTCGTGTTCAGTGTCATCGGGTGTGGGCGAGCAACATCCAGCGGTACTTCTCGAGTCCCTCGAGCGTCTCGATCGCCGCGTCGTGCGCGACCGCGTCGAACAACTCGAGCTCCGCGAGCGAGGCGTGAATCAACTCAGCGACCGGATCGATTCGTCCGACGAGTTCGACCGCGGCCTCGCGATCGGTGACCCACCCATTCGGGAACGATCGACCTGTCCCGGCCGCCACGGTCGCGGGTCGCGCGTCGACCGGGGATCCGAGCGCGACGGCTCGTTCGGCGAGACGATCGGTCCATGTGCGGACGTCGGCGGCGAGTTCGTCGGTCAGGGCATGCAACTGCACGAAGCCGGGGCCGGTCACGTTCCAATGCGCCTGTTTGGCATCGAGAGTCAGCGCGACGAGTCGCGGCAGCATCGCTTGGATCGTCGACGCCGCGGTGAGTCGGGCGGTATCTGGCGCATCAAGCGTGGTGGTGGTCATGTGAGCCTCCTCAAGATCGGTGTTGACACTGATCAGTGTCGCCGACCCAGCCCGAGCGGTCAGTGGCCACATCGGACGAACTCACCCGGCAACCACTGTCGAATCATCACAACGACTCAGGGGTCATCCAGGCCGGCAGCGCTCTTTGCATCGCTCTCGAACCTGCGCTCACCAACACGATCACCGGACGAGTCGGCAGCCGTCACCTCCATCCCATATGACGACTCGACACAGGTTGGCTGAGCCGACTTCACCAGACCACTTCGCCGCCGAGGCGCCTCAGGGACTGTCGCTGGTGCGTTCGGCGCCGAGCGCCTGACACGTGTCGGCCACCGCGGACGGGTCGGCCAGAACGAGCAGCTGGTCGCCGGGTTCGAGGACGGTGCCGCCCTGGGGCACGATGAGGTCGTCGTCGCGTGTCAACGCGACAATGAGGACGCCGTCGGGGAGTCCGAGTTCGACGATCTGACGCCCGATGGCAATCGAGGTCCCGGTGATCGTCATCTCGACGGGGTCCTTGCCGGCAGCGCCGCGACGCACGACGTCCGCGATGTGTGGGGTTGGGTGGACGAGAGCGACAACGCCGAGCGACCGCACCAGTTCGAAGTCGTCGAGTGCGATCCCGCCCGGGCCGTTGGAACCGGCGAGCATGCCGAGCCCGAGGAACAACAACAGCGCGGGGATCGTTTGGCCCGCAGGTGGCCGACCACCTCCTTCTTTCCCTCTGCGTGGCGCCCGATGTCGCATCGATGGGGCGTGGCAGCGATCCGAGGTGCGGGATTACGCCCATGTCCCGGGAACTGGTCCAAGCATTGTCATCGGCCACTCGATCAAGTTCGGTCCGATCTACGAAAGCCTGATCTGGGTCACTCGTCGATTGTGCTGAGCACCTGGTTCATCTCGGTACGGAAGCGGCGAAGTTCTCGCCGGTGCAGCTGGGAGAGCTCCTCGAGGTGGGCTCGGCCTTCGTCCGTGGTCGTGACGAGGACCCTTCGTGCATCGTTGGGGTCGGGCCGGCGTTCGATGAGCCCGTATTCGACAGCGCGGCCGACGAGCTCTCCTGCAGAGTGCAGGCGGACCTGGAGTTGTTTGGCGATGTCGGTGAGGGAAGGGGTCGATCCGGTGGCTTCGGCGCCTCGGACGGTGAGGAGGAGTTGGTGTTGGCTGGGTGTGAGTCCTTGCCGGCGCGCTGCGTCTTCGGAGAAGGCGAGGAAGCGTCGGAGCGCGTAGCGAAACTGCGCAAGGGAGCGGTACTCGTCGTCGGGCAGGGGACGTCCGGTGTCAGCGCTCATTGCCGGAACCGTAGACGTCGACTCGTTCTCGCTGTGACTCGATGACATTCAACGACGACGTGAGGACGAGGCCGACAATTGCGGCGATGAGGGCGCTGGGCAGGAGTGCCGAGCTGGCCATTTCGGTGACGACGAGCGTGGAGCCGAGTGGCGTTTTCGTAACGCCCACGTTGGCAGCGATCATGACGCCAAGGACGAAGGGCCAGTCGGTGACGCCAGGGAGGTGCGGCACGAGTGCCTCGCCGACGCAGAACCCGACGAAGAACAGCGGGATGATGAAGCCACCTCGCCACCCGGTGGCGACGCAGACCGAGGCGCCGATCAGCTTGGCTGCTGCTGCGACAAGCAACGCAGTCGTCGTGGCGCTGCCGAGCAGCTGGTCGATCTGGAATTCGCCGTTGGTGAGGACGAACGGGCTGTAGAGGGCGACGAGACCGAGCGCGACGCCGCCGAGGGCCGGTCGGAACACCGCGGGCAGAATGACGGCGAGGGATGACAGCGCGCGACTGGTCCAGGTGAAGGCGAGCGCTATGACTGCGCCGACGGCGCCGGCGGCGACGGACCATGGAAGGTCGGGCCACTCGAGTCCGGTGACGTGCGGGATGTCCCAGATGGGTCCCAGTCCGAGGCGGCCGGTGGCGGTGGAACACGCAAAGCCGATCAACGCGCCGATGCAGGCCGGTACGGCGGCCTCGTGGTAGCCGATGCCGCGTCGGTGCGGGATCTCGAGCGCGAACAGGGCGCCACCGAGCGGTGCGCCGAACAGGACGGCGAATCCGGCGGCCATTCCGGTGATGGTCACGATGCGGACGTCGGTCGTCGAGAGCCCTGCTCGGTGGGCATGACGGTGGGCGATCGTGCCGGTGGTCGTCACGAGTGGTGCCTCGGGCCCGAGCGTTCCGCCGGCACCGATGCACAGCAGCGACACCGGTAGAAGCGAACGCAACCGGGCATCGTGCTGTTCGTTGCCGTCGGGGACGTGGATGTTGTCGACGAGCAGTTCGACGTCGGCCGGGCGACCCAGGGCACGGACCAGGCCCGCGACGGCGATGCCGACGAGCACGAGGACGACCACGTGGTTCGTCGGTGACCATGCGTGGGGTCCGATCAGATCGTGGATGAGGTCGAGTGCCGCCAGGTACGCGGCGCCAAGCACCCCACCGATCGTGCCGCAGAGCACGATGCCGGCAATGACCCGGAGCCGAACACCGGAGGCGTCGACGAGATGGGCGCGGGCCTTGAGCCAGGCAGGATGACGCAGCGCGTGTGGGGTAGTGGACGTCGAACGCACGAAGCCGGATGATACATCGTAGTACGATGTAAATAGTGCTGGAGATTTCTTCGCGTGCGGAACCGGGCGAGACTGGGCTCGTGCAGATGTTGCGGCGATCCAACACCATCCTCTACACGGACCGGTGGGCCGAGACGGTCGAGTTCTACCGCGACGCGTTGTTGCTCACGGTCGCGTTCGAGAACGAGTGGTTCGTCGAGTTCGCGCTCGGCTCCGGGGCGTTCGTCAGCGTTGCGGACGCCGCTCGATCGTCGATCGCTCCCGGCCGTGGCGACGGGATCACGTTGAGCTTGCAGGTCGACGATGTTCATGCGGTTCGCTCAGAGCTCGTGAGCGCTGGTGTCGAGGTCGGGGACGCCGGCGTGAGGTGGGGCGCGGACGCACTCGACGTGCACGATCCGGCCGGGAACCGCATCGAGTTCTGGTCGGAGCGCGAGGTGGACCGCCGCTGACCTGCTGTCAGTGTCGACCGATGGCGAGGTGTCCTCGCCGGCGGTGGACGGTGAGATGGGTCATGCCGTCAGCATCGGCTCGGATCGTGCGGCTGGTCCCCTTGGGGACGAGCAGTGCGACACCGGGTCGAACTGGGAGTGGGCGATCATCGATAGCTACTTCACCCGTGCCGTCCCACACGACGATGAACACATCGACGTCGTGGTTGATGTGTTCTCCAATTGCCTGGTCAGCGTCGAGCTGGACGACGTTGGCGTCGAGGTCGCCGTAGTTGGGCAGGCTCCAGAGGGCGCCATTACCCTCGCTGACGAGCTGGGTCACGCCGACGTGTGTCACGCGGTCCGTTTCCCGCCGGGTGTCGAGTTCGTCCTCGAGATGTGCCCAACAGGCCGGTTCACCGCCGAGGTCAGTCACGCCCTGGTCGGTTCCCTCAGCTCGCGTTCCCGTTCAAGGGCGGTCGAGCGTCGGAGTGAGTTGGGGATACATGTTGACGAGATCGCCGAGCTTGTTGGACAGCTGGATCGTTGGGGTTGGGGGTGCGGTCATGTCATGACTCCTCCTGTTGCGATGAGTGCGCGGAAGAGCAGGACCGGGAGTATCAGCAGCGTCGCTGTCGGCGCCGGATGGCTCGGTTCCTCGTTCGGATGGCTCGTCATCGGCGTCGTCTCCTCAGCCCGCACCCGGAGCCCGCACGTGCTCTGTTCGGTCGCTGGCGGTCCGTCTCGGGGAGGGCGCCGAGACGGAGCCGCTTGCGAGCCTTGCGAGTGCGCCGAGTCCGCGCGAGACGTATCCCTGGTCGATGATCATGGTGGGTACGATCGGTCTGGGGGGCGCCTCCCACTGGCGTTGCCAGGTCGCGACCGACCTGCTGACGTGGTTGTCGGATGCGTGGTCCTCTTGGCTCGACTGATCCACGGCGAGCGTGTTGATGATCTCGTCGAGCACACGGTCGGACGTCACGTCGCGGTCGTCAATCCAGTAGGCATCGAAGATCGCCGTCCGCAGCTCAGTTCGACGGGCAGGGGGTGTTGCGGCGTAGATTCGGTTGAGATCGCGCGTGTTCACCCGACGTGACGGAACTCGGAACCGATCCGGTTCGTCCGGTGTGAGAATGCCGGCGATCTGTTCGAGCTCGGCACGGAACGCGGCTGCTTGCTGAGACGTCAGCGGGTACTCATTGGGTCCGATCGTGGTGTCGTGTTCGACGCTGCACCAGTCGACGCTCAACCGTCCGGCGGCGGCGAGTCGGCTGGCCCGCGCGTTCGCCAGGGCACTGAACGGGCAGTTGAAGTCGCCGTAGATCAGCACGGACGGGATCATGTTGCTCGAACCTGCGCTCACAACGCCACCCTATCAATATTTCTATCAAGCGCTAGTATTGGTGAAGGTTGGCGATGCACTCTTCGCGCGGAGGTCGAAGGTGTCGTCGTTCCTACTACACCCGCCCGTGACCAACTCGGATTGGAGTTCCTCCGTTCCCCGCAGGGTGGGCGTTCGCGCCCCGTCGTTCAAGATGATCCGTTCACGGGTCAAACCGATGGAACCGAGTTCGGTGAGTAGGACTGTGCGTTCCACCGGTGAGCACTGAGGTTGGGTGGCCCACAGTCGGACGGAGAATGGCCTCGAGCACACGGGCCGCGTCGATTCGGCGCGTCTCTTCTCATGTTGGCCGGCGGGAGAAGGAGGTGCCGCGCCCACCTCCAGAGGTTCTGGAGACCGTCGATGAGTCTCGCCACCGAGCAGCCGCCAAATGCTCAGGTGTCGGTACGGCGACGAACTCGGAGTCGAGCGGCTGTTGGCCTCGACGCCGACTGACGATCTCGCCGGCTTCGTCGACCAGACCATCGGAGCACTCGTCGACCACGACCGTCTCCATCGCACCGATCTCGTCGAGACCCTCGGTATTTGGCTCGAGACCCGCAACATGGCAGAGGCCTCGCGGAGGCTGCACGTCCACTACAACACGTTCAAGAACCGCCTCGACCGCATCGAATCCATCCTCGGTCCAGTCGTCAGCGACGCCGCCCGTGCTCTTGAGTGTGAGGTCGCCATCTACATCTCCCGTCACTACGACGGGCCTTGGACGACACTCGGCACCATGTGACTGTCTGACAGTTGTCGTTCGACGGGTTCGTCCAATGTGGCCAGTGGTAGCCCGGCCAAGCGCAACGAGACTGGGCGGTGCCCACACCAGGAGATACCCACACATGAAGCCCACGGCCCCGCACATCTTCGACCGCGACGACCTCGGATCCATGCTCCGAATGGCGTTCGGACCCGGTTACCAAGTGGCGCTCGACGCCACCAGGCCCCTCCGGGCGGTTCGGAACCACCCCCCATTTCCGCGGTGATCGAGTTGATCCCCGGTTGCCGGACACGTTCTGAGCGACGTGCGGGGTGAAGCAGCGTGCGCGTGTCTGGGCGACGAAGTCTCGGTGTCGTAGTTCTTGTCACCAGCAACCGTACGGCGTCGGGCACGCTTGGGGAGCCGGTCGAGCATCTCGAGCGCTATGACCCGCTCCGCGCAACCATCCGCGCAGGTGAGCTCGGCATCGACGATCAACGCGGAGCGATCCTCGATCAACAGGTGCCCGGCGTAGCACAACGTTGCCGCGATGTTGTCTAGCTTGCGATACAGCCTGGCCTCCGGAAGTCGTGGGCGTATGCAGCATCGGTCAACCTCCTGATCGCTTTGCTGAGCGTCTCCATCGCAGCCATCGCTGCCTCCGTCAGATCCGGATAGCGTTGCGGGCGCACGTCACTACCACGCGCGCCTCCATCGGGCGCCGATCGTTGTTCTTGCGACGGGTTCCTCGGTGTAGCTCATCTACCCTCGACCCCCTTCCGGGTGGCCACCTCTAGTCTGAGAGAGGCCGTCGACATCGGATCGACACGAAGGACGCTGGCGGGCCCGCTCTCGACGGCAGACGACACGACATCATGAGCACATTGCAGCAACAGGCGAAGGCGTTGGGTGATCCCACGCGTCATGCGATCTTCCAGTACATCGCCGACGCGGGCGACGGCGTCGACGTTGCGGAGTTGACCGAGCATTTCGGCTTCAACCACAACGCGATACGACAGCATCTCGCCAAGCTCGTCGACGCCGACCTCGTGACCGAATCGCCGGCGCCGGTGACGGGTCGGGGTCGACCGAAGCTGATCTATCGGGTCTCACCGTCCACCGAGAGCCGGTGGGGAGTCGCCGGACCGTACGAGCGGCTGTCCTGGCTTCTGACAGAGATCGTCCGCAGCGGCGAGACCCCTGTGGAGGTCGGTCGTCGTGCGATCGAGCGCCAGCACCTCGGCTCGCCAACGCCCGATCGTGATCCGATCGATGCCCTCGTCGCCGAGATGGAGCGCAGCGGTTTCGAGCCGACGGTGCGTCGACGCGGCGACCAGGTCGACATCGTGCTCGGGACCTGCCCGTTCGCGTCGACAGCCCAAATCGACCCCGACACGGTCTGTAACCTGCATCTCGGCATGGCCTACGGGGTCGCAGAACTCGTCGACGGGTTGGTGATCGACGAGCTCGTGCCACATGATCCACGGAGAGCCAACTGTCGTTTGCGATGTCACGTTGCTCGTTCGGCTGCAGAGTGAACAGCAACACCGAGCTGTGATGTCCCTGTCGTCTCGGCGTTTCCACATGACCGGGAACGATTGGCTCCGGACGATCGCCGAGAATCCGATGCACTCCACCTGGTGCCGAGCGGTTTCGAACGATGGCCGCAGACGGCGTGGATCCTCGACGGCGAGTCGCGCTTCGCCGACGCGATGGTGCAACGGCAGGGCCGCATCCCTCGATGCTGGGTGTGGTCCGGGACGAGTCGGTGGCCGTCTGTTCGAACTCGGCCACACGGGTCGTCGGTGTCGACATCGACCCGGTGCTGATCGCCGCCGCAGAGGCCGACCATCCGGGTCCGACATGGCAGACCGGTGACCTCGCCACCCTCGACCTGTCGTCGATGGTGGCCGATCCGTTCGATGCAATCGTGTGCGCCGGCAACGTCATGACCTTCCTCGACCCGGACCCGCACCGAGACGCTGGCCCGGCTGGCCGCACATCTGGCTCCCGACGGTCGCGTGGTCGTCGGCTTCGGGACGGATCGTGGCTACGAATTCGACGAGTTCTTCGCTGATGCCTCCACGGCAGGGCTGGCGGTCGAACTCGCGCTCGCCAGGTGGGATCTCCGTCCGTTTCGCGACGGTGCAGTATTCCTCGTCGCAGTGCTCGGAGGTCGCGCCGTGTGACAGCCGCTGCTCGAGGACGCGGAGACGATCGTGTCGGACGTCCAGGAGGCACCGGGTGATCTGCAGGGCGTGCTCGGTGAAGGACGCACCGAGCGCCGATCCGACTTGCCGGTACGCCGTGACCCCGCGTCCAACATCGCCTGGCAGACATGTTCGAAGAATGACGCCGCGGCGTCAGCTCCCGCCGGCACTCTGTTGCCAGGTCGTCGAGTACGAGCCAGGTCGTCGTGTGTCACTTGACGTAGCGCTCGATCGCGTCGACGAGGTATCGGGAGCGGGCACTCGAAGCCTCGTCTCGCGTCGATGGTGGTGGCGCCCGGCACCGCGAGCGACCGTTTCGCTTGGAACGAGATGAGCGCCGCGCTCCGCCCGGGCGCGCTGCGCTGTTCATTGAGCCCAACCGCGAGTGATCGGTAGGGAACTGGGTCGTCGCAGATCGGTGCCACGTTGTCCCTGGCGATCAAGCCGCCGGGCGCAGCGTCCAAGCTGTCGAATCCCGGACCGACGCGGTACACCCCCGAATTCGAGCCCTGCTTGCCTTGTAAGAACGAAGCATAAGCAGGAGGATCCTTCCGCAACGATGGGTAGGAGGGTGCTGAAGACTTTGAGTCTAGTTTCTACTAGAAGTATTGTTCATTCGGCACACCCCGGCAGGGGGCGAACACCGAGGACCAGGAGAACGACCGTGACGACGTTGGACCAGCCGAGATCGACCGAGACCACCGTCGACGAGTTCGTGGCCGACACCTTCGGCGTTCTGCGTCGGCCAACCGAGGGTGTCGGGTGGCGCTCGTGGCTGTTCACCGTCGACCACAAGCGGATCGGGATCATGTACGGCGTCGCCGCAATCTCGTTCTTCGTCCTCGGCGGGATCGAGGCACTCTTGATCCGTCTCCAACTCGCCGGTCCCGACGGGACGGTCCTGTCGGCCGACGTCTACAACCAGATGTTCACGATGCACGCGACGTCGATGGTGTTCCTGTTCGCGATGCCGATGGCGGCGGCGTTCGCCAACTACCTGATTCCGCTGCAGATCGGAGCGCGCGACGTCGCGTTCCCGCGACTCAACGCTTTCAGCTTCTGGTGCTTCCTGGTCGGCGCCCTGTTCGTGAACAGTTCGTGGTTCCTCGGCGGTGCCGCTGACGGTGGCTGGTTCATGTACGCCCCGAACTCCGGCGTCGCGTACTCGCCGACGCACGGCATCGACATCTGGGCGATGGGTCTGCAGATCACCGGCATCGCGTCACTCGTCGGTGCGATCAACCTGATCGTGACGGTCATCAACATGCGTGCCCCGGGCATGACGTTCATGAGGATGCCGACGTTCACCTGGATGGCGTTCGTCACCCAGTTCCTGCTGGTGTTCGCGATCCCCGTGATCACCGTGGCGCTCGTGCTCCTGACGCTGCAGCGCAGTTTCGGCGCACCCTTCTTCATCCCCGAGGCGGGCGCCGACGCGCTCCTGTGGCAGCACCTGTTCTGGATCTTCGGTCATCCGGAGGTGTACATCCTCATCCTGCCGGCGTTCGGGATCACCTCGGAGATCCTGCCCGTGTTCTCCAAGAAGCCGCTCTTCGGGTATCCGCTCGTCGTCTTCTCGGGCGTCGTGATCGGGTTCGTCGGCTTCGGCGTGTGGGCGCACCACATGTTCGCCTCGGGCCTCGGGCCGATGTCGGTCGCCATCTTCTCGGTCGCGTCCATGGTGATCGCCATTCCGACCGGCGTGAAGATCGTCAACTGGACGCTCACGATGTGGGGCGGCAAGCTCCGATTCTCCGTCGCGATGCTGTTCTGCATCGGACTGATCGTCCAGTTCACCGTCGGAGGACTCTCGGGTGTGACGCACGCCGTCGCGCCGTCGGACACCCAGCAGACCGACACCTACTACATCGTGGCGCACATCCACTACGTCCTGTTCGGCGGATCGGTACTCGGATTCTTCGGTGCCTTCTACTACTGGTGGCCGAAGATGTTCGGCAAGTGTCTGAACGAGGGTCTGGGTCGCTGGAACTTCTGGCTGATGATGATCGGCATGAACCTCACCTTCGGGCCGATGCACATCATCGGCCTGCAAGGTCAGCCGCGACGGATGTACGTGTGGACCGAGGCCCGCGCCGGCGAGGGGTTCTTCAACCTCGGGTTCTGGAACACCGTCGCCAGTGTGGGCGCGTTCGTGATGGCGCTCGGGATCCTGCTCTTCCTCGTGAACGTCGTCTACTCCCACCGAACCGCGGCTGCGGCCCCGGTCGATCCGTGGGACGCTCGCACGCTGGAGTGGATGACGACGAACCCACCTGCGCCACACAACTGGGACCGGATCCCGACCGTGCACCACCTCGACGAGTTCTTCCATCACAAGTACGAAGACGTCGGTACCGGTGGTCACCACGACATTCGACGGGTGGCCACCGGCGACGACGTGCTCGCCGAACTCCGGGTCGACGACGTCAGCGCCATCCATCTGCCCGACCCGTCCTACTGGCCGCTCGTGCTGGCGCTGTCGCTCCCGCTGATCGGGTACGGCGTGATCTACCACGTGGTCCTAGCCGTCGTGGGCGTGACGCTCCTGGTCGCGGCAATCGTCGGGTGGGCGCTCGAACCGTCGTCGGCACCTCGCGCCGCCGTCTCCGGTCGCGTCGACGATGTATCGGAGCCGATGGAGGACGACGCCAGCCCGATCAGCTGACCCGGCGCAGCGCGCGAGCGAGCGAGTGGACGAGGCCGAGGAACGTCGCTGACCAGGCGACGAGCGCGGCGACGAGCGTGACCTGGGGCAACCAGGCGAGGCCGTCCAGCCCGATGGCGGCTCGCATCCGGAACGTCGCGGCGCCGTACATGCCGATCGGGAACACGAGCGCCCAGTAGGAGGGGTGATACCGCAGCGGGAGTCGCCGGACCATGTGCCGCCATACCCCGATCGCCACCATCAGCGGGAACCAGAACGTCGCCGTCGCCCAGGCCAGCACGGTCATCCCCTCGAGGAAGGGGACGAGCCGGCGGATCCGTTCGGAGACGTCCGCGGCCAGGAGGATGTTCGAGCCCGCCAGCACGCTGATCGCAACCGCTCCTGCGGCGATCCACGCCGGTGGTGACGCCTCGGTCGGATCGAGTGGATCGAAGGTCCATCGGAGGAAGACCATGGTCATGACGATCAGGTAGACGACGAGCCCGAGCGTGAACATCGCGATCGTCACGAACGCGAGCAGGTCGCTGGGCTCTCGCATCAACAAGAGTGCACCGAGCACGGCGATCGACTGGGTCGACACGATGATGAGGAACCAGGTGCCGTTGATGCCGGCGCCGAGGCCTGGCTTGTCGGAGATGATGACGACGGAGATCAGGGTCAGGTACAGCAAGACGACGTACACCGGCAGGCTGACGAACCACAGGACCCAGGCAATCGTCCACCATCCCATCACCACCCCGCAGGCACTGCCGAGCACATTGGTGCCGGCGACCGTCGTGAGGAAGGCGAATCCCTTGGCATGATCGGTCGCGTCGTCGAGGAAACGTCTCGGATACCGCGTCACGCGGAGCACGAGCAGCACCCACAACACGACGTAGCCGACGGCCGCGACGGCGAAGAGCGCCTCTGGCAACACGGCGATGTCCTGCTGCTCGGCGCCGATCGAGATGATGCCGGTCGCCATGACCAAGGCGAAGTAGCCCGGGAAGAGGTCGGCGATCGGTCCGGGCGTGACGGCAGCGGAATCGGGCGACACGAGGCTACGGCCGCAGATAGCGCAGGAAGGCCGCCGCACTCAGGAAGAGCACGATCGACAGGCCGGCGGCCGCCCAGGCGAGCGATTCGTCGTCGTCGAGGAGCGCTTCGGCCGCGACCGTCACCAGGAAGACCTGCAACGACATCAACACGATGATGTAGACGACGACCGCCGACGACACGCGTCGCTGGCGTCGCGACGTCCTCACGACTCCTCCCGACCGAGTGCCCAGATCGTTCCGTTGCGGACCTCGACCTCGATCTTGCCGAGCGGTCGGGTCGGAGGGCCCGACAGCACCGCGCCGGTCGTCGCGTCGAAGTTCCCCTCGTGACACGGACAGTGCCAACGGTCCTCGTCCGCCTGGAAGAAGACGACGCACCCGAGGTGGGTGCACTTCTGGCTGAAGGCGACCACGTCGTCCTCGGAGGTGCGCAACAGCACTGCCGGGTCGGCCGCGGTGGGGTAGCGGAACAGGAAGGTGCCACCGACGGCGACCTCGTCGAGCGCGACGACTTCGCGTGGTTCGCCGACGTTGATCGATCGGAGTTGCGTCCACGCCGCCATCCCGACCGCTCCGAACGCCATCGCGCCACTCCCGAGCACGAGATAGCGGGCGAACTCGCGCCGTGTCACCTCGTCTTCGGCGGCCGCCTCGTACGGGAAGTCGCGCTTCCAGCCGGGCTGGTCGTTCATCGATCGAGCTCCTGGATCGCAAACGGGTCGTCGAGCCACGACGTCGTCGTGCCGCCCAAGACGTCGACCGGTCCGGCGAGCGCGTCATCGACCACGGTGTACACCTTGGTGCGCACCTCCTGCCGGCCGAACATGAAGTCGCGGAGGAGCGATCCCTGGCGCTGCGCGTGGAACTGCTCGATCGTGCCGTACCAGAGCGCTTCGCTCGGGCACACCGACGCGCACATCGGCGCCAAGCCTTCCGAAGTGCGGTCGGTGCACATGTCGCACTTCATCATCTGATCGATCTCGGCCATGTACTTGGGGACCCCGAACGGACAGGCCAGGACACAGTTGGAGCAGCCGATACATCGGGGCTTCAGCGCGGACTGCACGATGCCGCCCTCGTCCTGTTTGATCGCGTCGGCGGGGCAGACCTGCGCACACGTCGGGTCCTCGCAGTGCATGCACACCATCGGAGCGGTCTGGGTCGTGGTCGCCCGGTCGAATCGTTCGAGATGGATCAGCGAGTTCCCCCGATGGGTTCCGCACTCCATGCA
>NZZV01000186.1 GCA_002698945.1 Acidimicrobiaceae bacterium
CAACTTCAACACCGTGTGGACGTCGATCTTCGAGCCGCTCCCGACGTTCGGGTTCCTCGACCGGCTCGCCCGCGAGTCGGAGTGGGCGGCACGCCACGCGCAGCCGTACCACATCATGGGATCCGACGCCTCCGGTGTCGTGCTGCAGGTCGGTTCGGCGGTGCGCAACTGGAAGCCGGGTGACCGGGTCACGGTCCACTGCAATCACGTCGACGATCAGGACCACTCGGCCCACGACGACTCGATGCTCGCGGCCAACCAGCGCATCTGGGGCTTCGAGACCAACTTCGGCGGTCTCGCCGACCTGTCGGTCGTCAAGGCCAACCAGCTGATGCCGAAGCCTGCCCACCTCACGTGGGAGGAGGCGGCGGTCAACGCGCTCTGCAACTCGACGTCCTACCGCATGCTCGTCAGCCACAACGGCGCCAACATGAAGCAGGGCGACACCGTGCTCGTCTGGGGCGCGACCGGCGGCATCGGCGGCTACGCAGTCCAGTACGTGCTCAACGGCGGTGGCACCCCGATCGGCGTCGTGTCGTCGCCCGAGCGCGCCCAGCTCCTCAACGACATGGGATGCGAAGCGGTCATCGACCGTCGCGCCGAGGGCTACGAGTTCTGGTCGGACGAGCACACCCAGGACGAGTCGGAGTGGCGCCGCTTCGGCAAGAAGATCCGCGAACTGGTCGGCGAGGACCCCGACATCGTGTTCGAACACCCCGGCCGGTCGACGATGGGCGCCTCGATCTTCGCGGTCAAGCGTGGCGGCACCGTCGTCACCTGCGCCGCCACCTCGGGCTACATGGTCGAGTTCGACAACCGCCACTTCTGGATGAAGTTGAAGCGGCTGCTGTCGTCGCACTTCGCCAACTACGAGGAGGCGTGGGCGGCCAACAAGCTGATCAGCCAAGGCCGCATCCACCCGATCATGAGTGACGTCTACGCCCTCGAACAGGTCGGGCAGGCCTCGCTCGCGGTGCACCGCAACCAGGCGGAGGGCAAGCTCGGCGTGCTGTGCCTCGCCCCCGAGGAAGGTCTCGGCATCGACGACCCCGAGTTCCGCGAGCAGGTCGGCGAGGACAACATCACCCGCTACCGCACCAAGCGCTGACCCACCCCCGCCTCCGCCTTGCGGGTCGGGTGATCTCCGTGAACGCCGACTCCGTCGTCGTCCCCTCCGACACCCGACCCGGGAACGTCCAGGATCTGGGGGTCAGTCGTCTTTGAGGGCGACGGCGTTGGGGGTCACGTTCATCTTCGGCTCGTACTCGGCCAGCTCGACGACGCGACCCTCGCTGCGGAACGCGTCGCGCAGCTGGTCGCGGCACGTTTCGCACGGCCCGTAGAACCGAGCTTCGACCGTCGACGCACAACGCGGGCACACGAACTCCACGACGGGCACCATATCCGTCACGGCGTTGCTACGGTTCGATGCGTGTCGGACGGGCCTGCCACCACTCCCGCGGACGGCGCCGAACGACCGCAACGGCGCCGCGCGATCCCCAAGCCGCCCAACTACGCGGCCCGGCGCATGCTCGTCGGCACCGGCATCGTCACCTTGTTGTTCGCTGCCGCCGTCGTCGGGTGGCGATGGTTCGGCGGCGGCGACTCGACGAACGATCGCGACCGCGTGGGCTGGAGCACGATCGCCGTGGTCGACCGCACGACCGGCGACGTCACCTATCTCGACGCCGACGGCGAGGTCGTCGGCGAGTCGCTCGACCACGGACGGACCGGCGCGATACATGCATACGACGGCACGGTGTCGTTGACGAACAGCCGAACCCTCACGGTCGTGCCGCCGCCCGGGAGCGACGCCGAGCCGCTGGTCGTCGAACTGCCCGACCGAGCCCAGGTCACACCGGTCCGAACCGGGGACGGCACCTTCCTCGCGACCGGCGAACCCACCGGCGGCGACGTCTCCCTCGTCGACGTGTCGGCCGCCACCGTCGTCGACATCGGCGATCTGGCCATCGCGAACTCGCCCGTCGACCCGACCATGTTCGTGGCCACGATGCGGTGGAACGACGACGGCTCGCTGTTCGCGATCGCCGACGCCGCCAACTTCCAGACGATCGTCGTCCGGCCGGGCGACCCGGAGCCGATCTTCCTCGCCGACCAACCGATCGCCGTCGGCGACGACCTGATCGCCACGAGTCAGACCGTCGGTCTCCAGGCCGACGTTTCGCTGATGGGTCTCGACCGGACGGCCCAGGCGACCGTGCCGACCGAGATCCCCGCCGGCAGCATCGGGGTCCTCCGCGACGACCGCCTCACCATGGTCGCCGTCGACGGTGGTGTCTACCGCATCGAGTCGGGCGCCGACGCCGCCGAACGTATCGGCGCGGTGGCGGTCCCCGCCGGCGCCGCGATCGAATGGGTCGCGCCGATCGCCGGCGGTGACCGGCTCGTCGTCGGTGGCGCCACCTTCGAGGTCGTCGTCGATCTCGACGGCCGCACGCTGTTCACCACGACGTTCGCCACCGCGGTCGATCCGACGCCGCCCGATCCGCTGTGGACCTGCCTGCCCGTCGGCGGCTCCGACGGCTATCACTCGATCGTCGACGTCGAGTCGGGAGAACAGCTGGCCGACCTGTCGGGCGTCGAGGCCATCGAGGGCGTCGCCGCCGACGGGTGCAGCGTGCTCGCCTCGATCGCCGGCGAGGCCGTCGTCATCGGGCCCGAGGGCACGGCGACGATCGGTGCGTACGACCGGGCGGTCCTCGGCCCCGACGGTGTGAGCGTCGTCCTGGTCACCGAGGACGGCACCGTCGAATTGCTCGTCGTCGACGTCGTGGACGACGAGCTGGTGGTCGGTGACCCGGTCGACCTGTCGTCGCTCAGCGAACCGGACGATCTGATCGCCTTCGTCCCCGACTGAACCGTCGGCGCAGCTCGCAAGCCAGATCGTTGACCAGTTCGCCGACCAGTTCGACCATCGCGCGGCGCGTGCGACCACCCGCGTAATCTGTGGCCGTGCCCGATTCGAGCGTGCCCGCGCGCGCCCCACGCGCGACCGACGACACCGCTCGTCGTGCCACGACCACCTCGAACTTCGGCGTGTCCAAGCGCGAATCGCACGACGCGTCGGGCTTCTACGGCCGCTTCGAGGCGCCGGTGCTCGATGACGACGACACCGTCCTGACGCCCGTAGCGATCGACGAGCCACTGGTGTGCGGTGACGCCCGCGACATGCACACCCTCGTCGACGGGTCGGTGGCGCTGGTCGTGACGTCACCGCCGTACTTCGCCGGCAAGCAGTACGAGGAGGAACTCGAACGCGACGGCGTGCCGTCGTCGTACCTCGAGTACCTCGAACTGCTCCACGACGTGTTCGCCGAGTGTGTGCGCGTGCTCGAACCGGGAGGGCGGATCGCGGTCAACGTCGCCAACCTCGGCCGGAAGCCCTACCGCTCGCTCGCTGCCGACGTCATCCACATCCTGCAGGACCGGCTCGGCCTGTTGCTGCGCGGCGAGATCGTCTGGCAGAAAGGCGCCGGTGCCAGCGGCAGCTGCGCCTGGGGATCGTTCCGCACGGCGACCAACCCGGTGCTGCGCGACGTCACCGAGCGGGTGATCGTGGCGAGCAAGGGCCGATTCCAACGCGCCCTGTCTGCCGACCAGCGGGCGGCGCGCGGGCTGCCGCACCGGTCGACGATCGGCACGGAGGACTTCATGTCGCTCACCCTGGACGTCTGGCAGACGCCGACCGAGTCCGCCAAGCGGGTCGGCCACCCGGCCCCGTTCCCGGTCGAGCTGCCCGAGAAGCTGATCGAGCTGTACACGTTCGAGAACGACCTCGTGCTCGACCCGTTCGTCGGGAGCGGCTCGACCCTCGTCGCCGCCTCTCGACTCGGCCGCCGCTACGTCGGCTACGACCTCGACCCCGGCTATCTGGAGCTGGCCGCGGCGCGGCTCGACGACGAAGGGCATCCGCTCGAGCTGATCGAGGACCGGCAGGCAGGATCCAAAGAGCGGGTCCAGCAGGTGCTGGAGGCCGCCGGCTTCGCGGAGGTCGAGGGTCCGGGTGTGCGGATCAAAGGGGTCGGGCTCACCGCGCCGTACGTCGCGACCGACCAGGCCGGTGGCCGCTGGGTCGTGCTGATCGGCGGCCCGTTCGTCCGCTATCGCGGCGGCCTGAACTCCGCCGACGCCGTGTGGCGCACGCTCGGCCACGCGCACGCGCTGCGCGGCGCGGGCGAACGGGTGCTCGTGCTCACCTCCGACGTGCCGCGTCGACGGACCGAGTTCGACCAGGCGATCCGGTCGGCCGGGCCCGACGCATGCCACGACGTCATCGACGTGTTCGACGACGACGCGCTCGCCCGACTCACCCAGTACGCGGCCGGCAGGTACGAATCCCTGCCCGGCTTCTGGTAGCGGCCCACCCGTCGGTCACACCGGTCGGTCGCACCCGTCAGTCACACCGGTGCAGGTCGACGTCGCCGAGATCGGCGTCGACGAGCTGCGCATCGAGCCTCGACGTCCCCCGCGCGGCGTCGATCGCGTACGCCACGTCACTGTTCCGCGTACTGCGCGCCCACAACACGCCGACCACGCCGTCGCCGGTGAGAATCGGCCCGCCCGAGTCGCCCGGCTCGAGCGTGGCACGCAACTCGAAGGCGGGGCGGACGGTGGCGCCCTCGACGTAGATGTCCTCGGTCTCGAGCCGGATCGCCCGGACGACGTCGACGTCGATCTCGACGACGGTGCCGTCACGGACCGCCCAGGCGCGTGCCCGATCGAACCCGGGTTCACCGTCGTCGGCCCGAACGATCCCCGTCGGTCTGATGCCGGCAAGGTCGGCACGCAGATAGGCGAGATCGAGGTCGGGGTCGAACCCCACCACGCTCGCCTCGCGACGTTCCCGGCCCGCCTCGACGACCACGGACGTCGCACCTCGAAGCGTGTGGGCCGACGTGAGCACGAGGTCGTCGTCGACGACCACACCGCTCCCCGTCGTGCGTACCGACCCGCATCCGTCGACGACGATGCCGACCACCGAACTCGGCGGGTCGGCCGCGCATCCGGCGCCGGTAAAGGCACCCACGACACAGAGGGCGCCGAGCACTCGGAACGGCGCGTTCAGCCCAGCTCCTTCGACATCCAGATCGAGTCGTCGATCGTGAAGCCGGCGGCGGCGTACCACCGGCGTGCACGCTCGTTCGGGCGTTCCGTCTCGAGGAAGATCCGTTTGGCGCCGACGCGACGGCACTCGGCCTCGACGGCGGCGAGCAACTCACCACCGACGCCGTGGCCGCGGGAGCGCACGTAGATCTCGTCGAGCACGACGTCGAGGCCGCCGACCTCGATCGACCAGCCCCACGACACGGCGGCGTAGCCGATCACGCCCGCACCGTCATCGCTTCCAACGTCATCGGAGCCGTCGTCGGCGACGAGCACGAAGCCGTGGGTGTCGTCGAGCATCAGACCGCCGAACCCGGCGCGGACCGTCTGCTCGTCGAATCGATGCCCGTCGGCCGCGCAGTACTCGGCACCCAACTCGACCAGCGCGTCGAGATCGGCGGCGACCGACCGGCGGATGTGGAGCGTCGACACGCGAGCGACGCTACTCACCCTGTTCGCGTCGGACCGGTCGAGCCGCGACGAATGAGAGGCGGATGCGCCGGAACGGTCAGCCGAAGACGCGCTCGAGATAGGTGTTGGCGAAGGTCCGGTCCGGATCGAACCGGTCGCGCAACGCCATCGCGTCGTCCCAGCGGGGATACCGCTCTCGCAGCACGTCGGCGGTCTGCCCGTGCAGCTTGCCCCAGTGGGGACGCCCGCCGTAGTCGTCCATGATGCGCTCGACCGTGTCGAAGTAGTGCTCGAACGGCATACCCGGATACTGGTGGACGGCGATCCAGCCGCTGTCTCGTCCGTACGCGGTCGAGAGCGGGAGGTCGTCGGCGGCCGAACACCGCACCTCGATCGGGAGGAGCACCGGATGATGGAGGGATCTGATCAGGGCCTGCACCCGCTCGACCGCCTCCGGTACGGCGTCGACCGGGATCCCGTACTCCATCTCGACGAACCGCACCCGCCGCGGGCTCGCGAACACCCGATCGGATCGATCGATCAGGTCGCGTTCGCTCGCCGCCGCTGCGAACGCGCCCGTGATGCGCGGGACCAGCGACGGCACCCGACGGCCGACGGCGCACGCCAGGCCGAACGCGACGTTCTCGAACAGGTACTTGTCGCGCACATAGGCCGCCTTCGACGGCGGGCGAGGCGGCTCGTCGGTACGGCGATTGCGTTTGGTGAGCGCACGATCGTCGCCCGGGAAGAAGAAGAACTCGGCATGGTCCGCGCCCGCGATGAATTCGCTCCACCTGCCCAGCACGTCGGCGAGCGGTTCGACGACCTCGTGGGCGTGCAGGTCGAACGACGGCACCGCGCGCAGAGTCACCTCGGTGACGATGCCGAACCCACCCACACCGACGGCCAACGTCTTCAGCGTGTCGGGGTCGGTGTCGAGATCGACCCGGTGCACGTCCCCGCGCCCGTCGACGAGTTCGAGGCCGACGATCGTGGTCGCGAGGTTGCCGAGTGCACGACCGGTGCCGTGGGTGGCGGTGGCGGTGGCCCCGGCCAGCGACTGGACGTCGATGTCGCCGAGGTTCGGGAGGGCGAGCCCCTGATCGTGCAGTCGCTCGCTCAGCGCACGGAGCGTGATCCCGGCGCGGACCCGCACGAGATCCCCGTCGACCGCGAGCACCTCGTCGAGCCGATCGAGCGACACGGAAACGCCGTCGGTCATCGCAGCGCCGGTGAACGAATGTCCGGCGCCGATCGCCTTCACCCGTCGACCTGCTCCATGCGCGGCCGCGACGACCGCAGCGACCTGATCGGTCGACGTCGGACGCTCGATCACCGCCGGTGAACACGTCTGGTTCCGGGCCCAGTTGCGCACCTCCGTCACCGCACGGACGCTAGCGGTCAGGGCGCGACGACGCCCCGGTCGCATCTGACCGGGGCGTCGTCTGGACGGACGTGATCGGAGCTGATCGTCCGGGAGGGGGGTCAGTCGTGCTGTTCGGAGTTCCGGAACACGACGTCGCCCGAGGCGTCCTGGAGGTGGGCACGCACGAACCACTGGTACTGCTCGAGGTCGCGCAGCTGCCCGATCAGGAGATCCTCGGTGACCGGGTCGACGTCGGCCAACTTCTGCTGGGCAGCGCGATGGCTCTCGATCACGCCGCCGTAAACGGCGTCGAGCGCCGACAGGTGGCGAACGGTCGGGGCCCGGTTGAGGTCGTAGTCGTCCCACGAGCGGAACTTGGTGATGGCGCCGGGCGTGCCGAGCGGCGACCCGCCGAGGGTGGCGATGCGCTCCGCGACGTCGTCGCTCATCTCACGGATCGTGTCGACCTGCGGGTCGAGGAACTCGTGGACGGAGATGAAGTTCACACCCACGACGTTCCAGTGGATGTGCTTCAGTGTCAGCTGCAGGTCGAGGAGCGAGGCGAGGCGTTCCTGCAAAATCGAGATGGTCGTGACCGCCCGATCGCTGTCGAGCCCGGGCACGGTGACGAGGGGAGTATCGGGGGTATCGGTCTTCGTCGTCATGACGAGCGAGTACCCGACGTGATCGGCGACCAAACGGCGCGCGAACTCGACCCTGCCAAAGCTCAGGTGCCGGCGCGGGGCCGAAGCAACAACGTCGCGGTGACGACGAACGCGTCACCGTCGTGTTCGACCACGAGTTCGTCGGCCAGGTGGCGGACGATGCCGAGGCCGCGACCGTTGAGGGCGTCAGGGTCGGCGACCCGCCACCTGGTCGCGGGACCGACGCCGGGCGTCGGCCCTCGACTGTCGACGGTCACGCTCAGGTCGTCGTTGCGTTGGCTGACCGCGATCTGGACCGTGTCGGCGACCCCGTGCTCGACGGCGTTGGTGAACAGTTCGCTCACGATCAGCTGCAGATCGTCGATCACCGCCGGGTCGTCGCACTCGGCGGCGAGCCGCACGAATCGACGGGCATGCGAGACCTGTGCCGGGTCCGCCTCCAACACGATCGATGTCGCTGCCCGTTCTCCCACCATCACGACGTTACCGGTCCGCCCGCTCCGACGACAGCCGCTCGATGCGCGACGCCGGAGGCGCCAGGCCGTAGTCACCGGCGCGCAGGGCTGCCTGCGTACGGTTGTTCACCCCGAGCTTCTGGAAGAGCCGGCGGACGTATGTCTTGACGGTGTCGACCGACAGGTACAGCTCGCCGGCGATCTCGGCGTTCCGGTAGCCGAGCGCCAGCATCGCCAGCACCTCACGTTCGCGCATCGACAGCGGCTCACGGTTCGCGGCACCCGAGGCGCCTTCGGTCTGTGACAGTTCCACGTCATCTCCTTCAGCGACGCGCTCCAATGCGTCGACGAGGTCGGCGCCCGCCATCGATTTCAGGATCACGGCCGAGACACCGGCCTCGCGTGCCTCCTCGAGGAACGCGTCGGTCGCGTCCCACGTGTACAGCACGATGTGGTCGACGAGCCCTTCCCGCACGATCTGCTCCGCGCGCTGGATCGCGTCGCGTCGTCCGGCGAACGTGTCGAACAGTGCGACGTCGGCGCGCCGATCGGGCGACGTGCCCACGTCGTGCTCGACGATCGCGATCCGGTCGGAGAAGGGCTCGAGCATCGCGTGCAGTCCGCGCACGATGATCTCGTAGTCGTTCACGAGCGCGACTTCGAGGGGCAGTTCTCGGAACGGATTCGTCCCGTTGCCGGTGTCGGCCGGTCGGGCTTCGTCGGAGCTGCGGTGCGGTGTCATTTCGAGGTGATCCTCTCCAGGTTGGTTGCGGACGTACCCACGCCCCGACGGAGCCAAACAGCGACGTGCGTCACCATCGCCGTCCGCCTCGAACGGGCACCCGACACGGCGCGATGCACGTGCACGTCCGCCTCCACCATGACATCCGCCGCTACATCCAGGGCCGGATCAGGTTGGCGGCACGTTCGAAGGCCTGCTGACCGGCCCAACGACTGCGCCAGCGCGCCGGGTCGATCTTCTCGCTGCGTTCGAGGTCGGCGTCGAAGTCGGCGTCGAGTTCCGCCGTGACGTCGCGGTCGAACGCGACGATGTCGACCTCTTCGTCGAGTGATGTCGACCGTTGGTTGAAGTTGGCCGAACCGATCAGCGTGACCAATCCGTCCAGGGTCATGATCTTGGCGTGCAACATCGACGGCTGGTAGCACCAGATCTTGATGCCGTGGTCGAGGAGACGGTCGTAGACCGCTTCGCCGGCCAGCTGCACGAAGCGCTTGTCTGCTCCGGGTCCGGGCAGCAGGATCTGGACGTCGACGCCACGCTCCGCCGCTCGGCAGAGACGCAGTATCAGGTCCTCGTCCGGCACGAAATACGCGCTGGTCAATCGGATCTGTTCGTCGGCGAGCTCGATCAGGGCCCGCACCGTCATCGAGATGTCGTTCCACCCCGGCTCGGCCGTCCCCTTGATGATCTGCACCGGCACGTTGCCGTGGTGCTCGTGGGCAGGGAAGTGGTCGAAGGCCGACTCGAACAGGACCTGTTCGGTCTCGATCCAGTTGTCGAGGAAGGCACTGCGGAGCCCGGCAACACCCGGACCCTGCAGACGCACATGTGTGTCGCGCCAGTTGCCTTCGCTGCGCCCGTCGCCCATCCATTGGTCGGCGATGCCCACGCCACCGGTGAAGCCGACGGCTTCGTCGCAGATCATCACCTTGCGATGTGTCCGGTGCGACGCTCGGAACGGGTGGCGCGGATCGAGCGGACGGAAGTAGCGGACATCGGCGCCGCCGGAGCGCATCAACTCGACGTTCTCCTGGTCGATCGGCTTGGCGCCGACGCCGTCGAGCAGCACCCGGACCCGGACACCGTCGCGTGCCCGCTGGGCCAAACGCTCGGCGAACGTCGCGCCGATCTCACCGGCCCAGTACACGTACGTCAACAGGTCGATCGATCGATCGGCTGCGTCGATCGCCTCGAGCATCGCGGGGAAGATCTGATCGCCGTTGCGCAGGACGTCGAGGCGGTTGCCCGGACTGATGGGCACACCGTTGATCGCGGTGACGGTCCGACACCACGACTCGAGCCGTTCCACGGTCGACGCCGCGGTGCGGTCGTCGTCGGTGGATCCGGTCGTGCTCGCGTCGGGGCGGTCGGCCCTGCTCCTGTCACTGCTCGTGTCGGTGGTCATCGGTTCCCTTTGTCCGGCCCACGGCGGGTGGGCACTGTCGTCCTCGTGGCTCGTCGTTGCGTGCTGTCGTCTGCGTGATCTCGTTCGGTGCCGGCAGCCGGGCGGACGGGGCGCTCCAGCTGTCGGACTGACAGCCGCCGTACCACCCGGGGCATCACGTCAAACCTTCGGGTGACACGCACCTCGGGTTCCCGACCGGCCGACTCGAACCGGGTCACGCGGGCCGTCCGGGCTCGGGTCGAGAGCGAGTCGATGCTGCGACGCCGCTCGAGGTCGTGCCGTTGCTGGTCGGGCGCAGACGCCGACCGAGGTACCACGGGACGTACTGGGCGATCACACCGAAGACACCGAGTGCCAGGACGGCGAGGCGAGTCGCGGTGATCGCCGAGCCGACGTCGTCACGGCCCTCGCGGGCCAATCGCTCGGCGTCGACGGCGGAGGTCCGGTACCGCTCGAGGAGGGACTGGCTCGAGTCGAGCGACGCTCGCGTTCGGTCGAGGTCGGCACGAACGGCGGACAGGTCACCGGACAGGTCCCCGGTGCCGTCGGCGAATGCCCCGAGTCGCTCTGCCAGCTCGCCGAGATCGCCACCGATGGGATCGAACGCCGCGCGCACGTCGGCGATCGCCTCCGGCAGCGGTGTCGCCGGGTCGTAATCGGGGCCGAGCGGGATCCGTGACGCCGCCCGCAATGCGCTGTCGATCGTCTCACCGAGCGACTCGACGGTCGCGAGGGCGGCATCGACGTCGTCGAAATCGTCGGGCAGGCGACCGGCGATCTCCGCAGCCGACGATGCGACGCCGCCGGTCGCCTCGGTCGTGGACGAGACGGTGTCGAGGGTTCGACCGAGGGTGTCGAGGCCGGCGTCCAGATCGGTGATCACCTCGTCGGCGACGTCGATCGTGTCGACGAGCGTCGCCGCCGCGTCCTCGCCGATCACCAGACTCTGTTCGAGGTTGCGGTCGAGGCTCGTCAGGAAGCGCCAGCCGACCACCGCCGCCACCACGGTGACGACGACGCCGAGCACCGCGATCGCCTGCATCGCAGTGCCCGCTCGCGGGTCGACCGTCAGCACGGCTCGCTCGTCGCGCGAACTCGCATCCGAATCGTCCACGTACATCCGGCTGTTCCCCGCGCCGTTCGGCTGATCACCGGTCGGGTCACCAGTCGGGTCGCTGGTCGGGGCGGGCGGGTCGGAACTCACGCGTTGCCTTCCCGGCGCAGGCTGCGCGTGAGCGCCACGATGGCGCCCGCGCCGTACACCACCACGAGTGCCGAGAGGCCCACGATCGTCGCCTGCGCCGGTGGTTCACCGGCGAGCATGATGTCCTGCAGCCCGTCGATGCCGTACGTCACCGGGAGCAGCCAGGAGATGGCCTTGACCGGATAGCGCATCGTGTCGAGCGGCAGCACGAAGCCGCTGAAGAACAGGCCGGCGAGCAACGCCAGCATCGCGAACTGCACGGCTTGCGACTCGGTCTTGGACACGGTGGCGAGCACCATGCCGAGCGACAGCGACGACAGCAGCACGCCGAGCACGACCGCGGCGAGCCAGCCGATCGAGCCGGCGACGGCGACGCCCAGCGTGAACGTCGCCCCGCCGATCAGAACGACGGCGACGACGAGCCCCACCAGCACATAGGCCAGGATCTTGCCGACCACGATCTCGATCGACGACAGCGGTCCGACCCGCATGAGCTCGAACAACCCCGTCCGCCGGTCGCGGACGAGCGAGAGGGCGGCGAAGGTCAATGCGAGGTGCTGCAGCAGCAGGGCGAGCGATGAGGGCGTGAAGTAGGCGGTCGGGGTGACGTCGGCGGGGCCGACGTTCTCCGTTTCGCTGCGGAACGGCCGCACCAACACGTCGGGGTCGAGCACGATCGTCTCCGACACCATCTCGCTGACGAGGGTGAGATCGGCCGCGAGTCGGTCGGCGTCGACGTCGTCGGAGCCGGCGTCGATCGCCGCCGCCGTGGCCGCTGCCTCGGCGACGGCGGCGCGGGTCTCGTCGAGTTGCGCACGGGTGTCCGGGTCCTCGGTCTCGAGCTGACCGAGCACGACGGCGGTGCCGTCCAAGGCAGCGGTGAGCTGCGACAGGTCCGCCGTCGCCATCTCGGCCGCCGACTCGGGACTCGCGCCGGCGTCGGCAGCGAGCTCGGCGAACCGGTCACCGAACTGTTCGGCGGAGCGCAACTCGGCTTGGGCGTCGGCGGCCACCGTCGACAGCACGGTCGCATTGACCTCCTGGATCGCGAGGCGGGCCGCGACCTCGACCGCACCCGCCTGGATCGGGTCGATCTCTTCGTGCAGTACCCGAATGACCGCCCGTTCGCCACCGAGCACCGCACTGATCGGATCGTCGGGGAACACGACGACGACGTCGACGTCGCCGGCCTCGAGCATGCGTTCGGCCTCGGCCTCGGTCTCGACGAGTCCCTCCGATTGGATGAACTCGTCGAGCTGGTCTTCGTACCCGGACAGGACGTCGGCGTAGATCGAGTCCTCACCGCCGACGAAGACGGCCCGCTTCTCGAGCGAGTCGTCCCCGTACGCGAGACCGAACAGGACGAGCAGCGCGAACGGACCGATCACGAGCAACGCCAGCAGACGCGGCTGTCGAACGATCTCGACGACTTCCTTGCGAACGAACGCGAACGACCTGATCACGACCGCCCACGGGGCGCGAACCGGTCGCAGGGTCGCCGCGATACGTCGGGATCGCTCGGGGTCGCGGCCGGAGTCGGCGGGTTCGCGACCGTCACGGCGTCCGCTGTCGTTGCGATCGTCCCGGTCGTCCCGGTCGTGCTGAACAGGCTGAGCACGGTCGGGCGTCGGGTCGACCGGTTCGGGGCGGGAGTCGTGTCGGAGGTTCATCGCGCCGCCTCCATGTCGTGGTCGGAGCGGTCGCCGGCGGCGGCCGGCCGGTCGAGGCGGTCGGGCTCATCCGTGGCGCCGGACGACGTTCGGTGTCGCTGGACGACCCGGAGGAATGCCTCGTCGTAGTCGACGAGGTGCTCGTCGATCTCGACGATCGACGCGTCGCTGCGGTGGAGCGCATCGCCGATCAGCTGCATCGCGTGACCGGCGTCGTCGACGACGAACCGCAGACCGGTCGGGCCGGTGCGCTCGATCTGGCCGAGTACGAACGGTTCGTCGGACAGCTGCGTCAGCTCCGCATCGGTCAACGGACGGTCGAGCTGGACGTCGACGACCTCGCCGTCGAACGCCGCCCGACGTAGGTTCGTGGGCGTGTCGAGCAGCAACAGCTCGCCGTCGGACAGCAGCCCGACGAGATCGCACTGCCCGGCCTCGCCGACGTACTGGGTCGTCACGACGAGGGAACGTCCGGCGTCGGCGACGTCGTGGAACCGTGTCCACAGCTTGTCGCGCAGGATCGGGTCGATGCCGGCGGTGGGTTCGTCGAGGAAGACGACGTCGGGGTCATGGACGAACGCGGCGGCGAGCGCCAGCCGGCGCTGCATCCCGCCCGACGCGTCGACGACCCGCTTGGAGCGATGATCGGACAGCTCGACCCAGTCGAGCAGCTGGTCGAGCCGATCCCGACGACGGAACCGCATGCCGTACATCGATGCATGGAAGCTCAGGTTCTCACCGAGTGAGAGCTCGGGGAACAGCGCTGGGGTCTGGGGGAGGTAGCCGATCCGGGCTCGCTGCTTGGCGGTCAGCGAGCACGACTCGGTGCCGAAGACGGTCGCGGAACCCGCCGTCGGACGCAACAGCCCGGTCATCAGACGGACCGTCGTGGTCTTGCCGCATCCGCTCGGCCCGATCAGGCCGACGATGGTGCCGGGCTCGACCTCGATGTCGACGCCCTTGATCACCTCGTCGTCACCGAACGATTTGCGCAGTCCCTCCGTACGGACGCCGCCGGATCGGGTTCTGGCAGGAGCCGCGTCGCGGCTCGTCGGACCCGTCTTCGTACCCGTCCTCGTCGGACCCGTCGTCGTACCCGTCGCGGTCACGGGCGCGACGTCCTGGTCGGTCGCGTCTGCTTCGGTCATGGGGATCTCCTCATGCATGCTTCGATCTCACGTTCCCTGGTGTCGCCGGCCGGCCGTCACCGACCTCGTCGGCACCCGGTGCCCCGGCCCGGGCGCCGATGGTCCGTACCCAACGCGCTCGGCGCGCAAACCGGTGGGATCACCACGTCGCCGGCGATGCCCGCGGGCCCCCGCGTTGCGGAGATCGGCCCGCTGACCAGCGGTGTTCCGTGGCCGCCGGATCGGCCGACCCTTTTCACGGGGTAGTGGCGCGACTACCATGAGTGTTGACCAACGGCGTGGCCGGCGGACAACCACACACGAAGGGCAAGAACATGAAGAAGCTCCTGACCACCGTGGGCGCCGTGGCTGCGCTCATGTTCACCGCTGCGTCGGCCTCCGCCCAGGACGACACCGTGATCACGCTGGTACACGGCATCCCCGGAACCACCGTCGACGTCGTCGTCGACGACTCGATCGTCATCGACAACTTTGCGCCGGGGACCACCGCCGACCTGTCGACGTACGCCGGCGAGACGCTCAGCAACGTCGAGGTGCTCGACAGCAGTGACGACTCGATCGTCATCGGCCCGATCGGGTCGCTCGAGATCCCCGACGCCGGTGATTGGAGCGTGGTGGCGATGCTCGACGACGCCGGGACCGCCCGCCTCGCCTCGTTCGAGAACAACACCGGCACGGTCGACGAGGGCAACGCTCGCCTGACCGTGCGTCACACGGCCGAGGCCGGACCGGTCGACGTCGTCATCGCCGGCCAGCGTCCGATCACCAACCTGAGGAACGGGCAGTCACAGGAGCTGATCCTCCCGGTCGGCACCGTCAGCGATGCCCAGCTCGCGCCGACGGGTGGTGATCCGATCGCCGACATCGGCGACATCGCACTCACCGCCGACACGAACACCGTGCTGTACGTGGTCGGCGCGGAGGACGCAGCGCTGTCGTTCATCCAGCAGGTCATCACGCTGCCGGCTCCGGCCGCCGCGACGACCACCACCACTGCGTCGGGTGAGACGACGACGACGGTTGCCGGTCAGACGACGACCACGACGTCCAGTTCCTCGACCACCAGCACCAGCTCGACGAGTTCGACCGTCGTCGCAGTGCCGCAGGCCGTCAACACCGGCTCGCCGATCGACGACAACGGCACCTCGATCGCCCTCGTCGCGGTCGTGGGTGGCCTCGTCGTCGCCGGCGGCGCCTTCCTCGCTCGACGTCGGGCCTGATCCGCTCCGGCATCCCTGAGCAGCACTCGAACGATGCCGCGACGACGCCGGTCCCCACTGCGCTCCTTGCTCGGCCTCCTCATGGTGGTCGGGATCGCGGTCGCCGTCGGGGCCGGCATCGTCGCGGTGCGTGACTATGTGAATCAACCGCCGATCGTGTTGTCGACCGATTCGGCCGTCGACGCCAATCCGCCCGACCCGCTCGACGCATCCCGCATGGAGCGGGTGCCGCCGGTGTCGATCCGGTACGAGTCGCTGCGGATCGACGACGAGATCATCTCGGTCGGACTCGACGAGGACAACGAGCTCGAGGTGCCGGGCGAGACCGAGGTCGGCTGGTGGAAGTTCGGGTCCGCTCCCGGCCTGCCGGGCGCCACGGTGATGGCCGCGCACGTTTCGTGGAACGATCGGGCCGGACCGTTTCATCAGCTCGGCAATGCCGAGATCGGCGATCGGCTCGAGGTCGACACCGGCGACGGGTACACCCTGACCTACCAGATCGTCGAGCGGACGATGTACGGCAAGTCCGAGCTGCCGGCGGAACGCATCTGGCGGACGACCGGCCCGGAAACACTGGTGCTGATCACCTGCGGTGGCGACTTCAACCCCAACATCAACCGCTACCGCCACAACATCGTGGTGTACGCCATCCCGGTCGCTCAGCGCCTGACCGACGAGCCGGATTCGTTGGGGGCCTGATCAGTCGAGGCCGGCTTCGGCCTCGTCGACCTCGTCCTCGCCGACGTACTCGTCTCGCAAGATGGCGAACGCCTTGCGCAGGAGTCGCGACACGTGCATCTGTGACACGCCGACACGCTCGGCGATCTCCGACTGGGACAGGTCGTCGTAGAAGCGCAACCGAACGATCTCCTGCTCGCGTTCGGGCAGGGAACTGATCAGTTGCTCGACGACCGCCTGGTTCTCGACGTCGCCGAACCCGCGATCACCGACCGACGTCGCGGCGTTGCGGTCGCTGGCGCCGTCGTCGTCGGGTCCCGGGTCGATGGTGCCGACCCGACGTGCGGTGCCGGCGGCCAGACCCGTGATGACGTCGTCCCGGTCGAGGTCGAGGTACTCGGCGACCTCGTCGACGGACGGCGAGCGACCGAGCTGCACCGAGAGCTGATCGTTCGCCCGGCGGACCGCGACGTGAAGTTCCTTGGCGCCCCGTGGCACCTTGACCGCCCAGGTCGCATCACGGAAGTGCCGCTTGAGTTCCCCCTCGATCGTTCGTCCGGCGAACGCCGAGAACGGCACACCGACGTCGAGGTCGAACCGGTCGACCGCCTTCACCAGCGCGAGCATCGCGACCTGCTCCAGATCGTCATCACGCCCGACGCCAGCGTTGTAGCGGCGCGCGATGTGGATCGCCAGACCCATGTACTCCTCGACGATCCGGTTGCGGACGCGGCGACGACCCGTTCGCCGGAGTTCGAGGAACAGATCGTCGACGTCGGACATGGCAGCGGTCACGCGCCGGAGTCGGCCCGCTTGACGACGGTGAACACCCCGCCGACGATCGCGTAGTCGTCGACGACGGCATCGAGGATGCGTCGTGCCAGCACGTCGAGGTCGCCGGGGTGGAGCTCGTCCGCGACGCCGCGGCGACTGCATCGAACCGTCACGGCGGTGTCGGACGCCTCGAAGGTGATCTTGATCCGAGCGTCGTCCCCGGCGTCGACGTCGGCCAGCAACGCCACCGCCTCGTTCACGCCGAGCCGCAGGTCGTCGATGGCGTCGACCGAGAAGCCGATGTCGGCGCACACGGCCGCGGCGACGGCGCGCACGGTCGAGGCGTGTCGGGTGTGGAGCGGAATCTCGATGTCGACGTGTTCGGCCACCGGGGCAACATAACGCACCGATGACGTCATCGCTCGCCGAGGACCCGTGGCCGGGTCGTCACGGTCCCCACCCCGAGCCTTCCTCCTGGCCTCACCCCTGCAACAGCACCTCCCGACAACACCTCGTGACAACAGCTCGTGACAACACCTCGTGACCGGCCACGTTTCGCCGGAACGGCGCTCGGGTACCGGCCTGCCATGTTGTACACGATCCTCATCGTCCTCGCCATCATCGCGTTGCTGTTGTTCATCTTCGGACGACGCAGGGTCTGAGGGTGATCGACATGAACACGTCACTCACCTCCGGCATCAACACCAGCTCCGTCACCGACACGATCTCCGATACGTTCACCGACACGGTGCCTCGCGCCATCGCCGAGGGACTCCACGAGGTCGGTTCGTATCTCGATGCCGTGCCCGACCTCGTCGTCGACAGCGTGGGCACGGGCGTGACCGAAGGACGGCGCTTCGCCCGTCGCGCTGCCGACCGGATCCCCGGTGTGACGACGTCGGGAACCGACCGCCGCTGGTGGATCGTCGCCGCGATCCTCGGCCTCGCCGCCGTGGCCGGCGTCGTCTGGTTCACTCGGCGCTCGTCCGACCAGCGGACCGACGCCGGCCAGGCCGACATCGCCGACATCGACGCTCGACGTAGCGTCGCCTGACGCCGGACCGGCGACCGGCCGACGCACCACGTCGACGCACCGCGCCGGCCCACCCTCTCCCCCCGACCACCCCCGCTGACGTGGGCCGGGTCACCCGTCCGGGTGATCCGGCCCACGTTCGCGTTCGGGACGTGACCCCTCCGAGCGGCCGTTGTATCCTTCGGTTCGACTATGCGCAGAGGTCCGACCCGGCAGTCCTCACTGCGTACACGTCTCGGCATCATCACCGTCGTTTTCCTGGTGATGGTGCTCGTCGCCGTCGGACTGTCGGCACTGATGATCCGGTCCTGGGATCGGACGATGAGCGCCCGGGGAGAAGCGCGTGCCGCGGTCGCCGACGTCGCCCAACTCCGGCTGTCGTTCAGCGACCAGGAGGCGGGGATTCGCCTCTACCAGCTGACGGCCGACGACGAGGCGGTCGATGCCTATCGAGCCGCTGCCATCGTCGAGGTCGACATCGTCGATCGGCTACGTGAGCGCGACCTGGACGTCGCCGGTTTCGACATGCTCGTCACGCGCGCCGTCGACAGCGGTGAGCGGTGGCGCACCGAGGTCGCCGAGCCGATCCTGGCCGACGCGCCCGACGTCTCCGAGACGATCGCCCGCCAACGGTTCGACGAGGTGCGTGTCGCGCTCGACGATCTCCAGGCCGCCGTCGTCGGCCAGACCGACGAGCTCGCCGATCGTGCCCGACGCATGCAGCGGAGCGTGGTCGGCGTGCTGTTCCTCAGTGCGCTCGCGGCCGTCTTCGGCACGGCGCTCGCCGCCTCGCTGTTCCGGCGGTGGGTGCTCCAGCCCCTGTCGCAGATCAGCAGCGCGGCGCGAGCGCTCAGCCACGACGACACCACTCCCCTGCCGCACTTCGACGCACCCGAACTCCAGGACGTGAGCGAGGCGGTCGGTCAGCTCCAACGAGCGTTGCGTTCGGCGCGCGACGAAGCGGTCGCCGCGTTGCACGGCATCGAGCAGAGCGCCGTGCTCGCCATCCAGGTCCGGTCCGAGTTGGCCGACGAGATCGGCGAGATGCCCGACGGATGGGCCGCCCACACCCTGCTCGCCCCCGCGGAGGGCGTGGTGGCCGGTGACTGTTTCGACATCGGCCTGCTCGACGCGCGACGCCTCTACCTCGTCTTGATCGACGTCACCGGACACGGTGCGTCGGCGGCACTCAACGCACTCAAGGCCAAGTCGCAGCTCCGTGCGGCGCTGCGGGCCCGCCTGTCGCCCGGCGCGGCACTCGACTGGTTGTCTCGCGAGATGATCAAGGACGACCACGCCGACCTGTTGACGGCCTCGGTGATCGTCGTCGATCTCGACTCGGGGCGCCTCACCTACGCGAACGCCGGACATCCGGCTCCGATCCTCACCGACGGCGAGACGTCGATCGTGCTCGATCGTTCGGGGCCGCTGATCGGTGCGTTCCCCGCCAGGTGGTCGACGCACGAGGCCGAGATCCCCCCGACGTGGGCGTTGCTCACGTACACCGATGGGCTGACCGACACGCTCGGTGAGCATCGCGAACGGTTCGGCGACGAGCGGCTGATCGAGTGCCTCACCACGACCGACCCGGTCGAGCTCCTCGATCGCATCCACGCCGCGACCGACTCGTTCCGGGTCGGCGACCGGTGCGACGACGTCACCGCGATCGTCGTCCGACGCTCGTCTCCCGACGAGCCGAGCACGTGCCCGTCCGACGACCACGTCGATCATAACGAGCACCACGAGGTCACGACCGATCCACACGAAGCGGTAGCGACCGATCAACACGGCGCCGAGGCGCTCCAACCACACGCGGCGCTGCCGCCCGACCGAGGAAACGGTACGATCACGCCATGACCCAGCCCGAGGACCTCTTGACGATCGAGACGTCCGACCACGGCCTCCGCGCCGTGGGCGAGATCGACGCACACACGGCGCCCACGTTGGCCGCCGCGATCGACGCTGCCGCACCCAATCCGCGACTCGACCTCTCCGGGGTCGAGTTCGTCGACTCCAGCGGCCTCCGCGTCCTGATCGACGCCCACCAGCGCATGCAGGAGGCGGGCGGGAAGCTGACGATCACCACGCCGTCGCCGGCGGTCCGACGCCTGTTCGAAATCAGCGGCGTCGACGACTACCTGGCCGTCGACGGCTGACACCGCCACCGTTCGCGTCGACCGCTGTCACGCGCTCGACGATGCGTCGGGGAGTTCCGACAGCAGCTTCGAAAGTGCGCTCGCGAACACGTCGCCCATCGTCGGGAACGGGTACATCGACCGAACGAGTCGGGCGACCGGGACCTCACCGTCGATGGCGACGATGATCGCGTGCACCAGTTCGTCGAACGACGGACCGATGCCGTGGGCCGCCACGAGCCGGCCGGTCGATCGGCTGGCCGCCAGCGCGAGCGCACCGTCCTGCTCATCGGTCGCTGCCCGGGCGGAGCTGTCGGCGACCCCGACCGCCACCCAGACGACGTCGCCGTCGTCGACCGTCTCGGCATGGCTCGGCCCCACCGTCATCATCGGCGGCAGCGTGAACATGCAGGCGGCGTCCACGACGTCGTCGAACCGGCGAGTGCCGGACCCGGTGAGGTGGTCGGCGACCACACGACCGTGATGGTTCGCGGCGTGGGTGTATTGCGAGCGGCCGACGACGTCACCGATGGCCCACACCGATCCCTCGCACCGCACGCGGCCGCTGTCGTCGACGGGGAGTGGCGACTCCGGATCGAGCCCGACGTGTTCGAGGTGCAGGTCGTCGAGTTGTGGTCGCCGTCCGACGGCGAGGAGCAGGCGGTCGGCGCGGAACTCGCGGCGGTCGTCGGTGGAGAGGGCCACGCCGGTCCCGTGCGGCGACACCGCGACCGGTCGGGTGCCGAGCTCGAGGTCGGTGCCGGTGTCGCGGACGGTCTGCTCGACCGCCGCGATCACATCGGGATGCGACGTCTCCACCAGGTGCTCGTTCGGCTCGAGCAGGACTACCTCGGTGCCGAACGACGCGAACAGCCGCGCGAACTCGCACCCCACGACACCGCCACCGGCGATCAGCAGCCGTTCGGGGGCTTCGGCAGCCCGGAGCGCATCAGCACTCGTCCACACGCGGTCGGTCCACACCGGGTCGGCGAGATCGTCCAAGCCATCGAGATCGGGGACGACCGCTGTCGCCCCCGTCGCCACCACGATGTGGTCGGCCTCGACGGTCAGCGACTCGGACACGACCCTGCCGGGGCCGGCGAACGCCGCCCGTTCGCGCACCAACTCGACGTCGCCCGCGTCGAGCAGTGATTCGGCGTGCCGAGTGTCGTCACGATGGTCGATCAGTGCTCGGCGCCGCGACGATGCCGTCGACCAGGCGCGCCCGAGCGCTCCGTCGTGAAGGAGTGCCTTGCTCGGGATGCATGCGTCGTACGGACAGTCGCCGCCGACCAACGACGGCTCGAAGACGACGACGGACGGGGTGCCGTCGAGCGCATTGACCAACGAGGTCGTCGCCGAACCGGCGCCGATCACGACGATGTCAGCGGATCGCGAACGCCGTGCCATCAGTCGGTGCAGTCGGTGACGGTCGCTCGAAGCGTCACTGGTACGTCTCGCGGACCGCTACAGCGCATCGGTGTCGAGGGCGGCGACGACGAGTGCGTCGTCCTCGGACGCCTCGGGGCCGAACCCGAGCACGACCGAACCGTGGGCCTCACAGTTCGGGCAAGCGGCCGCGACGACCCACAGTTCGTCGGACGGATCGGAAGCGCCCTCGAGTCGACGCGTCAGGGCCGGGTCGAGGCGCGCTGCGGACACCGTCTCGCGGCAGGTCGTGCACATCAGTTCGGCGTCCGGCCGGACGACGAAGGAGCTGGTGTACCCGTCGGCCTCGATCTCGTCGAGCACGGCGGTCAGGGTGGTGTTGTCAGAAGGGACGCCGGGTCGGCTCGGTGAACTCGGTGCGTCGTCGACGATCTCTCGGTCTGGCTCGTTCATGATGAGGTCCTCACAGGGTCTCGGACGGCGCCGGTCGACGTCGTCGGTCGTGGTGCCGTTCGGTCGGTGCCGTCTGGTCGCGTCACGCTGCCGAGACGCTGGTCTCGTGTGGGCCGATCGGGCCGAGCAGGTCTTCCACGACCGATCGAGCGGCCCAATCGTCGTGCGCGGCGAACTCGTATCCATCGTCGCGCACCCAGAGGGTCTTCAGCGGTTCGGCGTTGGCGGTTCGGCGATCGTTGGCGATCGCCCACAGACCGGTGGCGAGGTGCCGGAGTCGTTCCGGGACCACACCATTGGTCTGGATCTCGTCACGGAACGAACGGAACCAGAGCGCGAGCGTGTGCCGGTTCGTCCAGAGCAGCAGCGCGATGGCCGTGCGACCGAGGGGGAAGATGAGCTTGCGTACGGTTCGGGTGAACGCCGCCAAAGTCGTGAACATGGCGCCCGCGTACCCGGGTGACGATGTCGACAAACCCGACTCCCGACGACGCGTCCAACGCCGATCCACCACCGACGTGAACCGAGACGCGACGTGAACCGCGACGAACCCCGCCCTCGACGACGCGTACGCTGGCGAGCATGACCCGGACCGTCCACGGCACTTGCCATCACGACTGCCCCGACTCGTGCGGGTGGACCGTCACGGTCGACGAGTCAGGTCCGAACCCGGTTGCGGTCAAGCTGCGCGGCAACCCCGATCATCCGTACTCGTACGGCGAGCTGTGCCCGAAGGTCAACCGCTTCCTCGACCGCGTCTCCTCACCCGACCGCATCCTGCACCCGCTCCGACGCACGGGTCCGAAGGGACGCGGCCGATTCGAGACGATCTCGTGGAGCGACGCGCTCGACGAGATCGGATCCCGTCTCCGCACCGTCCTCGACGAGTACGGCGGCAACGCGATCCTCCCCTTCAGCGACGCCGGCAACCAGAGCCTGCTCGCCACCCAGGGCGTGTCCGAACGCTTCTTCAACGAGATCGGAGCCTGCCGACTGCTCCGGAACATCTGCGGCCCGACGGTCGGCGCCGGTGTGGCGATGACGAACGGGACCGGCCACGGCGCCGACGCGGTCGACCTGGAGCACTCGAAGCTGATCGTCCTGTGGGCGACCAACACCCGGCTGACCAACCGGCACCTCTGGCCCGTCATCGAGCGGGCCCGGGAGCGTGGCGCCGAGGTCGTCGTGGTCGACCCGATCCGAACGATCACGGCGGAGTCGGCCGACCGGTTCGTGCAGCCGCGCCCCGGCACCGACATCGCGATGATGCTCGCGATGATGCACGTCATCATCCGCGACGACCTGGTCGATCACGAATGGGTCGACGCGCACACGACGGGCTTCGACGAACTCGCGGCGTCGGTGCGCGAGGCGACGCCGGCCTGGGCGGCCGATCAGTGCGGTGTCGACGCCGAGGTGATCGAGCACCTCGCCCGCGACTACGCCACGGTTCGCCCGGCCGCGATCCGGACCCTGATCGGGGCCGAGCACCACGAGAACGGGGCGATGTTCTACCGCACCCTCGCCTGCCTGCCGGCGCTGGTCGGTTCGTGGCGTGAGCGCGGTGGCGGGCTGATGCGCAGCGTCGGCGCCTACCAGGACGATCTCGTCGACGACGCCGCACTGCAGCGCCCCGACCTGCTGAACGGGCGAACGCCGCGGACGTTCAACATGAGCCGTCTCGGCGAGATCCTCCTGGACGAGGACGACCCGGTCCGCGCGATGATCGTCTGGAACTCGAACCCGTTGGTCATCGTGCCGAACGCCGAGCACGCACGGCGGGGGATGGAGCGCGACGACCTGTTCACCGTCGTCCACGAACAGTTCCTCACCGACACCGCCCACTACGCCGACATCGTCCTACCCGCGACCACACAGATCGAGTCGGTCGACGTGACCCTGGCGTGGGGTCACCTGTGGATGGGGTGGAACGAGCCGGCGATCCCGCCGGTCGGTGAGTCGGTGAGCAACACCGAGTGCTTCCGTCGCATCGCCCGAGCGGTCGGGCTCACCGAGCCGTCACTGTTCGACGACGACCTGACCATCCTGCGCCAGGCGTTGCCAACCGTCGACCTCGACCAGCTCCGTCGCGACGGGTGGCAGCGGGTGCCGTTCCCGGACGACGGCCGCCCGTGGGCCGACGGTGGCTTCCCCACGGCGTCGGGCAAGGTCGAGTTCGCCTCGACGACGCTCGAGCAGATGGGGCAGCCCCGGCTGCCGACGTTCGTGCCGCCACGAGAGGGCCCGCAGGGTCCGGACGCCGATCGATTCCCACTGCAGCTGATAACGCCGAAGCATCACGCCCGATTCCTGAACTCCAGCTACTCGCAACTCCCCAAGCACGGGCCGGCCGAGGGCGGTCCGTTCGTCGAACTCGACGCCGCGGACGCGGCGGCGCGCGGCCTCGCGGCCGGCGATCTGGCGAGGGTGTTCAACGACCGTGCGTCACTGCAGCTGCCGGTGAAGATCAGCGGTCGACTCCGACCCGGTGTGGCGTCGATCCCGTGGGGTTGGTGGCGCGAACAGCACCCCGACGGCAAGGTCGCGAACAGTCTCACCAACGACACCCTGACGGAGTGGGGCGGCGGTGTCGCCTACAGCGACACACTCGTCCAAGTCGCGCCACTGGACGTCGAACCCGCCTGAAACGCGACCCTGGCCCGCTCGGAGCGTCGACATGACGCCCCGGGCGGGCCCGGACGGATTCGTTTCGGTCATGGCCGAATCGGCCCAGGCCGGCTCAGTTCTTGTCGAGCTTGTCGCGGACCGAGTCCACGGCGTCGTCGAACTTCTCCTTGATCTTGCCGCTGGTCTCGTCGGCTTCGCCCTCGGCCTGCATTTCTCGGTCGCCGGTGAGGTCACCGACCGCCTTCTTGGCACGGCCCTTGGCCTGATCGAATTCTCCGCTCATGGTGCGAACTCCTCTCGTGTCGTCGACCGGTTTGTCGAACGTCCGAGCCGTACCCGCCCCACGGCACTCGAAACGTGGACGAGGGGCGCGACGTGGACGAGGGGCGCGCCCCCTTTCCACCTCCCCTGTGCCTTGTGGCCGGCACGCGACCGTTTCGGTCCCGTTCGCTCTGGGAACATGGGTGACATGATCGCAGCCGGCCAGCACCGCCCCGACGGCGCGCCCCTCGTGCTGGTGCTCGGAGCGACCGGATACGTCGGCGGGCGGCTCGTTCCCGAACTGCTGGCCCACGGCCATCGCGTCCGCTGTCTGGTCCGCACCCCGCCCACCGGACTCCCCTGGGCCGACGACGTCGATCTGGTGCAGGGTGACCTGACCGACCCGCCGTCGCTGGAGGGTGCCTTCGACGACGTCGACACGGTCGTGTACCTCGTCCACTCGCTGAACGAGGACGGCTTCGAACGCACCGAGCTCCGTTCGGCCGCGAACGTGCGCGACGCGGCCGACGCAGCCGGGATCGAACACATCGTCTACCTCAGCGGTCTCGGCGACGACGACGAGGATCTCTCGCCCCACCTGCGTTCACGACACGAGGTCGGGGCCGAACTCGCCCGCGGTGCCGTGGCGGTCACCGAACTGCGCGCTGCGATCATCCTCGGCGCCGGATCCGCCTCGTTCGAGATGTTGCGCAGCCTGACCGAGGTCCTCCCGGCGATGATCGCGCCACGGTGGGTGTCGTCCACGCTCGTCCAACCGATCGCCATCGGTGACGCCCTCCGCTATCTCCGCTGTGCGATCGAACGCGGCCCCGCCGCACAGCACGACAGCGAGCCCGACGAGGATCACGACTCGACGCATCACGACGTCGTCGAGATCGGCGGCCCGGATCAACTCACCTATCGCGACCTGATCCAGCTCTACGCCGAGGTGGCGAGGTTGCCTCGCCGACGGATCATCCCAGTCCCGTTCGTCACGCCCCGTCTGTCGACGCACTGGGTGAACCTCGTGAGCCCACTGCCGCGGCAGCTCGCGAAGTCGTTGATCGACAGCCTCCGCAACGACGTCGTCGTCACCGACGACAGCGCCTTCGAACTGAGCCGCCACATCCCGCTCACCGCGCGGGCCGCGATCGAGACCGCCATCTCGGCCATCCAGGACCTCGAGATCCCGACCCGCTGGTCGGGCGTGACCGACGAGGAGCGGGCCGGCCGACCCCGCCCGTGGGACCCCGAATGGGCGGGCGGCACGGTGTACCAATACATCACGAACATCGAGATCGACGCGTCACGGGATTCGGCCATGCGCACCGTGCGCGGGATCGGTGGCGAGCGGGGCTGGTACGGGTTCGCGCTCTTGTGGGCGATCCGGGGCGCGCTCGACAAGCTGGTCGGTGGCGTCGGCCTGCGCCGCGGGCGTCGTCACCCCGACGAGATCGCCGTCGGTGAGGCACTCGACTTCTGGCGCGTCGACGCGATGGAGCCCGATGTGTTCCGGTTGCGTGCCGAGATGAAGCTCCCCGGCGAAGCCTGGCTCGAGTGGACGATGCACGAACGCCCGGAGGGGCGGACCTGCATCGAACAGAAGGCCCGCTACGTACCGCGTGGCCTGTTCGGCCGGCTCTACTGGTGGCCGCTCTGGCCCGTGCACGCCGTGCTGTTCCCCGTCATGTTGCGCCGGATCGGGCGCGAGGCCGAACGCCTCGACGCCCTCGAATCGGCGCATTCCGAGGCAACCGACGGCGATACCGCGCTCGCCGGCTGAGACGAGCACCAGGCCGCATGGCCGGCCCGCCGGGCCTCAGGCCCTGTTCATCCCACGTCGTCGAAGTTCATCGACTCGGACAGATCGAGGTGGGCCGCGATCTCCGCTTCGAGCGTCTCGATCTTGCGCCGAGCGAGTTGCACCACATCGGACCCGGCGATGAAGCGGGTCGGTGGCGGCGACATCGCAGCCAGGCTGACGAGGGCGGCAGCGAGCTTGGCGGGGTCACCGGCCTGGCGGCCGTCCTGCGACGCCCACCACGCGCGCTGGGCGGCGCTGCGTTCGCGGTAGTCGTCGATGTCGAGCTCCGGCCACACGAGTGACTCCGGGCCGGCGAGACCGGTCCGGAAGAAGCCCGGGTTCACGATCATCGTGTGGATGCCGAACGGGGCGACCTCCTGCGCCAGCGCACCCATCCAGCCTTCCAGCCCGGCCTTCGCAGCGGCATACACCGACGAGTAGGCGAAGCCCATCAGGCCCGCACCGGAGGAGATCGCGACGACCAAACCCGCACGGCGCCGCCGCATCACCGGGAGTACGGCGCGCGTCACGTGCATCGGACCCGACAAGTTGACCGCGAGCTGCTGGTCGACCTGGTCGACCGACATCTCCTCGAAGAAGCCCTTGAACGACGCACCGGCGCTGTTGACGACGACATCGATCCTGCCGAAGCGTCGGTCGGCGGCGGCCACGGCGCGGTGAGCGGCCGCGGGGTCGGTGACGTCGAGCTCGACGACGAGCACGTCGTCGGACGCCGCGATGTCGTCGGCGATGGTCTCGGTCCGGCGGGCCGTCGCGACCACGCCATGGCCGGCGCCGAGGGCGGCCCGGACGAACGACTCGCCCATCCCACGGTTGGCCCCGGTGATCATCCACACTTGCTGCTCGGACTCCACGGTCACTCCCTCGTCGCGTCGACGCCAGCTTCGCACCTGCCGCGGCGCACGTCGACCGGCACGACCGGCGAGTCGACCGGCGAGACGACCGATGCGTTTGGCCGATGCGTTCGGTCGATGCGTTTGGCCGGTGGCGGCGTCGGGAACCGGAGATCCATGGCCGACCACGTCAGCAGCACCCGTCGTGACGCCGCGCCGACCGAGTCCGCGAACTCCACCAACGGCCGCAACCCGTGGACGCGCGTGTTGGGCATCGTCGCGCTCGGGTCGATCGCCGCCGCCGCGCAGGCCGCCCGGCGCGGTCGACCGCCCGTGTCAGATGCCGGCACAGCGGGACGGGCGACCGCCCCCGAGACACCTGTCTCGACGACGCCTGGCTCCCCTCCTCGACCCGACGACGTGTTCGACGACGGGGTGGCGGCATGACCACGTTCACGAGCCGAGACGTCTCCACCGCGGTCGTTCCGGCGGCCCGGGATGACATTTGGGCGCTCGTCTCCGACCCGGCCACCCTGGCCGACCTGACCCCGTTGATCGACTCGATCGAACGGTCGGGCGAACGGTGGGTGTGGCAGCTCAAGGGCATCTCCGCGCTCGGGGTGTCGATCGCACCATCGTTCACCGAGCGGATGACGTTCGAGGCTCCGCACCTGATCGAGTACGAGCACGTGCCGCCCGCCGATTCGAAGGAGCTCGCCGGAGCCCACGGCACCTACCGGCTCGTCGAGCTCGACCCGTCGTCGACCCGGCTCGAGATCGACATCACGCTGTGCGCAGATCTCCCGCTCCCGTCCCTCGGTCGGCGTGCCGTCGAGAAGGTGATGGCGACCACGATGCGCAAGACCGGCGATGCGTTCGCGGCGCGCCTGTACGAGCGCCTCGGCATCGACGGCGCCGATTGGGTCGAACATCGAACGGTCGCCGCGTGACGACTCGATTCGCTGCGGTCACCGTGCTCGGGGGTCAGGGCGGCGAGGTACCACGCCCGCACACCACGCCCGTGGCGGCGGTCCGTCATGCCGGGCGATGGTGGTTCACGACCTCTCGAGGTGCGGCCAAGGTCACGTTCCTCCGCGACGAACCGGTCGCGTCCGTCACGGTCGCCGACCGAACCGGCTGGACGACGACGACCGGTGACGTGACCATTCTCGACCCCGCCGATCCGCTCGCACTCGTCGGTCGACCGGCTGCTCTCTCGGCCTGGTCGGCAGCACTCGGTCTGCTCGGTGCCTACGCCCGTGACGTGGCCGGCTACCTGACCCAGCTCCACACGATTCCCGCCGCCTGGGCTCCGCACCAGCGTGTGCTCGTCGCCGTCGAGGAGCAGATCGTCGAACATGCAGTCGAGCCCGAGGTGCGACCACCCGACGCGTCGATGTGCATCGCCGGTTGCTCCGACGGTCATCGTCCCCTGGCGGTGCCGGGCTGGTTCGACGGTGACGAACTCCGGATCGCTGCGACCGCACGCCCGATCTCGGCCGACGACGGGGTGGCGATCATGCTCGACACCGCGCTGCTCGACGACGACCCAGCGCGACCCACCGACCAACGCGGCGTCCTCGTCCGCGGTCGGTTGCTCGACACCGACGCACCCGGCCAGGTACACGACACGATCGCCGTCGTCGCCCGTTCGATCACCACCTGGAACGGTTTCACGACCGAGACCCGTCGCTTTCGCACCGATCCTGCGCGTGCGGCCTGACGTTTCGCGGCGCGCCGACAGCCAGGGTCGCGCGCCGGGCGACGAGTAGCCTGCGACACATGGCCGCCGAGCTGATCTACGCCTACCGGATCATGCGGCTCCCGCTCCTCGACGCCGGCGGCGCCGAGATCGGCAAGATCGCCGACATCGTGACGGTCGCCGGTCGCCCCGGTCAGCCACCGCGCGTCGTGGGATTCGTCGCCACGAGCCAGCGACGCCGGATCTTCGTCAACTCGGCGCGGATCGCCGAACTGAGCGTCGACGGTGTGCGCCTCCGCAGCTGGGACATCGATCTCAACCCGTTCAAGAAGCGACCCGGCGAGACCCTGATCGGCGAGCAGATCATGAACCATGCGCTGCCCGACGGCGAGTACGTCAGCGACGTCGGTCTGGAGGAGGCCCACGACGTCCGGTCGCGCTGGTGGAACGTGTCGAAGGTCCGCGTCGCGAAGCGCAGCGTGTTGCGGCGTCGACCGAGCTATCGCCTGGTCGACTGGCGTGAGGTCGTGCAGCTGTTCGCCGGGTCGTCGGCGATGGCGGCCGAGGCGGCGCGACTGCGCGACATGCACCCGTCCGACGTCGCCCACATCGTGCGCGCCATGCCCCTGACCCAACGTCGTCAGCTGGCGGCGTCGATGGACGACGAGCGATTGGCCGACGTGCTCGAGGAGCTGCCCGAGTCGGAGCAGCTCCGCCTGATCGAAGGGCTCGATCTCGACCGCATGGTCGGCGTGCTCGACGAGATGGAGTACGACGACCTGGCCGACCTCCTGGCCGAGATGCCGCGCCACCAACGCGAGGCGGTGCTCGAGGCGATGGACGAAGAGGAGGTCGAGGTGCTCACCCGCCTGCTGTCCTACGAGGAGGCGACGGCGGGCGGCATGATGACCCCCGAGATCGTCATCCTCGGTCCGACCGACACCGTCGCCCACGCGCTCGCCGAGATCCGCGATCCCGACTGGACACCGAGCATCGCCGGCCAGGTGTTCATCACCCAGCCGCCGTTCAAACCGCCCACCGGTCGGTTCCTCGGCGTGGTCTTCATGCAGCGCCTGCTACGCGAGCAGCCGAGCACCGAGCTGCGTCACTGTCTCGCACGCGACGTGCCGACGGTTCGTCCCGACGTGATCGACCGCGCCGTATTTGAGGAGTTCGCGTCGTACGACATGTTGGCGATTGCCGTCGTCGACGAGGCGCAACACCTGCTCGGCGCCGTGTCCGTCGACGACGTCGTCGACCGCATGCTCGGATCGGGGTGGCGTCTGCGGCACCGTCGCCAGGACGGCGCTGTCGCCCCGCCGCAGCCCGTGCCGGACGCGGTAACGGAGGTGACCTCGTGAAACGGCGCGGCGACCTGAGCCAGCCGCGCCCACGTGGCCGCTTCGACGTGTCGTACGACCCGGAAGCGTTCGGGCGGTTCAGCGAGTCGATCGCCCGGTATCTCGGCACGGCACGTTTCCTCGTCTGGCAGACGGTCGTCATCGTCGTCTGGCTGGCGCTCAACATCCTCCCGCCGGAGGACTGGCAGTTCGACCCGTGGGACCGTGGTCTCGTCCTGCTCACCCTCGTGCTGTCGCTGCAAGCCTCGTACGCGGCGCCGTTGATCCTGCTCGCCCAGAACCGGCAGGAACGCCGCGACCGCGTCGCCGCCGAGCACGATCGCGAGGTCGCCGAGCGCACCCAGTCCGACACCGAGTTCCTGGCGCGCGAGATCGCCGGCGTGCGCCTCGCCCTCGCCGACGTGGTGACGGGTGAGGAGTTGCGCGACCAGCTCGACGGCCTGACCAAGGCGATCGACGACCTGACGTCGCGACTCGACGAACTCCACCCCGAGCCCTCCTCCCCCGCCGACGCCTGACGTCCTCGGGCGGCAGGTGACGGTCGGGATCCGCGCCCGGCACGGTCTCGGTGCATCCAGTTGCGAAGCCCGCACCCCAAGCCGCCGAGAAACCCCGCACCACCCACCGCGACGCCGGACCCAGCGAGCTCGAGCCGCCGAGCACCGAGCGAACACCTAGCAACGCCCTCCCCAGTTCTCGGCGGACACCGGCCGGAATCCCGCACCACCGCCACCGAAAACCGCCGCGCCCGCCCGACCCCCCAGCATCTCGGCGGACCCTGGCCGGAAATCCGCACCCACAGCCACCGAGAACCTGCCAGCGCCCGGCACCCCCAGTTCTCGGTGACCCCAGTTGCGCAATCCGCACCCACAGCCACCGAGATCGTCCCTCCCCATGCGACGCACCCCAGGCCCAGCGACCTCGAGCCGCCGAGCCCCGAACCAACAGCAAGCGATCGCCACCCCAGTTCTCGGTGACCCCAGTTGCGCAATCCGCACCCACAGCCACCGAGAACCCCCGCACCACCCTGACCACCCAACATCTCGGTGACCCCAGACCGACATCCCGCACCACCGCCACCGAGAACCCCCACACCACCCGGCCCACCCGAGATCTCGGCGGATCCAGACCGGAATCCCGCACCACCGCCACCGAGAACCCCCCACACCACCCGGGGCACCCAAGATCTCGGCGGATCCAGACCGGAATCCCGCACCACCGCCACCGAGAACCCCCCACACCATCTGCGCACTCGAGATCTCGGTGAATCCAGGCGCGACAGTCGCAACCAACGCCGCCGAGAACGTTGGTGGGGCGGGGCGCCGGGCAGTGACCTGGCACCATGGGGTGGGTGAGCACGCTTCCGTACGGCACGTGGCCGTCTCCGATCTCGCCCGAACACCTCACCGCCGGGGTGACCAAGCTGATCGACGTGTGGGTCGACGGCGACCGCACGATCTGGCACGAGGGGCGTCCCGGCGAGGGAGGGCGTCAGACCCTCGTCGTCGCCGAGGCCGACGGCACGACCCGCGACCTGCTCCATCCTCCCTTCAACGTCCGCAGCGCCGTGCACGAGTACGGCGGCGGTGCGGCCTGGGTCGAGTCCGACACGGCGTGGTTCGTCGACTGGGACGAACAGCGCGTCTGGCGGGTCGACCTCGACGGCGGCGACCCGGTGCCCCTCACGCCAGAGCCCGATCACCCACGTACCGTGCGCTATGCCGACCTGCGCCCGTCGCCGGACCGTCAGTGGCTCGTCGCCGTGCAGGAGGTGCACGATGCCGACGACCCACATCGGGTCGTGAACCGGATCGTCGCGATGTCGGCGATCTCGCCGGGAGTGCCGCACGTGATCGACGCCGACCACGACTTCGTCATGTCGCCACGTTTCGTGGCGGCCGATCGCATCCGGTTCGTCGCCTGGAACCACCCCAACATGCCGTGGAACGACACCGAGCTGTACGAGTGCACGTTCGACCCGGTGCACGGCACGACCGGGCCGACCCAGGTCGTCGCCGACGGTGCCTCGTTCATGCAGCCCGACGGCGACACCGTGATCAGCGATCGCGACGGGGTATGGAACCTGTGGGCCGTCGATGCCGACGGCGAACGGCCGATCTCGACCGGGACCGACGAGGTCGGCGGCCCGGCCTGGGTCTTCGGTCTCCGCGACCACGTGACGCTCCCGGACGGCGGGCGGGTGTGGACCACGGCCGGCCGGCTCGTGGTGGAGGGCACGCCGATCGAGACCGGCGCCGCCGCACTCGAACAGCTGGCGCCCGGCGACGCCTCGGTGACCGCGATCGCACGCTGGGCCGACCGGCCGTCGACCGTCACCCGCTTCGACCTCGACACCGGGCGCGGTATCGACGTGACGCCGGCCCCGGACACGCCGCTCCGACCCGGCGATGCGTCCACGCCGGTGCGGATCGAGTTTCCGACGGGCGACGACGCCGTCGCGTACGGCTGGTTCTACGCACCCGCCAACGCCGACACTGATGGTCCATCGAGCGATCGACCGCCACTGGTGGTCATGATCCACGGTGGCCCGACGTCGTGCGCTCGCCCGTGGTTCTCACTCGCCACCCAGTTCTGGACGACGCGCGGGTTCGCCGTCGTCGACGTCGATCACCGTGGCTCGACCGGGTACGGCACCGAGTATCGGAACCTGCTCGACGGCAACTGGGGTGTGGTCGACGTCGAGGACTGCATCGCCGCAGCGTCGTACCTCGCCGATCAGGATCTGGTCGATCGAGATCGGATGGCGATCCGCGGTGGGTCGGCCGGCGGTTTCACGGTGCTCGCCAGCCTGGCGTTCGGCGACGTGTTCGCCGCCGGCGCCTGCTCGTACGGCATCGCCGACCTGTCGGTCCTCGCGGCCGACACCCACAAGTTCGAGGCCCGGTACACCGACCGGCTCATCGGTCCGTGGCCCGAGGCGCGCGACGTCTACGAGGCCCGCTCGCCGATCCATCACCTCGACCGGTTCGACACCCCGTTGATCGTGTTCCAGGGGCTCGACGACAAGGTGGTGCCGCCGAACCAGAGCGAGATGATCGTCGAAGCGCTGCGCGCCAAGGGCGTCGAGTGCGACTACCACGCGTACGAGGGCGAAGGCCACGGTTTCCGCAACGCCGACACGATCATCCACCAGATGAACGCCGAACTGGCCTTCTACCGCCGCGTCCTCCGACTCGCCTGACGAGACCGCCAGCAGGATCCGACACCAATCGCGGAGGGCGGCGTCAGGGTTGGGGGATGCCGGTGAACTCTTGGAGCCGGACACCGACGGCTTCGACCCGAGACAGCAGTTCGACCGTGGGGAGCTCAGCGTCGCCGGCGACCACGAGGCCCTCGTGGACCAGGCCGTCGAGCACGCCGGTCACGAACGCCGCCGCGGTGGCCGCGGCCGCGGTCCCGACGAGTTCGGCGATACCGGCGATCGCCACCTGGCGTGCGCCACGCTCGTCGGCGCCTCGGACCTCGACACGGAGCCCCCCGACACCACCCTCGGGGTGTGGGGCGCGCAGCATCGGGAGCCAGGCGGTGAAGCGGTCGCGGCGGCGGGCCGAGCGGCGAGCACTGATGCGCGACACGTCGCCGAACGCGTGCTGCAACACGTACGGCGACGAGATCCGGGCGCGGTAGCAGTCCTTGGCGCCGATCGGTTCGGGGAACCAGCACAGTTCGCGCCCGCTTCCGCCGACGAAGTCGATCCAGTCGCCGTCGCGATAGCCGGGTGACAAACCGCTGAGAGAACGGTGATGGACACGGGCGCAGGCCGGGCCGGCGGTGCCGTGAATCGCGACATGGATCTCGTCGACCGTCGCCAGCTGGTTGGCCAGGTGGCGGGCGATCAGTCCCGACAAGCCCGGTGACATCGCGGCGCCGAGCACCAGGCTGGTCCCGAGGTGCTCGGGCGGATCGTGCAGCAGGTCGAGAGCGTCGGTCGGCGAATCACCGACCGTGACGACGTGGAGGCCGCGGGCGACCAGCTGGCGAACCCGGTCGGCGACGTCACCGCCGTGGGCGAGTACGACGACGTCGCCCGGCGACGTCCCCGTGATGTCGTGCCAGCGGCCCTCGTGCACCATGACCGGTCGACGACCCGACAGCAGACGGTGCAGACGCACCCCGACGATGCCACGTCCGACGACGTGGACGGTCGTCATCGCTCGTCGGGCAGTTCGAGCGGACGCCAACCGCCGCGCTGGGGCGGGACGCCGCCCGTCCCCTTGAGCCGGATGCCACCGGCGACGGTGCCGGCGATGACGAGCGCCCCCAGGATCCGGCGCAGCAGCTTCACGATCCCACCCCGTCGACGGCCATCGCAGCATCCTACGGGCATCGTGACGCCCGTTCCGGAGCGTGCCGGGAGTGGTCTGGGACAGCCACGTCGAAACCGACCAGAATGTCCGGATGCGTTCGCTGCGTTTGTTGGCCGTCGTTCCCCTGCTCCTCGTCGCCGCGTGCGCCGGCGACGACGATTCCGGCGGCCCTGATCCGACGAGTGCGACCGAGACGACCGAGACGACCGAGACGACCGAGGCGACCGAGGCGAGCGACGACTCGTCGTCCACGACGCCGACCAGCGCCCCGACGACGGTCGAGACCACGGAGCCCGAAGAGGCGGCGCCGACGACGGTGGCCGACCCGGTGGTCGGAGCAGCAGCGCTGACCCCGGCCGAGTTCGCTCCACTGGCCGCCGAGGTGACGGTCGAACTCGACACGCCTGCCCAGCTCAGGCTCGTCGCGACCACCGATGGCCATGAGGTGACGACGCCGTTCACCACCGAGGCCGACACCTCGTTCGCGCTCCCGCTCGCCGGCCTCTACAGCGACCGGTCGTACGACGTCGCCGTCCACGCGCTGGTCGACGGCGACGAGATCACGCTCGACACCCCCGAACCGCTCGTCTTCGACACACCCCCGCTGCCCGACTGGATGCCTGCGCACACCGTCGAGAGCGACCCGACGCGGGTGTCGCCCGGCTACGTCCTCGTCGAGTCGAGTCCGAACCAGATCGACACCGGCCAGGAACCCGACCCGGACGCCGACCCCGTGTACCCGACCAATGTCAGCATCGTCTACGACGAGGCGGGCGAGATCGTCTGGTACTACACGAACCAGGGTCTCGGTGGCGTCGAACAGACCACCGACGGGACCTTCGTCGCGCACTACGGCCCCTTCGGCGCCCGCGAGTTCGACGTGCTCGGCAACGTGATCGGCCACTGGCGACCGGCGTTCGCCGAGGGTGTCGGTTCCCAGACGCCCGGCGCGCTCCCCGACGGCAACCCGGGAGACGCGGCGCCGCTCACCGTCGACGCGCCGTGGACCGAGCTGCGTTCGTTCCACCACGAGGTCCGCCCGATGGGCAACGGCAACCTGATCGCACTGTCGGCCGCACTCCACGACCTCACGCCCGAACAACGCGAAGCGATCTGTCCCGGCGACGACCTCGAGTTCAAGGCGGTGAGCGACGTGATCGTCGAGTTCACCCCCGACGGTGAGGTCATCCGCACCTGGGATCTGTGGGACGTCGTCGACATCGTCGAGGTGCCCGGCAGCGACATGTGCTTCACCGACGGCGGACTCTTCGCAACCGAGATCAACCGCGACTGGACCCACGCCAACTCGGTCATCTACGACCCGACACGGGACGCGATCGTGATCTCGGCGCGCCACACCGACCAGATCATCGCCCTGGATCACCTCGACGACGAGGGCCCGCAGTCGCAGCTGCGCTGGATCATCGGCGCCGGCGGCACGATCCCGTTCGAGGGCGACCTGCCGTATCACCAGCACGCCGTCGAACTGATGGACAACGGCGACTACATCTTCTACGACAACGGCAACGACCGTCCCGGCACCGATCCCGACGATCCGGCCAACCCGCCGTACAGCCGGGCGGCGGTGTACTCCGTCGACGACTCGAGCGACGATCCGGCGGACTGGACGGCGACGCAGGTGTGGGAGCACATCGACGTCGAGGAAGACGGCACGCCGGTGTTCACCTCGTTCATCAGCGACGCCGACATCCTCGCCAACGGCAACGTGCTCATCACCCACGGCGGCATCGGTCCGTTCCCGCCCTCGCCCGAGTTCCCGCTCCGCGCCCTCGTGGTCGAGGTCGTGAAGGGCGGCGAGGACGAGGGCGACGTCGTCTGGCGGCTCGACAGCGACCCGTTCCAGTCCCACACGATGTACCGCAGTGAGAAGGTCGAGACCTTCTACGTCGGCGACGAGTGGTCGACCGACAGCTGACCCGCACCGGGCCGGGACCTGCTTGGATTCTGGGTGGCCGAGACGCGAGGAAGCCCCAGGTCTGATGCTCGAAATGGCTCCTGACCTGGGGCTTTGCCGGTGGGGCTACCTGGAATCGAACCAGGGACCTCCGCCTTATCAGGGCGGCGCTCTAACCGACTGAGCTATAGCCCCGGCAGGGATGCGAGGCTATCGCCCCGTTTTCCAATTCCGACCACGGGTTCCACCGAGCTCGTGGTGTCGAGGCACGGATGGTGTCGGATCCCTTCCGTGCATCGACCTGGGCGGTGGCACGACGTGCGGGCACGGAAGGGATCCGACACCATCCGTGCGGTACGTGGTCAGTCGACGGACCAGGTGGCGGCGCGTCCGTTGGCGTCACCGTTGGCGTTGGCGTCACCGTTGGCCGGGGCCGGGTCGTGGGTGGGCGACCGGTCGGTCGCGGTGTCGGTCGGTGCGTCGTCGTCGACCGACCAGGCGGGGGCACGACGCTGGGTTGCGCCTGCGGACGGATTGCGCACCACGTAGCGACGGGTCGACGAGATCGTGCGCTCGACGACCTCTTCTTCGAGCACCGTCATCCGCACGCCGCCGACGATGTCGCTGACCAGGTTGAACAGGGTCACCAGGAGCACGGCGGCGCCGGTCGCGAACACGACGCCGAACAGGCCGATGACCCAGGCGTTGTGGAAGATCTCTCCGCCCTTCAGCTCGAACGTCTCCCAGCCGAACTGGGTGAACCATCGCTCGACGTTGTCGAGCGTGCCGGTGGCGTCGGCGACGCGCCACAGCAGGACGCCCGAGGTGAGCGCGACGACGTAGGCGACCGCACTGAACAGCAGTGCGATCTTGAAGGTGCTCCACGGATCGATGTGTCGCAGCACGCGGGTCACTCGGCGAACTCGCGGGCGACGACTCGGTGCCCGCAGATTGCCGGCGACCGGTGTGGCGACGGTCGCCGTCGGCATGTGATCGCCCCACGACGTCGCGGGCGCTGTCGCCGGTGCCGGCGCCGGCGCAGCGGGCGCTGGGGCGGGTGCCGGCTCGGTCGCCGGCGCCGCGGTCGATCGGCCCGGAGCCGTCGGTTCACCAGCGGATCGGTCCGCTGG
>NZZV01000187.1 GCA_002698945.1 Acidimicrobiaceae bacterium
CGACGTCGCCGAGTTCGCCGGACGAGTACTCGGTGGTCGGCTGCGCCACACCGACACCGCCAACGGGAATGCGCCGCCGACCGGGCACTACGACTCGTGGTCGATCCGTGCCCGCCTGGTCGGCGAGACGGCATTCCTGGCCGTGGTCGACGGCGACGTCGACGCGGCGCGTGCCATGCTCGCGACGTTCGATTCGGACCCGTCCGACGTCGACACGCCCCTCCCACTCGGCGCCGCCCGTCTGGTCGCCACCGACGCGATCATCACCCTGATGACGACCGATGACGAGTCGGCGGCTCGCTCCGCGATCGATCGTCTCGAGCCGCTCGCCGCGACGCTGTGGGGCCTGCGCTGGCATGTCGAGTTGATCCCGGTCTATCTCGCGCTCTCGATGGCCTACCGGAGTGTCGGTGAACCCCTCGTGGCGAGTCGGCGCATCGACGACGTCGACGTCCTGTTGGCGATGTGCGAGGACGCCGACCTCATGATCCGCGCCCGGACGCTGCTCGACACGTCGTTCGCAGTGCAGGATCCCACCGCCGTCGCGGTCGACGAGCTGACCGAAGGCGAACGGCGCGTCGTCGAACTGGTGGGAGACGGACTGTCGAACCGTGACGTCGCCGAACTGCTCGAGGTGAGCCCCTCGACCGTCGCCGGTCACATGCAGACGGCATTTCGCAAACTCGGCGTCCGCTCGCGGCAGGGTGCGGTCATGCGGGTCCGTGCCCATCGTCGACTTCGTCGCTGATCCGACCTGCACCCGCAGCGCGGTGGCGAACCGCGACCGCTGCGTTGCGGGACGTGACCCCGAGCTTCCGATAGATCGACCGCGTCTGTGAACGCACGGTGTGGACGGACACGAAGAGCGAAGCGGCGATCTCGGTGATCGTGTGCTCGCTGGCGAGCCGTTCGAGTACCAGACGCTCGCGTTCGGACAGGGTCGCCAGGCGTGCGGCGTCGTCGGCGATCTCGGTCCGGCGCTCGAGGAAGGCGTCGATCCGGCGGGCGAGTGCATGCCCGGCGGCTTCGGGGCCATCGGTTCGCGGCAGCACCGTGCCCTGAGGTAGCGCCATGAGTGCGACCCGACAGAGCTCGGCGATCACGGTCCAGCCGCATTCGTCGGAGCGCTTCGCGAGGTCGTCGATGGAGCGAATCGACATCGCCGCCGTGTTGGTCGCGTCGGACGAGACGCTGAGCAGGGTCTGGGTGAGCGCGCCGTACACGTCGTCGGGCGGGAGCACGATCGGTCGGTATTCGGGCTCGCGTCGTTCGGCATGGCGCAGCATCGCCTCGGCGAACTCGGTGTCGCCGTCGAGCAGCGTGTCGAGCGCGATCAGGCCGAAGACGGAGCGGGTGAGCCAGGGCGCTCCGCTCATCACCGGGGCGGTCCGGAGTTGACGCATGCCGTCATCGGAGATCGAGCCGTCGTCGATCAGCTCCGTCGTCGCGGCGACCATGGCGAGCAGTACCACGGTCGCCGCCGACGGCGAGCCGGGCGTCAGTAATCGACGGGACTCTGCCACCGCCGCCCGGGACGCAGCGGTCCGGCCGGCGCGTGCCAGGTCGGCTGCGCGACCGGCGTGCGCCGCCGATCGCACCGCCGGGTCGAGGTCGCGCTCGCCCGACCACCCGTGGCGACGAGCCGGCTCGAGTGAGGCGACCGCGACGGCCGCTGTCGCGCGGGTCTCGGCGGTGATCCGATGGTCGAGGACGACGGTCCTGGCCCAGTGCTCGATCGTCGCGAAGTCGCCTTCGGAGAGGGCGTCGCGGATCGACGCCGCCAACTCGGGCGAGGTCGGGGTCGTCGATGCCCGAGGCGCGGCAATGCCGGTCACGCGTGGTCGCAGGCGATCGAGGCGGCTGAGCACGTCGTACCAGCGATCGATCGCGTCGACCTGCGACGCTCTCGACCGTCGCACGATGCGCTCCATCGTGGTCAGGAGTCGGACGGTGTCCGCCGGAACGCCGGCGGTGACGTCGATGATCCACTCGGCGATCCACTCGTAGGATCCCGGGTCGAGCGGTGCCATCGTCGCCGTTCGCTGCAGCAGGTCGGTGGCCTCGGCGGGTGACAGTGCCAGTTCGTCCTCGGTGAGCAGCACCGAGTCGGTCGCAGGGATCAGCCGACCGATCACCGAGGGGAGCGGCGACCGGGATGCGACGGCAACGGTCACGATCGATGCCGAGATCAGCTGGCCCAGCTCGTCGAGCACGTCGGCCTGCCCGAGGTGATGGAGACCGTCGAGCACGATCACGGTCGGAGGTCGGTTCCCGATCGCCCGCTCGACCGTGCGGAGCAGTCGGTCTCCCGGATGGTGGTGCGTCGACGCGTGCAGGGTGCGCGAGAGCGCATCGTGGATCGCCATGCCCAAACGCGTCGGATCGTCGTGTCCCGGGTCGAGTTCGACCCACGCCGCCCGGGCCGGGAGGTGGGCGCTCCACTGGCGGAGGATCGTCGACTTGCCGTACCCGGTCGGTGCCGTGATGGCCACGAAGGCCCCGTCGCCGGATGTGGGGAGCCGCTCGAGCAGGCGCGCCCGCACGATCGGGTCGACCTCCACGTCGATCGACCATCCGTCCTCGGATCGTCCGTGCTCGGATCGCCCGTCGCTCGCGACGAGGTCGGCGAACAGGTCGGTGAGCCGAAGCCGTGCGGCACGTCGAAGGTGCGAATCGTCGAAGTCGGCGTACGGCGTCCCGCGCCACAGTCGCCGCGCCGCGGCGGCCGCGTCCTCGTCGCCGTCGCGCGCCCGTCCGACCAGATGCTCGAACTCGACGCTGTCGACGGTGATGTCGCCAACGAGGCGATAGCCGCTCTGCGCGTCGCCGTCGATGCTGCCGGGCGGGAGGTTTCGGCGCAGGCGCGAGATCACCCCTTGCAGCCGGCGTCGGGCCCGTGCGACGGGGACCTCGGACCAGAGCACGTCGATGATCGTCTCTGCGGGGACGGGCTGGTGCGGGCGGAGCAACAGCTGCTGGAGCACGACCCAGGCCTGCCCGGTCGGCAATGGATGCGACCGGCCGCCGACGGTCAGTGTGGTCGGTCCGATCACCGCCACGACGGGGCGGTTCGTGGCGGTCGGTTCGGGGGGTCGATCTCGACCTGAGATGGAGGGTGGCATCGGACGAGGGAGTGGGGGAGGCAGGGTCGAGTCCCCATAGGCAGTCCAGCCGACGCGCCTCGACCAGTGGTGTCTTTCGGTCGGAAAGTTCTCGCGACGGCGAATACCTCATTCGTGGGGTTCCCTCCGTGGGTGACACCGGTCAATCTTCCCGTAGTCGACGGCGCGCGCAGCGTGGTCGTCGACGACCGACTGCGGAAGGTGGGCGACGTGGATCAGAACGAGACGAGCAGGAGTCGGGGCGGCGGGACGGAATCGTCGCGCCGCGGACGGCACCCGGGCCGGAATGCTTGGTTGCGGGCGCTCCTGGCGGTCGCGCTGGTCGCGAGCGTCGGACTCGTGATCGCCCCGGCGAACGCCGAGGCGGCACCGACGGGCGCGACTCCGCAGCGCGCCGGCTCGTTCGTGATGGCCCCCGGAACCCCCGGCGTGGCCCAGGATCCCCTCGTGCTGTTCGTCGAGGACTTCGAGGAGGTCCCGGCTGGCGCCGAGGATCTGCTCGTCGACTACGTCGGCGCGAGCGGTGCGACCTACACCGCCGAGGGCCTGTGGGCCGACCCGGCGGCGTGCAACGGGATCATCACCAGCCAGAACAGCCCCGACAATGCCGCCTGCGGCATAGCCAGCGCCGGCGGCCCCGCCGCCATCCGCTCGTTGGCCGAGCAGCTGGGCACGCACAACGGTTCGGCATCGCCCGCCGACAACCACGCTGTCGCGGCGTACACGGCCGGCGACCCGGGACCCAATCTGATCGAGTTCGCCACCGACGGACCGGTGCCGCTCGCGCAGAGCGTCCAGGACCGCTACATCGGCTTCTCCGTCAACGTGGCGGCGATCAACTGCTCTGCCAGTGCCCCGGAGCTGAACTTCTTCCTCGTCGACGGAGGCACCGAGTACTCCGCCAACGTCACACCGATCACCCCGTGCGACGAGGTGGCCACGTTCACGTCGTCCGGTTCGGTGCTGTTCAGCGGTAGCTCGCTCGGCATCGTGATGCGGAACGCCAACGGAGAGGACGGCGGCAACGACCATGCGTATGACGACATCGTCGTGCTCGACACGACACCGCAGTTGGACAAGTCGTTCGCTCCGGTGACGGTCCCGGTCGGCGCGAACTCGACGCTCACGTTCACGATCACCAACACCACCGACCTCGCGGCCAAGACCGGATGGTCGTTCACCGACACCCTGCCCGCGGGGCTCGTCGTGGCCGACACCCCCAACGCGTCGTCCACCTGCACCAACGGCACTGTCACCGCGGCTGCCGGCAGCGGCACGATCGACGTCGCGGGCGATCTGGCAACGGGTGAGGTGTCGTGCACCGTCACCGTCGATGTCACGTCGCCCACGGCAGCGACGTACGAGAACTGCGCGGCGAACATCACCGACTCGGTCGGCGTCAACGACCCCGCCTGCTCGTCAGTAACCTTCGAACCGCCACCGCCGTTCGAGTGCGCGAGCAACGCACCTGGTCTACTGTTCCAGACCGACACTGTTGACGGGTATGAGGTCGATCTCGTCACCGGCGACTCGACCCTGGTGGCGGAGGACTTCTACCCGGGCAACATCAACGCGGTCGGGTTCAACGTGCTCGATGGTTACGTCTACGGACATGTTCAGGTGACTTCACCTCAGCAGATCGTTCGCGTCGGTGCCGACGGGTCGGTCGAGGAGCTCGGCTACCCGCCTGGCGTCCCTGTCGGTAGCAGGCACATCGGAGACGTCGATGACAACGGCCACTACTGGATATCGGACGCCACCACCTGGTGGCAGATCGACCTGGTGAGCTGGACTCTCGTCGATACCGGCAGTGTCCAGGGCGGCGGTATCGCATCATGGAGCTTCGCCGACTGGGCATACGTTCCGGATACCGACGGGTTGTACACCATCGCTAGGGACCCGAGCACTGGGAACACTCGCCTCTACCGCTTTGACCGAGCGAACAAGCTGTTCGAGAACCTTGGCACACTCGGCGTTGCGCCATCCCCCGGCTATGGCGCGATCTACGCCGACGCGGACGGCTTCATCTATGGCTCGCTGAACACCGGCGGCGTGATCCACCGAGTCGAGGTCGACACCGCCACCCGTGAGCGCTTCGCTACGGGGCCGGAGTCGACATCCAACGACGGCGCCCGCTGTCCAACGTCGGTCTACACCGATCTCGGTGATGCCCCCGACAGCTACGGCACGCTGCTGGCGAGCGACGGTGCACGTCACGCGGTGCCCGGCTACGACGCAGGTACCAATTCGGCGCCGGTGATGCTCGGGACGAACACGATCGACCCCGAGGACGATGGTCAACCGACAGTCGCCGCCGATGGCGACGACACGAACGGCGTCGACGACGAATCTGGGGTCTCCTTCAACCCCGACCTCGGGTACCCGTCGCCGACCGTGCGGACCGGGCTCGATCCGGTGACCCTGCAACCGATCGAGAACACCCTCGACGTGACCGCGACGGCCGACGGCTTCGTGTCGGTGTGGGTCGACTGGGACCTGAACGGCGTCTTCGATCCGGGTGAACAGGTGGCTGCGGCCGAGCCGGTCGTCGCCGGCGTCAACGAGATCACGTTCACCCAAGGCACGAACCCGACCGACATCACCACGTACGTGCGGGTGCGGTACTCGACCGACGCCACCTCGATCGCCGAACCAACCGGACCGGCGCCCGACGGCGAGGTCGAGGACTACCAGGTGCTGATCGAGCGCCTGATCACGCCCGACGCCTGCGTCAACAACGACGTGGAGTACACGTCGTTCACGTTCTCGAACCTGACCGACACGACCGGCACCGGTGGCGTCGGGTCGACCGCCCGCTACACGGGAGTGACCGTCGTCGACGGCGTCGCGGTCGACATGGTCGTCGAACTGCTCGCGGGCCAGCTCAACCCCGGGTCGGGCGGCAGCGTGAACGGTTTCGTCGGCACGCAGCCGGGTTCGGGCAGTTCGCTCGGGCCCCAGAGCGCCGGCTGGTTCCTCGACGGGAACGCCACCATCCGCTACTCGTTCTACGAGACCGGGACGACGACGCCGATCGCGGTCAGCGGTGCGTTCACCGTCAACGACCTCGACGGTCCGCCGGCCAGCCAGGAAACGATGACGTTCGATGCAGCCGATCTGGCCTCGTACGCCGTCACCCAGGGCAGTGCCGTCGACATCGACGAGAGCGGCGGCCAGGTCGAGTTCGTCGGCAACGGCGACTGGAGCGGTGATCCGGAGAGCCGCTTCCAGGTCGTGCTCGACGGCGTCACCGATCTCGAGGTCGCCTCGACCGGCGGTGGCAACACCGGGCTCGGGTTCAACGGCAACGGTGCGCTCAGCATCCAGCCACCGGCGTGCGACGACATGGGTGACGCGCCTGCCTCGTACGGCACGACGCTCGCCGACGACGGTGCCCGTCACCAGGTGGTGGCCGGTCTGTTCCTCGGCGCACAGATCGACTTCGACGCCGACGGTCAGCCGAGCGCTGCGGCCGACGGTGACGACACGACCAACCTCGACGACGAGGACGGTGTGCCGACGCCAATCGCGCTCGAGGTCGGTGGCCCGACCACGATCGACATCGACGTGACGAACACGACGGGCGCCACAGCGACGCTCTCCGGCTGGGTCGACCTGAACGCCGACGGCGACTTCGACGATCCGGGCGAGCGCGAACTCGTCGCGGTGCCCGCATCCGGCACCTACCAGTTGACGTTCGACGAGGTGTCGTTCTTCGGCGGCGAGACGTACGCACGCTTCCGTCTGTTCCCCGGCGACGTGGCGGACCCGTCGCCGACCGGCGCGGCGGCGGGCGGCGAGGTCGAGGACTACCTCGTGACCGGGCCGATGCTGACTCCGTTCGAGTGTGTTGCCGGTCCGGGCATCCTGTTCCAGGAGCAGCCGACCGACGCCTACGAGATCAACTTGATCACCGGGTCGAGCTCCGTCGCCGCCAGCGACATCCTGGGCGACCTGAATGCGACCGGCTACAACCCCCTCGACGACTACATCTACGGATTCAGCAGCGACGACTCCGGCATGTGGCGGCTCGGCGAGGGCTACGTCACCGAACCGCTCGGCCTGCCGAGCAACTGGACGACGTTCCCCGACATGCCGCCGACACTGGAGACGGGGCGCCCGTACATCGGTGAGTTCGACGCCGACGGCGACTTCTGGGTCGGGTTCGCGTCGGGGACCACCATGCATTGGGCCGAGATCGACATGGACCCGTCCTCGCCGACCTACTTCGAGGTCGTCGCGGCCGGTTCCGCCGTCGTGCCCAACGCTTTGAACGCGCCGTGGGACTGGGCGTACAACGTGGACGACGGCGACCTGTACGGCATCGCCGCCAACGCCACCTCGGACTCGGTCGTTCGCTTCGACACCACGACCCACGACTTCACGGTCGTGAACGACTTGGGCGTCATGCAGCACCCCGATGGCGACGACGTCGGCCGATTCGGTGCGACCTACTCCGACGTGGACGGCTTCATGTACGCGTCCGACAACATCACGGGCGGCATCTGGCGGATCGACATGAACACCGGCGACACCGTGTTCTTCTCGTCAGGTCCGTCGTCGTCGAACAACGACGGCGCCCGGTGCTTCCTGGCCGGACTCCCGATCGACCTCGCCGACGCGCCCGACAGCTACGGGACCACGCTGGCCGCCGACGGCCCACGCCACGGCATCGCCGACTACGACGTCGCGACCAACACGGCGCCACTGATGCTGGGCTCGTCGATCGATGCCGACGTCGACGGCGTCCCGACCGCCGACGCCGACGGCGATGACCTGACGGGGATCGACGACGAAGACGGCGTCGCCGCGCCGATCCAGATCCGTCCCGGCGTCAGCACGACCGTCACCGTCGACGCGACCAACACGTCGGGTGAGGACGCGATCCTCGCCGGTTGGATCGATCTCGACGGCAGCGGCACGTTCGATCCCGGCGAACTCCAGACGGTCGCCGTGCCCGACGGCAGCAACGACGCAGCATTCGACCTGACGTTCCCCGCGCCCACGACCACCGACGACACCTACGCCAGGTTCCGACTGTTCCCCGGCGACACCGATCTCGCGGACGTGCTCCCGACCGGATCGGCGTCGGCCGGCGAGGTCGAGGATTACCCGGTCGTCTACGCCGGCCTGACGGTCGAGAAGTCGTCGAACCCACCCGAGGGGACATCCGTGGCCCCCGGCGACACGGTCGAGTACACCGTCACCATCCGCAACGACGGTTCGGTACCGATCACCGACACGGTCGTCGACGACCTCACGGGCGTGCTCGACGACGCGACCTACAACGGTGACGCGTCCACGAACCTCGGGTCGGTCACGTACACCGAACCCGAACTCGAATGGACCGGCACCCTGCAACCGGGCGAAGAGGCCGTGATCACCTACACGGTCGACGTGTTCGGCGGAGATGGCAGCGAACTCACCACCATCAACGTGCTCGACACGGCGAACAACCAGAACGCCGACGGCTGGACCGTCACCGCGTACGACATGGATCCCGGATGCGCGACACTCGACCCGCCGGACGGCACCATCCCGTTCGCGGCGATCTGGGGCGACGTGCACGGCTGGTTCGGACCGGCGCTCTCACCCGTCGCCGACCAGAACCTGAACGGTGGCGGCTGCTACCCGGGTGGCTGGACCGGCTACGACACCGCACCGAACTCCTGGGTGCTCACCAAGACGTTCACCTCCCCCGAGAACGCGGTCGCAACCGTCCTGACGGAGGGTTTCCGCGGCGACGGCGGCGCCCGCGTCCGCATCAACGGCGTCGACGCCGGCGTCTACGGCCAGTGGAACCAGCCGGCCGTCGACGGCACTGCCTACATCCCGGTCACCGCCGGGACGAACACGATCGAGATCGAGGTTCGCGACACGTACGGCCCGAGCATGGTCCAAGGTCGACTCGACGTCCAGATCGTCCAGATCGGCGACAACGTGCTCGAGAACGTCGTGACGGGAGGAGACTGCCCCGAGCCGCCGATCACCGATCCCGACGACCCGGCGTACGACCCCGACTGCCACAACCTCGTGCCCGTGCGCCGCATCGAGATGTCGAAGGCGATCACGACCGGCCCGACCCCCGTCGGACCCGGCCAGTACGAGATCGACTACCAGATCACCGTCTCCAACACCGGCGCCGCGGACGGCACCTACGACCTCGACGACACCCTCCAGTACGGCGCCGGCCTCACGGTCGCCTCGGCGGACGTCGTCAACACGACACCGGGTGACATCACCGTCAACCCGACGTGGGACGGCGAGGGCGACACCACGGTCGCCACCGGCGCCGCGATCGCGGGTGCCGACAACGGCGTGCCGACCGTGCACGTCTACACCGTCACCGTCGTCGTCGAGGTGCCGCCCGGAACGACCGCAGCGGACGCCGATTGCGAACTCGGCATCGGCGAGGACGGCACGGGTGCGTTCAACACCGCGACGATGACCACCAGCGGCGTTCCGACCGACGCCGACGCCTGCACCGAGCTGCCGACCACCGAGTTCGACAAGCAACTCGTCGGTACGGTCGCGAACGGCGACGGCACGTACACCCTCACGTACGAGCTGACCGTCTCCCGCGAAGGCGGCGAAGGCACGTACGACCTTCGCGACGAGCTGCGCTACGGCGACGCCGTCACGATCGACTCGGTCGCGGTGTCGAACACCACGCCGGGCGGCATCACCACGAACCCGGGGTTCGACGGGACGACCGACACCCTGGTCGCCGACGACGTGCTCATCCAGCAGGGCGAGACCCACACGTACGAGGTCGTCGTGGACTCCACCGTCGACCCGACGGCGATCACCTACGCCAACTCTGACTGTGAGGTCGGTGCCGCCGAGGACGGCTCGGGCTTCTCGAACACCGCGTCCGTCGAGATCGACGGCCAGACGCTGGAAAGCGACGCCTGCGAGCCGATCGCTGCGACCACCGTCATCAAGACGACCACGGGCCAGCCGTCGCCGCTCGGCAACGGCAACTACGGGATCGAGTACACGATCGCCGTCGTCAGCACCGGCGCCGCACCCGACACCTACGACCTCGACGACGACCTGATGTACGGCGACGGGATCACGATCGTCGACGCCTCCGTCGCCAACACGAGCCCCGGCGGCATCGTCACCAACCCCGGTTGGGACGGCGAGACCGACACGTCCGTCGTGGTCGGAGTACCGATCGCCGCAGCGGCGCCGGGTGATCCGACCGTGCACGTGTACACCGTTCAGGTCGAGGTCACCGCGCCCCAGGGCCTCGACCCGGCCGCGGCCGACTGCACGCTCGAGCCCGGCGAGACCGGGACCGGCTTCCTGAACACGGCGACGGTCGACGGTGACTCCGGTGCGGACAGCGACGACAACTGTCCGCCCGTCCCCCAGACCACCTTCGACAAGGAGCTCGTCAGCCAGACCTCGAACGGCGACGGCACCTACACCCTCAGCTACGAGCTGACGATCACGCGCAGCGGAACGAGCGGTACGTACGACCTCACCGACGACCTGATGCTCAACGACGCCGCGAGCGTGGTCAGCCAGCCGACGGTGACCAACACCGCCCCCGGCACGGTCACGGTCAACCCCGGCTTCGACGGTCAATCCGACACCGTGATCGCCGAGGACGTCACGATCGCTGCCGGTGCGACGCACACCTACACGATGGACGTCGTCGCTGCGATCGACCTCGCCGACGCCACCCCGCAGAACTCCGACTGCACGCTCGACGCAGGTGAAGACGGCACTGGTGCCATGAACCAAGCGGGCCTCGCGATCGACGGCCAGGACCTCGACGCGACCGAGTGTGAGCCGTTCCCGGCGACGTCGGTCGACAAGGAGATCGTGACCGGCCCGACGCCGCTGGGCAACGGGCAGTACGAGCTGGTCTACGACATCACGGTCACCAACAACGGGGCCGCGCCCGACACGTACGACCTCGACGACGAACTCGCCTACGGCGCCGACGTGACGGTGATCTCCGCCGACGTCGTGAACACCAGCCCAGGCGGCATCACCACGAACCCGTCGTGGGACGGCACCGGCGACACCAGCATCGTCACCGGCGAGCCCATCGACGGCGCGGTGGCGAACACCCCGACCGTCCACGTGTACACCGTCACCGTCGTCGCCGAGACGCCGGCAACGATGACGCCGGGTGCCGGCGATTGCACGACCGATCCCGGCGAGGCCGGCACCGGCTTCACCAACACGACGACCCTCACGGGCGACTCCGGGACGTCGACCGACGACGACTGCGCCGAGGTGCCCTCGACCGAACTCACCAAGACCCTGGCGCCCGTCGTCGGCAACGGCGACGGCACCTACACCCTGACCTACACACTGAGCGTCACACGCACCGGCGACGGTCCCGTCTACGACCTCACCGACACGCTGCAGTACGGCGACGCCGTGACCGTCGAGTCGGTTGCCGTGACCGGCGCGCCCACCGGCGTCACGCCGAACGCGGCGTTCGACGGTCAGCTCGACACGGCGGTCGCCACGGGTGTTCCGATCGGAGATGGCGATACCCACGAGTACACGATCGAGGTCGTCGCGTCGATCGACGCCGACGCGGTCACCTTCGAGAACTCCGACTGCGACACCGGCACCGGACCGACCTCGGCGACCGGCTTCCTGAACACCGCCGAACTGACGGTCAACGACACGACCACGAGCGACGACGAGTGTGCGCCGCTCCCGGCCGAACCGCTGATCGACAAGGCCGCCGTCTCCGGCCCGACCCCGATCGGCGGCGGACAGTACGAGATCGTGTACGAGATCACGGCGACGAACCCGGGCGCCGGCACCGGCCAGTACAGCCTCGACGACGAGCTGCAGTACGGCGACGGGATCGTCGTCGTGTCGGCCGACGTCGCGAACACCGCGCCGGGCGACATCGTCACGAACCCGGACTGGGACGGCGAGACCGACACCGACGTCGTGACCGACGTCGACATCGCAGCGGCGACGGCCGGTGACCCAGAGGTCCACACCTACACCGTCACCGTCGTCGCGACGGCACCGGTCGACATCGCGGCCGCGGCCGCTGACTGCGACGTGGCCGGCGGCGAGACCGGCACCGGATTCCTCAACTCGGCGACGCTCACCACGAACGGTGAACCCGCCGAGGACGACGAGTGTGTCGAGGCGCCGTCCACGACCATCGACAAGACCCTCACCTCGGTGACGCCGAACGGCGACGGCACGTTCTCCCTCGCCTACGAGCTGACCGTCACCCGCACCGGCGACGGGCCTGCCTACACCCTCACCGACGAACTCCAATACGGCGAGGGCGCGAGCATCGACGCCGTCACGGCGAGCAACACCTCACCAGGAACGGTCCCCGTCAACGCGAACTACGACGGCACCGCCGACACCACGATCGCGGCCGACGTCGCGATCGGCGACGGGGAGACCCACGTCTACGAGGTGCTCGTCGACGCCACCGTCGACCCGACCGAGGTGACGTTCGAGAGTTCCGACTGCACCGTCACCGGCGGCGAAGCCGGCAGCGGCTTCTTCAACACGGCCACACTGACCGTGAACGAGGCGTCGATCGACGACACGGACTGCGACGAGCCGCCCGCGATCACGATCGACAAAGAGGCGAGCGGACCCGACGCACTCGGCGGCGCCGAGTTCGAGGTGACCTACACGCTGACCGTGACGAACACCGGCGCCGGCGATGGCGTCTACGAGCTGGCCGACGAACTCCTCTTCGGCGACGGGATCGTGATCGTGTCGGCGGAGATCTCCGATGCGCCCGATGGTGTGACGGTCGATCCGGGCTGGGACGGTGTCGGTACGACGGTGATCGTGCCGGGACAGCCGATCGCGGGTGCGATGGCGGGTGCTCCGACCGAGCACGTGTACGAGGTGTCCGTCGTCGTGTCGATCCCCGACGACCTGGAAACGACCGCGGGCGACTGCGACCTCGAGCAGGGTGAGCCCGGAACGGGGCTCCTCAACTCGGCGTCGCTCGGCGGCGACTCCGGCCCGTCGGCAGACGCCGACTGTGTCGAGCCGCCCGTCACGGAGCTCGACAAGGTGCTGGCGGAGATCAACCCGCTCGGGAACCGGCAGTTCGAGTTGGTGTACGAGCTGACGGCGACGAGGTTGTCGGGTGGAGCGACCAGCTACACCCTCACCGACGACCTGCTGCTCGGCGGATCGCTGACCGTCGACGATGTCACGGCCGTCAACGTCCAGCCGGGCGGCATCGTGACCAACCCGGCATTCGACGGCGACACCGACACCGTGATCGCGGACGACGTCGCCATCGACAACGGCGACGTCCACGAGTACACGGTCACCGTCGTCGTCACCGTCGACATCGACGCCATCACCGCCGACAACTCCGACTGCCAGCTCGGTGGCGGCGAAGACGGCACCGGGGCACTGAACTCGGCAACACTCGAATCCGACGGCCTCGCCGACGAAGCCGACGACTGCGTGCCCTTCCCGTCCACCACCGTCGCCAAGTCGATCATCGACGGACCGACAGCGCTCGGTGACGGCGAGTACGGGGTTTCGTACCTGATCACCGTGCTCAACGCCGGAGCAGGCGACGACGTCTACGACCTCGCCGACGAACTCCGTTACGGCGACGGCATCACCGTCACGTCGGCATCGGTCGCGAACGTCGAACCGGGCACGATCACGGTCAACCCCGCGTGGGACGGCGTCGACGACACCACCATCGTCAGCGGCCAGCCGATCGCCGGCGCCGACGGTGACCCGACCGTGCACACGTACCGGGTCGACACCGTCGTGACGATCGCTGCGTCGACGACGCCGGCAGCGGCCAACTGTGCCCTCGGCGGCAGCGAGGCCGGCACCGGACTCATGAACTCGGTCACGATGGAGTCGGGCACCGGTGAACACACCGACGACGCATGCGTCGAACCTCCACTCACGAACCTGGACAAGCGCGTGCTCGGCGTCACCCCCAACGGCGACGGCACGACGACCGTCCGATACGAACTGCGTGTCGAACGAGATGGAGACGGTCCAGCGTACGACCTCGCCGATGAGTTGCAGTACGGCGACGACGTGACCGTCGACTCGATCTCCGTGACGAACACGGCTCCCGGTGGCATCGCGACGAACCCAGCGTTCGACGGTGTCGGCGACCCGACGGTCGTCACCGGTCGGCCGATCGCCGACGGAGCGACGCACATCTATGTGGTGACCGTCACCGTGTCGGTCGACGACCTCGACGCGGTCGTCGAGGAGTGCGGCAGCGGCCCGGGCGGAGCGGGTGGACTGGCGAACACCGCGACCATCGACGTGAACGATGTCGACACGACGGCGGACGCGTGTGCCGACATCCCGCCGCGACAGCTGACGATCGCGAAGTCCACGATGCCCGGCAACCTGGTCGCCGTCGACCCGGGCGACACGGTCACATATCGGGTGACGGTGACCAACACGGGCGAAGCGCCGTACGACGAGGCGATCGTCGACGACGACCTCTCCGACGTGCTCGACGCCGCGAGCGGTCCGAACGCGATCAGGGTCAACGGTCCCGGCACCACCGAGTTCCTGCCGGGAACCTCCACCCTGCGTTGGACGGGGTCGCTCGATCCGGGTCAGCGCGCGGTGATCACCTACGAGGTCACCGTCGTCGATCCGATCGGGGGTGACGGATGGCTCGAGAACGTCGTGACCTCACCGACGCCGGGAGCCGACTGCGTCGAACCGGGCGGCTGCACGACCCGCACACCGATCCGATCACTGCACGTCGAGAAGCGGTCCGACCCCGGCAACGGCTCGACCGTCGGCGTCGGTGACACGATCACCTACACGATCACCGTGACGAACATCGGCCAGGCGACGCTCGACCCGGCGACGGTCGTCGACGATCTCGTCGGCGTGCTCGACGACGCAACGCTCACGGGCACACCCGCCGCCACGGTCGGCACGGTCCAACTCGCCGGCACCGTGCTGACGTGGACCGGTGATCTCGCGCCCGACGCCACCGCCGAGATCGAGTATCGCGTCCGGGTGACCGGCGAGGGCGACGGTCTGTTGCGCAACACGATTTCGTCCGACGGTCCGGGTTCGAACTGTCGGTCGGGGAACCGTCAGGTGCCCTGCGAGGTCTCGTCCGTCGTCCGCATCCCGCCGACGCCCGAACTCCCGCCGACCGGTGGTTCGCCCTTCGGGCAGCTCCGGATCACCCTGCTCCTGCTCGCCGCGGGCATCTCGTTGCTCGTCGTGTCGCGGCGCCGGTACGTCGCCGACGGTGCTGCATGACTCGCCGTCGACCGGTCGGGGGCTGAGACGCTGCGGCTCGGCGACCCGATGCGCGGTCTGCAACGCTCGGCGACATGAGTGACGACTATCCCCTGCCGTACGTGTCGAACGATCTGAGCGGGCGTGTGGCCCTCGTGACCGGCGCCAGTTCCGGCCTCGGTCGACGCTTCGCAGTGACGCTCGCCTCGGCCGGTGCCAAGGTGGCGGCGACGGCGCGTCGTGAGGACCGGCTCGAGGAACTGGCCGGCGAGATCCGGGCGAGTGGTGGGGAGTGCGTGCCGATCGCGCTGGACGTCACCGACGCGGAGTCGATCACTGGAGCGGTCGCCCACGCCAACGAGGCGCTCGGGCTCGTCGACATCCTGATCAACAACGCCGGCATCCCCGATGCTCAACGGGCACACAAGATGACGCTCGAACTCACCGACGCCGTGTTCGACACCAACCTGCGCGGCCCGTGGCTCCTCGCGAACGAGGTCGCCCGTGGCCTCATCGCCGCCGAGCAGCCCGGCCGGATGGTCAACATCTCGTCGGTCGGCGCGTTCAACTACTCCGGCCAGGGCGCGGCGCTGTACTCGACGACGAAGTCGGCGATCCACCGCATGACCGAGGTGCTCGCCGTCGAATGGGCCCGCTACCACATCAACGTCAACTGCATCGCGCCCGGGGCGTTCGCGTCGGAGATGATGGACGGGATGCTCGAACGCATGGGCGACATCACCCAGCACTTCCCTCGCAAGCGCCTCCTCGACCCTGCCCTGCTCGACTCGACCCTGCTCTACCTCGTGTCGCCCGCCTCCGAAGCGGTCACCGGCACCACCATCAAGGTCGACGACGGCCAAGGCTCCCGCTGACGGTCGCGCGCCCAGCTAGTACTGTGTTCGTGGCGACCGCTCGGTCGCTGCATCGGTGGACGACCACCCGGAACCTGGAACCGGAGGAAGTCGACCGACATGTCGATCAGCGAGGCCGAACGGCACGAGATCTATGAACTCATCAGAGCAGCAACCCGCGATCGGGTGGCGAACAACGTCATGAGTCTGTTGCCGCCGGTCGGCTGGGCCGACGTCGCCACCAAGTCCGACCTGGACGCGCTTCGCACCGAGATGCGGGCCGAGTTCGGTTCGGTGCAATCCGGATTCGGCGCAGTCCGGGCCGACATGCGGGCAATGGAGGCGAACCTGCGGACCGAGATGCATCAGTCGATCCGGGCACAGACCTGGGCACTGGTCGCCTGGACGACCGGCCTCGCCGGCCTTATCGTCGCCCTCGGCCGCTGACCAGGAGCAGTCTGCGACTCCGGAGGTCGGATCGACGGTGTCGGAGACGTCCCAGGCGGCGAATGCCGACAGCGGTCAGTCGTCGGCGAGCTTGTCGGCGGCCTCGTGGGCCTTGTCGGCGGCGGTGTCGATCTTGTCGTGACCGACCTTGTCGCCGACCTTGTCGTGGGCGACCGCCTCGGCCTTGTCGATGCCCTGGTCGATCTGGGCCTCGTGCTTCCTGCCGAGTCCCTTGATCTTGTCGAACAGTCCCATGTCGGCCTCCTTGGCGTAGCTGGTGACGACCACAGTAGGCCACCGCTGCCTTCGTGTCGTCCGGTGCAGCTGTTGTCGGCGCGTGGGCTACTGCGACTGCACTGGCCTGGAGATGTCGTTGCGACGGGCGATCGCGTCCCAGCGGCCGGGAAGCAGGAGTGACATCAAGGTGTCGGCCTCGTCGGCGCCCAGCACCTCGACCAGCTTCGTGTGGAGCCGGACGATCCGGGGTTCGTCGGTCGTCATCTCAGAGCACCGCTGGCAAGTAGAACGTCAGCCAGATCGACACCGCTGCGGCCACGATCGTGACGAGGGTGTGGCGCGACGACGCTCGGAATTCGCCTCGAAGGGCCGCCATTTCGCCTTTCAACTCGCCACGGAGCTCGGACATCTCGCCGCGCAGCTCGGACATCTCTCCGCGCAACTGCACGCCGAGGTGCTCGATGTCGTGCTTGGTGGCGTAGTCGTCGGGAGCCATGGGTGGGATCGCTTCGATCAGTGCGGAGGCGAGCGGCTCGCCCCACGCATCCCTCATCATTTCATAGAGCGCGAATCGCTCGCTACGGGTCGACATGTCGTTCCGCCTTCGTGCTGGAACCTGCTCGGGAGGGCGAACCTCCGATTGGAACAAACCTACGCCGGGGGTGTCACGCAGTCGGTTCGGTGTGACGGTTCGGCGTCAGCGGAAGGTGGCTTGGTTGAGGCGGAGTTCGCGTTCGGCGGACTCGATGGTGGTCGAGTCGTCGATCACCAGCAGCTCGACGCCGGTCATCGTGGCGAAGTCCTGCACGACCCGCGTCGAGATCTGGTTGCTCATCGCGGTGTGGTGAGACGCGCCGGCGGCGAGCCACGCGGTCGCGGCGGTGCGGAAGTCGGGCTTCGAACGCCAGACAGCGTGCCCGACCGGCAGGTTCGGCATCGGCGCAGGCAGCGGCACACACTCGACCTCGGCGGCGACGAGCCGGAACCGGTCGCGCATGTCGCTCAACGCGAGCACGACCGCCGGCCCCGGATCGGCGGTGAACACCAGCCGCACCGGATCTTCCTTGCCGCCGATCCCGAGCGGCGCCACCTCGAGCCGGGCGCGCTCGCTCGACAGCGACGGGCTGACCTCCAACATGTGCGCCCCGAGCGAGAGTTCCTCGCCGGGCACCATGTGGTACGTGTAGTCCTCCATCAGGCTGGCACCACCCGGACGGCCGGCGCCCATGACCGCCGCGATGCGCACCAGCATCGCCGTCTTCCAGTCGCCTTCGGCGCCGAATCCGTAGCCGTCGGCCATCAGCCGCTGCACGGCGAGGCCGGGCAGTTGACGCAACGTGCCGAGGTCTTCGAACGTCGTCGTGAACGCGGTGAACCCTCCATCGACCAGGAACCGGCGGAGCCCGACCTCGATCGCGGCGCCGTACCGGAGCGAGTCGTGCCGCTCGGCGCCGGGCCGCAGCGACGCGGCGACGTCGTACAGATCGAGGTACTCCTCGATCAACACGTCGACCTCGTCGTCGGTGGCCGCCTCGACGAGGGTGGCGAGATCCATCACGCCCCACGTGTTGATCTGCGAACCGAAGATCGCCTCCGCCTCGGTCTTGTCGCCCTCGGTCACGGCGACGTAGCGCATGTTGTCACCGAACCGCGCCACGCTCATGTTGCGCGCCGCGAGGCGCCCGGCCGCGGCCCGGCTCCAGTCACCGATGCGCGACGTGACCGTCGGGTCGGACGCGTGCCCGACGACCGTCGTGCGCGCCACCCCGAGCCGGGTCTCGATGTAGCCGAACTCGCGGTCGCCGTGGGCGGCCTGGTTCAGGTTCATGAAGTCGAAGTCGATCGTGCCCCACGGCAGCTGGGTGTCGGCCTGGGTGTGGAAGTGCAGCATCGGCTTGTCGAGCGCCGACAACCCGGCGATCCACATCTTCGCCGGGCTGAACGTGTGCATCCACGTGATGATGCCGACCACGTTCGGCGCCGCGTTGGCCTCGAGCATCGTGTCGAGGATCGCCTCGCGCGACGTCAGCACCGGCTTCCACACGATGTGGCACGGCACGTCGTCGCTGTCGTCGAGCATCGCCACGACCCGCTGCGACTGGGAGGCCACCTGGGCGAGGATCTCCTCGCCGTACATCGTCTGGCTGCCGGTGAGGAACCACACCTCGTGCGTCGAGAGATCGGGAACGATGGAACGAGCCATCAGATGGCTCCTTTCGGATGTTGGCCGTACACGTTCTGGTAGCGATCGAAGAGCGCGTCGACGTGGTCGGGTTCGAGGGGAACGGGGTCGCCGAGCTGACGGGCGAGGTGGACGGTGCGGGCGGCGTCCTCGCACATCACGGCGGCCTTCACGGCGTCGCGTGGGTTCGTGCCGATCGTGAACACACCGTGGTTCGCCATCAGCACGGCGCGCGAGCGGTGCCCGTCGAGGGTCTCGACGATGCCGCGGCCGATCTGTTCGTCGCCGATGATCGAGAACGGTCCGACCGGGATCTCTCCGCCGAACTCGTCGGCCATGCCGGTGATCACGCACGGCACCGGTTCGCGCCGGGCCGCCCATGCCGTCGCGTACGGCGAATGTGTGTGCACCACCCCACCGACGTGGGGCAGGTGGCGGAACACGTAGGCGTGCGACGCGGTGTCCGACGACGGTGCGTGCTCCGACCCGATCGAACCGGGGACGACGCGACCGTCGAGGTCGCAGAGCACCATCGACTCGGGCGTCAGGTCGGCGAAGTCGACGCCGGACGGCTTGATCAGGAACCGGTCGGCGTCGGGCACCCGCGCGCTGATGTTGCCGGCAGTCCAGACGACGAGCCCGTTGCGGGGCAGCTCCGCGTGCAGCTCGCACAGCTGCACCCGCAGGGAGCGGACGGTGTCGGATTCGGTCAGCACGGTCATGCGAGTGCCTCCTGTCGGAGTCGCTTGAGTCGCTTCATCACGTCGTTGCCGCCACGCCCGAACGAGTCGTGCAGGAGCCGGTACTCCGCGTAGAGCCGGTCGTAGACGGCCGCGGCGGCGGGGTCGGGTTGGTACACGCCACGGTCGACGCGACCCATGACCTCGCTCGCGGCCAACACGTCGGGATACGCGCCCGCGGCGACGGCGGCGTGGATCGCCGAACCGAGGGCGGGGCCCTGCTCCGACGCGATCGTCGAGATCGGCATGCGGAGCACGTCGGCGTAGGTCTGCATCAGCTGCCGGTTCTTCAACAGGCCACCGGCGACGACGAACTCGGTGACCGGTACGCCGGCGGTGCCGAACGTCTCGACGATCATGCGGGTCCCGAACACCGTCGACTCGAGCAGTGCGCGGTAGACGTGTTCGGCGCGGGTCGCGAGGGTGTGGCCGATCACCAGTCCCGACAGTCCGGCGTCGACCAGCACCGATCGATTGCCGTTCACCCAGTCGAGCGCGATCAGACCGTGCGCACCCGGTGGCTCGGCGAAGGCGAGTTCGGTCAGGTGCTCGTGCACCGAGACCCCCGTTTCGGCCGCGGCGTCGACGTACGACGCCGGCACCTGATGGTCGACGTACCAGGCGAAGATGTCGCCGACGCCCGACTGGCCGGCCTCGTAGCCGTACGTGCCGGCGACGATGCCGCCGTCGACCACACCGCACATGCCCGGCACCTCGACGAGATGGTCGTGGTTCATCACGTGACACGTCGAGGTGCCCATGATCGCCAGCATCTGGCCCGACTCGATCGCCCGTGCCGCCGGTGCGGTCACGTGGGCGTCGACGTTGCCGACGGCCACGGCGATGCCGGCGGGCAGCCCGGTCCACCCGGCCGCCTCCGCGGTGAGTCCACCGGCGCGCTCGCCCAGTTCGCCGATCCGGTGGTCGAGCTTGGTCTCGGCGAAACCGACGAAGTCGGGGTTCAACGCCTTCTCGAACTCGGGTGACGGGTACTCGCCGCCCTGGTAGATGCCCTTGTAGCCGGCGGTGCACGCGTTGCGGAGATAGGAGCCGCACAGCTGCCACACGATCCAGTCGGCCGCCTCGACCCAGTGGTCCATGCACTCGTAGACCTCGGGAGCCTCCTCGAGCAGCTGCAACGCCTTGGCGTACTCCCACTCGCTCGAGATGAAGCCGCCGTAGCGGGCCAGCCACGGTTCGCCGCGCTCGACGGCGACGGCGTTGATGCGATCGGCGTGGGGTTGGGCGGCGTGATGCTTCCACAGCTTCACGTAGGCGTGGGGATTGCCATCGAATCCCGGCAGCTCGCACACCGGCGTGCCGTCGGCGACGACCGGCATCGGCGTCGAGGCGGTGAAGTCGGTGGCGATGCCGATGAGCACGCGGTTGACCGATTCGTATAGCGAGTGGTTGGACGTCATGACGAAGCCATAGGGATCCCACTTGAGCGACTCGCCGACGATGCCCGCCATTTGCACGCGCGCGTACGTCGGGTCTGTCGACGCGGTCACCCTGCGCCGATTGATGAGCTCACCGCTGAGCAGGGTCTCGTCGTAGATGACCGCATCGCATTGCGAGCGGAAGAATCCATCGTAGGTTGATGCGAGGCTGTCAAATGCAAGCGTCTGAAAGCCGCGTTCGCTTGCGTGCTGTGCCACCAGCGCGGTGTTGAAGTCGGATGCGCTGTTGTAGCAGACGACGTGCCGTGGTGTCAGGGCAGCCAGCCCGGCAAGGGCCGACGCCTGGGTGGCGTCAATCGTAAAGATTGCCGCCATCGCAGCGGTGGCGATGATCCCGAGGAGGGACTTTCCCAGCCTGAGCAGTGGCGTGATCACATGCTTGACGATCCACGAATTCGGCCGCGCGAGATGCGCGCCCTGGAGCGTTGATGCCGTCCACAGCGCCGCCGTCTTTAACGATGGAAGCACCACGTGCTTCGCATCGGCTGGCGGCTGGAAGATGGGAATCGCGTCCTTGCCGGGGCAGAGCATCTCCAACGTCCAAACGACGGGTGTCATCACGGCCCAGAAGCAGGCGGCAAAGACGACGAGGCCGAGGAGCAGCTGCCATGCCGCCGAGAAGATCATCAACAGCATTTCGACCGGCTCGGCCGAGACGGGCGCAAGGAGGCGCACGTTGTTTGTGAAGTAGGACGCGAGGAAGTCGAAGCGGGTCTCGC
>NZZV01000188.1 GCA_002698945.1 Acidimicrobiaceae bacterium
CGTGACGACGGCGCCGGTGGTGCGCGGGACCAAGTGCCCTGTGCGACCGCCGAACGATTCGTAGACTGGCGCGCATGAGTTTCTGGCCGACGCCCGAACACTGGAGCGTGAAGATCCCGCTCCACACCGATCACTACCGCATGCCCGTGCTCGACGAAGCCGGTGTCGTCGAACTGTCGCCCATGCCGGTCGACGTGCCCGCGTCCGAGTGGGAGTCGCTCGAGTACATGGACTGGAAGTCGGGTGGCGACACGAACTTCGCGCCGATCGCCTCGGCCGACGGCGAACTCGATTGCCGCGGCTTCTGGGACAAGGGCAAGACCGACAAGGACGCCCTGTGGACCTCGAACGCCGAGGTCGCCCCGACGCTACGGCGTTACGTCGACGACGTCGGCGCCAACTTCGGCCGCGTCCGCGTCATCAAGCTCGAACCGCAGGACCGAGAGACGGCGATCCGCTCGATCCACCGCGACGACAACAACCGGTTCAACCCCGATGGTGAGGGGTGGGTCGTGCGGTCGTGGGTCGAGCTCACCGACAACCCCGACAGCTACATGCTGCTCATGGACAACGGCGCCGACGGTTTGCCCGACCCGGCGACCGAGCGGCGCGTCCCGTTGACCAAGGGCGCCCGGTTCGTCGTCGACACCCAGCGGCTGTGGCACGTCGTCGTCCACAACGGCGACGCACCCCGCTACGCCCTGATCACGAGCTTCGAGTCCGGCCCGGTACTCGAGGCGTGGATCGACGCCCAGCGCGCCACCGTCGACGTATAGGACCACGACCAGAAGGGGTCAGGCACCTTCTGGTCTCCACGACCCTGCCGTCGTGCAGCGGCACGACCAGAAGGTGCCTGACCCCTTCTGGCTACTGGACGTCGTCGAGAGTCCAGGCCACGGCGGCCGCGGCCGCCGACATGGCTGCGAACACCACGAACAGCCACGAGAGCCCGATCGCGCTCGACAGGACGCCGAATCCGCTGGCCGCCAGGATCACGATGCCGACCACGGAGTTCGAGACGGCGGTGTAGACCGCACGATCCTCCTCGCTCGCCATGTCGACGAGGTGGGTCGAACGCCCCAGGCGGACTCCCTGGTACGCGAGCACGATCAGGAACAGCAGGCCTGACGCCAGCCAGGCGCTCTCCAGCCAGCCGGCCGCCGACCCGACCGTTGCGGCGGTGAACAGGAGCGTGGATGCTGCGGCGGCACCGACGAGGACGAGCCGCGACGACCGGTCCGACAACCGACCCCAGAGACGACCACCGACGATCGTCGCGATCGACGATGCGATCACGAACGGTCCGAGCACTCCCAGCCCGCTGTCGTCACCTTCGCGGGCGAGCGCGAGCACGTACGGAGGTGCGACCGCCGTGACCGTGAGGAGCGACCTCGCGGCCACGAATCGGCCGAGTTGACCGTCGTGCCACAGCAGGGACAGATTGCCGAGCGCCACGCCGATCCCGCTCCGACCGCCCTCGGTCGCTCCCTCGTCCTCGCGCACGAACGAGAACAGGAGCCCGGCGAAGATCCAGCAACCGCCGGCGACGAGCAGCACGGTCGCGATCGCCGTCGTGGTCAGCGGGATCACCTCGGCCCACAACAGCACCCCGAACGCGAGGACGACGGACGCCGACAGTGACGTGGCGGTGCCGGTCACCGTGCCACGACGAGACTTCGACACCGTCTTGCCGAGGACGTCTTTGTAGCTGACCGACGCTGCGCTCCGAGCGACGCCGAACAGGAAGATCAGGCCGACGATCGACCAACCGGCGACGGCGCCCTCCAGCGTGAACGCGGCGAGCGCGATCGCCAGCACCACCACGCCCTGAGCCAGCGAGGCGCCGGCCCACACCCACTTGCGGCGGGGGAGTCTGCGGACGGGTTCGGCGATGAAGAGCTGGGGGAGCAGCGCCATCGCCTCGCGTACCGGCACGATCGCACCGATCGCGGCAGCGGGGGCCGACAGGGCGCCGAGCAGCCAGGCGAGCACGAGCTTCGGGTCGAGCAGCCCGTCGCCGGTCTTGGTCGCCGACAGACTGGCGAGGTGGACCGACAGGTTGCGCGGTTGCTCGTGGCAGGCGGCGTCCGGGATGTCCTTGCAGACCCGGTCGGCACCCTCCCCGAAGACGAGTTCCGTCGCCCGGTCGACAGATGCTGTGCTCATCGGCGTTCACCTCGGCAACGCACAGATGGTGTCGGATACCTCCCGTGCATCCCGGAGCCTGCGCCCTTGCAGATCGTTGCACGGGAGGTATCCGACACCATCTGTGTTCCGACACCATCTGTGTCAGGAAGCGCGGTGCCGGATCGTCAGGTCGACGATGTCGGACATGATCGAGGCGAGCTGGAAGTCCTTCGGTGTGTAGACGGCGGCGATGCCGGCATCGAGGAGCGGTCGGCGGTCGGCCTCGGGGATGATGCCGCCGGCCACGACGGCCGAGTCGACGCCCTCGGCACGCAGCTTGCCCACCAGATCCGGCAGGAGTTCCATGTGTGAGCCGGACAGGATCGAGACGCCGATCACGTCGGGATCCTCGTCGCGTGCCGACGCCACGATCTGGTCGAGCGTCAGCCGGATGCCGGAGTAGATGACCTCCATGCCGGCGTCGCGGGCGGCGACGGCGATCTGCTCGGCGCCGTTCGAGTGGCCGTCGAGCCCCGGCTTGGCGACCAGCAACCGCGGCGGGCCTCCATCGAGGTCGCGCACTCTCGCCGCGACGTCGGCGAGCTTGCCGGTCACACCGCCGAGGGCGCCGCCGACGCCGGTGGGTGCGCGGAACTCGCCGAACACCTCACGCATGACCGCACCCCACTCCCCGGTCGTCCCGCCGGCCTTCGCCAGTGCGATCGTCGCCGGCATGATGTTCTCGTCGGTACGAGCAACCCGCGCCAGTTCGGCGAGCGCGGCGTCCACGGTCGCCTGGTCGCGGTCCGACCGCCACGCGACGACGTCCGCGATCATCTCCGCACCGACGGCCGGGTCGACGGTGAGGATCGCCTCGCTGCCGCCGAGCGGTCCGTCGGCGGTCTCGGTGAAGGCGTTGACGCCCACGACCGTCTGGTCGCCGTTCTCGATGCGACGCGTCCGGTCCGCCATCGAGGCCACCAGGCGCGACTTCAGCGTGTCGACCGCCTCGAAGGCGCCGCCCTGGGCGAGCACGTCGTCGAGTTCGGCCTGGGCCGCGGCACGCAGTTCGGCCGTCTTCGCCTCGATGACGTGCGACCCGTCGAACAGATCGTCGTACTCGAGTAGATCGGTCTCCAACGCCAACACCTGTTGCATGCGCAGCGACCACTGCTGGTCCCACGGGGTCGGCAGGCCCAGCGCTTCGTTCCACGCCGGCAGCTGGATCGACCGTGCACGGGCCCGCTTCGACAACGACACTCCCAGCATCTCGAGCACGATCCGCTGCACATTGTTCTCGGGTTGCGCTTCCGTCAGCCCGAGCGAGTTGACCTGGACGCCGTACCGGAAACGGCGGGCCTTGGGGTCGGTGACGCCGTAGCGCTCCTCGCCGAGGCGGTCCCACATCTCGGTCATCGCTCGCAGCTTGCAGATCTCCTCGACGAACCGGATCCCGGCGTTGACGAAGAACGAGATCGAGCCGAAGACCTGTCCGAAGTCGTCGTCGGACACCTGGCCGCTGTCGCGCACCGCGTCGAGCACATCGATCGCCGTCGCCAGCGAGTAGGCGATCTCCTGCACCGGCGTCGCGCCGGCCTCCTGCAGGTGGTACGAGCACACGTTCATGGGGTTCCACTTCGGTGCGTGCTGCGAGCACCAGGCGATCATGTCGACGATCAGCCGGCGCGACGGCACCGGGGGGAAGATGTACGTGCCGCGGGACAGGTACTCCTTGACGATGTCGTTCTGGGTGGTTCCGCGCAGATCGGCCGACGACACGCCCTGCTCCTCGGCGTTGGCCACGTAGAGCGCCAGCAGCCACGACGCGGAGGCGTTGATCGTCATCGAGGTGTTCATCTCGCCGGGCGGGATCCCGTCGAGCAGGGTGCGCATGTGGCCGAGATGGGCGACCGGCACGCCGACCTTGCCGACCTCGCCACGTGCCATCTCGGAGTTGGGGTCGTAGCCGGTCTGTGTCGGCAGATCGAAGGCGATCGACAGCCCCGTCTGCCCCCTGGACAGATTGGTCCGGTACAGCGCGTTGGACGCCGCGGCCGTGGAGTGCCCCGAGTAGGTGCGCATCATCCAGGGACGGTCGCGGGTGGGTGGTTCGCTCATCGCGGAACTCCTCGTTGGAAGGGATTCATTCGATCATCGCTCAAGTGTCGGGTCGAGGTGGCCGATACCAAGCATGTCCGACCGAACCGCCGGTACACGAACCTCGTGGTGGGAACAGCTCCTCCGGCACCTGGGACAAACGGTCGGCCCGATTTCGACGCTGGTGGGTGGCGGCCCACCAGCGTCGGATCAATTCTGATGGTCGGGACTGGGCTCCGTTGTTGGTGGTCGGGACTGGGCTCCGTTGTTGATGGTCGGGACTGGGCTCCGCTGCGCTTCGCCCGCTCCCTCCGTGTGCCCGTGCTCCGTCGATGATGGTCGGGACTGGGCTCCGCTGCGCTTCGCCTGCTCCCTCCGTGCAGCCGTGCGCCCTGGCGGGCGGCGTCGGCTGCGTTGCGTGCTGGCACGCTCCACTCGCGGGTCGTCACACCGCGTCGGCGAGCATGTTCAGGTACTCGGCTCGTGGGACGTCGATGGCGCCGAGGGAGACGAGGTGGGGGGTTGTCCATTGGACGTCGAGGAGGCTCGCCCGCGTCTGGTTCAGCCAGTCGACGAGGTGTACCAGCGCCACCTTGGACGCATCGGTCGACCGGTGGAACATCGACTCGCCGGCGAACAGTCCGGCGATGCGCACCCCGTACAGTCCGCCCGCCAGCGCGCCGGTCTCGTCGTAGATCTCGATCGAGTGCGCCCAGCCGAGTTCGTGGAGTCGGGTGTACGCGTCGACGAACGACTTGTTGATCCACCCTCCGGGTCGCCGCGGATCGCCGCAGGCTCGCATCACGTCCATGAAGCGGGTGTCCATCGCCACGTCGAACCGGCGGACGCTCTTGCGGAGTGACCGCGACACGTGCAACCCGTCGAGCGGGATCACGCCGCGTGGATCGGGAGAGAACCAGGCGATACGACGACGGTCGTACGGCATCGGGAACAGGCCTTGGCGGTAGGCGGCGAGCAGGGTGCCCGGTTCGAGATCGGCGCCCACCGCCACGATGTCGCTGTCGTCGATCGGCCCGTTGGTCGGCATCGACCAACGCGACGGTGGCGGTTCGACGGGCGAGATGAGCGGCGCGTCGGTCCAGGGGCTCGTCCGCTCGCTCACGCCACCATCCTCGCACGGGCGTCGGCCGTCCGTCAGGAGTACTCGTAGAAGCCGCTCCCGGACTTGCGCCCGAGTCGGCCGGCGGCGACCATGCGTCGCAGCAGCGGAACGGCTGCGTAGTTCGGATCACGGAACTCGTCGTAGAGGGCGTCGAGGATCGCGAGCGAGGTGTCGAGTCCGACCAGGTCGAGCAGGGCGAACGGTCCCATCGGGAAGCCGCATCCGCCCTTCATCGCGCTGTCGATGTCGTCGCGCGACGCCGTGCCGAACTCCATCATGCGGATGGCGTTGTTGAGGTACGGGAACAACAGCGCGTTGACGATGAAGCCGGCCCGGTCCTGCACCTGGACCGGGTCCTTGCCGCATGTGGACGCGAACGCGGTCGCCGTGGCGATGGTCTCGTCGCTGGCGGTGACCGGTCGGATGATCTCGACGAGCGACATCACGGGTGCCGGGTTGAAGAAGTGGATGCCGCACACTCGATCGGGGCGCTGGGTCGCCATCGCCAACTCCACGACCGGCAGGGTGGACGTGTTCGTGGCGAGGATGCCCGACGGCTTCACGATCTGTTCGAGCTCGGCGAACAGCGCCTTCTTGGTCGCGAGGTCCTCGACGATGCTCTCGATGACGAGGTCGCAGTCGGCGAGCTGACCGAGGTGATCGGTCACGCGGATCCTGCCCATGATCTCGTCGCGCTCGTCGGCGGTCATGCGCTCCTTGGCGATCTGCTTGTCGAAGCCGGCCGTGAGCTTGTCGCGCACCGCCTCGGCGCCTTCGAGGGTGCGGGAGCGCACGACGACGTGGTGTCCGGCGCGAGCCGCTACCTTCGCCAGTCCGGCGCCCATGATGCCCGATCCGACCACGCCCACTTCGAAGATGTCTGCCATGGGCACACCGTAGTTACCCGCGGGTAACCCGCGCCAAGTCGGAACGCGTGGGAGTCGCGCCGACGCTCTACCATGCGGCCATGGCCGGAGTGATCGCACTGCAGGGAGGCGGCCCGTTCGTCGCCAATGACGACCTCGACCGTCGGCTGCTCGACGGCGTCGATCGGGTGGTGATGCTGCCGACCGCCGACGCGTTCGAGCGGCCGGCCGACCTGGTCGACACGGCCCGTGCCTGGGGCGACCGCATCGGGGTGGAGGTCGAGCCGCTGATGGTGATCACGCGGCCCGACGCGAACGACGACGCCGCTGCCGTGATCGACGCTGCCACAGCCGTGTTCCTGGCCGGCGACTCCGCGATCCACCTGCGCAGCGTGATCAAGAACACGCCGGTGCTCGCGGCCATCGAGCGGCTCCTCGAACGTGGCGGGATCCTGATCGCGACCGGGCCGAGTGCGTCCGCGCTGTGCGATCCGATGACCGATCGGCGCGGCGGCGCGTTCACGATCGGACTCGGGCTGGTGTCGGGCGTCGCGGTGATGACAGAGATCGACGGTTGGTCGCCCGGCCAGCTCACCCGTGCACGCGAACTCGCGAACACCCCGCTGGTCGAGTTGCCGACCGGGAGCGCGGTCGTCCATCGCGACGGCGCCTGGGAGACCGTCGGCGACGCCGTGGTGCACGGCGAACTGCCGGCCTGACGGCGCAGCCGGAGCGGCCCGTCAGAGCGCGGCGGTGCTGCCCGGCTTGACGGTCATCAGGAACAACGTCACGACGATCATCACGGTGATGATCTTGCCGAACAGGTCGACCTTCGACCACGCGGCTTCGTCGCCTCGTGCCAGTGCTCGCTCGGCGGGCAGCAACGCCCCGTGCAGTACGCCCGTCGATGCGACCCACAGCAGGATGCTGACCCACAGCCATGCGTCGCCCCAGGGGAGCTCGCCCATCGAGACCAGCCCGAACCCGACGATGCCGGCCACGACATATGCGATCGAATAGATCCGCGAGGGCACCTCGATCCGCTGGGCCAGGGCGGCGATGTCACCGTCGGCTCGTCGGCGTTCGAGATTGAACAGCAGCGGGTGAGCAACGGCGCCGGCGAGGGCGATGATGATGGTGGCGATGTGCAGGAACAGCACGATGCTGTACCCGGTGTCGCGGTAGGCGGCGAACATGCCCAGGAAGCTACCCGAAGCGACAGATGGTGTCGGATACCTCCTGTCCGGTAGCGGATGGCTCGACGGATCAGGACGGACAGGAGGTATCCGACACCATCTGTTCGGTCAGCCCCAGGCGAAGACGGGTTGTTCGAGGTGGTCGACGCGGGTGTTGGGTCGGCCGAGCACGGCCACCTGGCGGAATTGGTAGAGCACGGCACCGGTCGGGGCGTGGATCAGATCGTTGCCCAACGGGAGCTGGATGACGGGGCGGTCACTCTCGGGAATCGAGATCTGGCGTGGCTCGCCGTCGCGCAGGGCGTGAACGCCGATGCGGTACAGCGCGAGCACTTCGTCCGGCGACGGCCTGAGCTCGGGGTCCGCTCCGCCCCAGAGCACGACCGGTGAGATCACGTAGCCCGACCGGGTCGGATAGTCGTCGAGCCATCCCACGACGCTGTCTGGGCCGAGCCGGAGGCCGATCTCCTCGTCGACTTCACGCAACGCCGCCTCCAGTGCGGTTTCGCCCGGGTCGAGGCGTCCGCCGGGCAGCGCCCACTGGCCGGCGTGGCGGTTGAGGCGTGACGTCCGGCGGCAGAGGAGGAACGCGGCGCCGCCGGCAACGCCCTCCATGCGTCCGTCGAGTCCGGAGGTGTCGCCCGGCACGTTCTCGAGGCTCCAGTCGGGGTTCGGTCCGTCGGCGAAGATCGGATCACCGTCGTGGAGATCGGCGTCGCTGTCGACCATGACGATGGCGACCGCGGCATGCTTGCGTCCGTCGAGCGGCGCGGTGCGGCGCTCGTGATCGGCGAGGAGCGCCGTCCACCTCGCTCGGAGATCGTCGCCGTACTCGAGAGGTCCAGTCGTCACGGAGTCAACTCTGGCACCCGGGCGCCTGTCGGCCACAGGCGGGCGCCGGCACGGGCGAGTCAGGCGTCGGCGGGGGAGCGCTCCGCGCCCTCGCCGAGAGCGGCGCGGACACCGCCGAGCGCACCGGGGACGAGCGAGAACCAGGCCCACTTGCCGCGCTGTTCGCGCTGGAGGATGCCGGCGGTGACCAGCTGACGCAGATGGTGGCTGATCGTCGGTTGCGACCGGTCGAGGATGGTCGGGAAGTCGCAGGCACACACGTCACCGGTGCCTGATGTCGCGACCATCGAGACGATGCGGAGTCGCACCGGGTCGGCCAACGCCTTGAGCTGGTGGGCCAGGGCCTCGGCCTCGGTCTCGTCGAGTGGCGTGGTCAGCACGCAGCAGGGTTCGAACTCGTCCACGAAAAACATATTGACATATTTCGATGCGTATGGCTATCGTATCGATCAACATCAATGTGAACTCAGTTCAGAACTCAGGTCAGAAGTGAGTTCACAGGTGTCCGACACGTGATCACCACGTGACCCAACACGACCGACGCGGCCAGTACGGCCGATCGTCGACATGAAAGGATCGCTTCCATGCGTCTGCAACTCGCCCTCAATGTCCCCGACCTCGATCAGGCGATCGAGTTCTACTCGGCGATGTTCTCGACCCGCCCAGCGAAGGTCAAGCCCGGATACGCCAACTGGGAAGTCGCCGAGCCGCCCCTCAAGCTCGTCGTCTTCGAGCGGCCTGACGCGACCCCGGGTTCGATCAACCACCTCGGCGTCGAGACCGCGTCCTCCGACGAGGTCGTCGCCGCCGAAGCCCGACTCGCCGACGCGGGTCTGGCGACCACCGGCATCGACGACACGATCTGCTGCTTCGCGGAGAAGGTCGAGACGTGGGTCACCGACCCGTGGGGTGGCCGTTGGGAGTGGTACGTGAAGCAGGCCGACCACGACGATCAACTCGAGAACGTCGTGATGGCCCACGCCGACACGAGCGGATCGACCGGCGGATCGACCGGCAGCACCAGCGGCTGCTGCGCCTGATCGGTCCGGCGCCGACGTCCGCCGCGGCGGCGTTCACGGCGGCGCCGCGAACGCAGCGTCACTCGAACGGGTGGAATCGGCACGACGCCGGTTCCACCCGTGCCGCGTCGGGTACCGGTCGCGTCGGACGGCCGGCACGTCGCCGGTCACCTCCGACGACGAAAGGACTCATCCCATGGCAAGCACCGACGAAAAGGTCACCAAGGACCTCATCGAAACCCTCGAAGACGGCAAGGTCGGATTCGGCAAGGCCGCCGACAAGCTCGACGCCGACGGCCGCGGCGACATCGCCCAGCAGTTCCGTGGCTACGCCGATCAGCGTGGCAGGTTCGCCCAGGAGTTGCGCGACCTCGCAGCCCAGTACGGCGACCAGGTCGACGAGGACAGCTCGTTGCTCGGCGCGCTCCACCGCGGGTGGATGTCGATCAAGGACGCCGTCTCCGGCGATGACGCCCAAGGCGTGCTGGACGCCGCGGAACAGGGCGAGGATCATGCCAAGGCCGAGTACGCCGATGCGCTGAAGGCCGACATCTCGTCGCACCTGCGCACCGTCGTCGAGCGCCAGGCGACCCAGGTGAAGCTCGTCCACGACGAGGTCAAGGCGCTGCGCGATCGGGCACGCTGACCCGACTCACGGCGCCATGACGCGAGGATGGGGTGGCCGGTGGGCCACCCCATCGTCGCGTCGTACGCCTGGCAGCCTCGTCGGGCAAGGAGGTGTGAGTCCTTCTCGAGCTTTGGTCGTTGAAGTTCGGTAGCTGATGCC
>NZZV01000189.1 GCA_002698945.1 Acidimicrobiaceae bacterium
GACGACGCCGACGAATCGCCGCCCCCTCGGCGGCGAGGCGCGAATCGACGACCTTGGTGTCGTCGGCGTGACAGGTCGGACAATGCACCCGGTGCAGGCTACTGCGTCGCCCGGAAGCGCACCCGATGGTGTCGCGCCCCGGTTCAGCGACCGCTCAGGGCAACCGCTCGGGGCAGCCGTTCAGGGCGTCGAGTGCTCCGTCGGGGTCAGGGCAACACGACCAGTTGGCCGACCTGGATCGTCGCGCCGCCGTTGAGCGCGACGAGCTTGTCGACGTAGCGGACCAGAGCGACCTCACCGCGGTTCCGCTCGGCGATGCTCCACAGCGAGTCGCCCGGTTGGGCGATGACCGTGCTCCGTGCCGGCTGGCTCACGGCGGCGGAGGCAGGTACGCCGCCGGAGCCGGCCAACACGTCGTACGTCGTGACGGCACCCACCGCGACGAACGCGGCCAGGGCGGTACCGACGACGGCTCGACGCCGCCGATACGTCGCCTCGCTCACTCGACGCACGGCGCGGCGTGACTCGGCCGGACGGAGCGTCGTGGCTCCGTCGTGGACGCGCCGCCGCTGCGGTGTGCGTGGGGTGTGCTGCAGGCTGATCGTGGCGCTCATCTCGTCTCCCAACCGACTGATGGAATCGTCCTGATGCGTTCGGCCACTCGACCGAACGACTGTACGACGAACAGTTGTACCCGAACAGTCGTTCGTTCGTCAACCCGAAGTCGGACATTTGTTCGCCGAACACGTGCGCGATTTCGGAACACCTGTCCGACGAACGGGTGTTTGACTCGTCCCACGAACGTCTGTACGATGGGACCATGGCCGAAAAAGCGCTCAGTCGTCGTCAGCGAGAGATCCTCGAGTTCATCGAGTCCCAGCCCCGCGATCGCGGGTTCCCGCCGTCGGTCCGTGAGATCGGCCTCGCGGTCGGACTCACCTCACCGTCCACGGTGCACAGCCACCTCAACTCCCTCACGAAGATGGGGTACCTCCGGCGTGACCCCACCAAGCCACGCGCCATCGAGGTCCGCTGGGATCCCAACTCGGGCGTGGCGATGGAGCGGCGCCCGGTCCGCCACGTCCCCCTCGTCGGCGACGTCGCCGCCGGCACCGACGTGCTGGCCCAGGAGAACGTCGAGGAGCTCTTCCCCGTCCCGACCGACTTCACCGGTGACGGCGATCTGTTCATGTTGCGCGTGCGTGGCGAGTCGATGATCGACGCCGGCATCCTCGACGGCGACTTCGTGATCGCCGCCCAGCAGGCGACGGCTCGCAATGGCGAGATCATCGTCGCGGGCATCCCCGGCGACGAGGCGACGGTGAAGACCTACCGCACCGACGGCGACCAGGTCATCCTCGTCCCCGCCAACTCCACGATGGACCCGATGGTGTTCGGGCCCGACGAAGTCACGATCTACGGCCGGGTCGTGACCGTCATGCGTCGCCTCTGACGGCGACGCCTCGCACCTCAGCGCTCACCCGATCACGCCGGCGTGTCGTCCGCTCCCCCGTTGCGGGACGGCGATTCGTCGGCGTCGTCGCGTTCGGGCGACGGTTCGAGATCGCTCGGCCACGCGACCGCCGGTGACGGCCCCGGCGGCGGCGCGGCCTGCGGTTCGGTCGTCGAGATCGGCGCCACGTCGTGTTCGTGGTTCGCCGCTGACTCGTCGGGCACCGGAGTGGTGTCGGACGTGTCGGGAGCATCCGTCGTCTCGGGAGCATCCGTCGTCTCGGGAGCATCCGTCGAGGACCCGTCGACGACGATCGGCGGCGCGGCGGGCGCCGCGGCCGTCCCGGGAGTTCCGCCGACGGGTACGGACCACGGTTGGGCGACACGTCGCTCGTCGGGGGCCATCGGGTTGACCGGCACCTGTCGCCCGCCCGACGGAGCCGGCAGCGTCGGCTCGGACTGTGCCTCGGCGCGTCGGGCGTGATCACGTTCGGTCACACCCCACCCGGGGTCGGCCGGGGACGCGAACGTCGCGGCCCGTCGCGAGCGACGCGCCGACAACCACAGGAGGAACGCACCGAGCACGAGCCCGCCGCCGATCGAGGCGATCGCCGCCTGACGCAACTGCTCCACGCCCGCTTCGGGGTCACCGCCGACGGCGGCCACGGTCGCCGGATCGGAACCGAGCACGCTGATCCGGTACTCGCCCGGCTCCTCGATCGTGATCCGGGCGACCGACGTCGCCGATCCGACATCGAGATCGTACGAGACGCTGTCGTCGGCGACCCGCGGCACCTCGACGCCGGTGCTGTCGACGACGGTGAAGGTGAACGGTCGCCCGGACAACGTGCTCGGCTGACAGCCCTCGACCGGGGCGACGATGCCCGACAGCTCCTCGAACACGTAGAACTCACCCGGCTCACCGAAGGTGAGCGTGGTCGTACATCCGGGCACGGCTCGTGCGAACGACTCCGCGGCCGATTCGGGCTCGCGGTCGGCGAGCACCCAGAGCACGCCGCCGCCGACCAGACCCGCGAACAGCAGCAGTAGTCCGATCGCTGCGATCACGCCGCGTCCGTGTCCTCGCTGTCGCATGTGTGGCCTTTCAGTCGACGCCGAGACGATGGGCGATCTCGGCGATCCGCTCGTCTGGTTGTACCACGGCGACCCGGACGTAGTGGGCACCAGCGGCGCCGTAGAAATCGCCGGGGCTCACGAGCACACCGGCGTCGCGGGCGAGGCGCTCGGTGAACTCCCACGCGTCACCGACCCGGAACCAGAGATAGAAGCCACCACCCGGCATCTCGATGTCGAGCCCCGACCAGCGTTGCAGCACGTCGGCGAGCCGGGTGAGCCGGGAGTGGTAGCGGTCGCGCTGCACGGCGACGTGTTCGTCGTCGTCGAGGGCGACCACGCCGGCCGCCTGGACCGGCCCCGGCACCATCATCCCGACGTGCTTGCGGACCTCGCGCAGGTAGTGGACGAGATCGGCATCGCCGGCATAGAACCCGAGCCGTGCACCGGCCAGATTCGACCGCTTCGACAGCGAGTGCACGGCGACGACGCCGCTCGTACCGTGTTCGAGGATCGTGCGACCGGGGCCGTCCCAGGTGAACTCGACGTAGCACTCGTCGGAGAAGACCGGCACACCGTGTCGGCGACCCCACGCGGCAGCGGCCTCGAGGTCGTCGAGGATGCCGCTCGGGTTGCCGGGACTGTTGACCCACAGCAGCAGGGCGCGGTCGATGTCGGACGGGTCGACGGCGTCGAGTTGCACGCCTCCGGTCGGTGTCATCGGGATCGGCACCGCTCGGCAACCGGCGAGCGTCGCTCCCATCTCGTAGGTCGGGTACGAGATCTCGGGATAGAGCACCGTGTCGCGATCGGGCGATCGGAGCCGCATCCACTGCGGCAAGGTGCCGACGAACTCCTTCGTGCCGATCGCGACGGCCATCTGATCGATCGGGACGTCGAGATCGAACCGCCGATCCATCCAGCGCTGGATCGCCTCCCGCAGTGGCACGGATCCGATGCTGGGCGGATAGCCGCGCTCGGCGTTCGAGTTCGAGAGCGCCTGGACGACCGCTGGTGGCGGCGGGTCGAACGGGGTGCCGATCGACAGGTCGATGAGGCCGCCGTCGAAGCGATCACCGTAGTGCTTGAATCGATCGATGCGCTCGTAGGGGTACGGCGGCGGGACGAACGGCTCTCGGGTCATGCGGGCTCGATGCTACGAGATGGGTCGGACGTGAGCCGTGACAGCCGTCAGCCCGCTTCGGCGACGACGAACTCGGCGAGCCGGCCCGCCGAGGCGTCGGACAGCCGTGCACGCACGGTGAGACCCTTCTCGGCCTCTGTGGTCGAGACGACCTCACCCTCGCGGTGCACCGACGCGATCACATCGCCCCGGTCGTACGGGATGAGCAGTTCGACGACGTTGGTCAGTGCGCGCAAGCGGTCGGCGAGCGTGCGGAGGAAGTCGTCGATGCCGTCCCCGGTGACCGCGCTGACGGCGACCGAACCCGGGTGGTCGACGACGAGTTGGGCGGCGTCGTCCGGCGCCAGGTCGGACTTGTTGAACACGATCAGCTCGGGCACGTGGTCGGCGTCGATCTCGGCCAGGACCTCTCGGACGGCCGCGATCTGACCCTCGGGATCGACGGCACCGGCGTCGACGACGTGCACGAGGTAGTCGGCGATCGCTGCGACCTCGAGCGTGCCCTTGAACGCTTCCACCAGACCGTGGGGCAGGCTGCGCACGAAGCCGACGGTGTCGGTGAGCAACACCGGCTCGCCACCGGGCAGCGCCAACCGGCGGGTCGTGGGGTCGAGGGTCGCGAACAAGCGATCCTCCGACAGCACGCCGGCGTCGGTGAGACGGTTCAGCAGCGTCGACTTGCCGGCGTTGGTGTAGCCGACGATGGCGACGCTGGCGAGTCCGCTGCGTCGGCGACTCTTGCGCTGGAGGTCACGGGTGGCAGCGAGGTCCTTGAGGTCGCTCTCGAGCTTGGTGATCCGACGCATGATGCGACGACGGTCGACCTCGATCTTGGTCTCGCCGCCACCGAACCGGGCACCGACGCCACCACGCTGCTGGGCGAGCTTGGCGCCCTTGCCGCGACGCAGACGTGGGAGCCGGTAGCGCAGCAGCGCCAGCTCGACCTGGGCCTTGCCTTCGAGGGTGTGGGCGTTCTGGCCGAAGATGTCGAGGATGACCGCCGTCCGATCGATCGCCGTCCGGCCGAGCACCTTCTCCAGGTTGAACTGTTGGGCGGGGGCGAGTTCGTTGTCGAACACCACCGTGTCGGCGTCGACGGCGAGGCAGAGCTCCTTCAGCTCGTCGACCTTGCCCTTGCCGATGTACCAGGTGTGGTCGGGAGCGTCGCGACGTTGCACGACCCGACCGACGACGTCGGCCCCGGCGGTGTCGACGAGCAACTCGAGTTCGTCCAGGCTCTGGTCGACCCGTTCGTCGGTCTGGTCCGGCAGCGCCACGGCGACCAGGACGATCTTCTCCCGGATCGTGCGATCGATGAGGGTCGCGCCGAGCGCCTCCTGGTACGGGGTACTCATGCGTTCACCTCGATCGTGGCCACGTAGGTCGCCGGACCGGTGAGCGTGACCCGTCCGACCTCGGGCGTGTCGAGCGCGACCGTGGCGTGGCCGCCGTCCATGTGGACGACGAGCTTGCCGTCGCGTGGCGTCGCCAACCCCCACGACGCCGCGGCGACCGCCGACGCGCACGCTCCGGTCCCACACGCTTCGGTGATGCCGGCGCCGCGTTCGTGGACGCGCATCCGGATCTCGTCGGTCTGCTCGCCGGGTTCGACGATCTCGAGATTCACGTGGGGCACGGTCGTGCCGAGCTGGCGGAGATCGACCGCGTCGACGTCTTCGACGCCGACGACACTGTGCGGGTTGCCGAGGCTGTAGTGGGCGACGGGCCGATCGGGGTGACAGCCGAGCGCGTCCCACCCGAACGGTTCGTCGATCGGATCGACCGAACCCATCTCGACCGTCGCCAACACGGTGTCGGCGTCGTCGGTGGCGTCGAGCGTGACCAGCCGGGCACCGGCGTCGGTCAGGATGTGCTGGGCGTCGAGATCGCCGCGGCGGGCGGCCAGGGCCTGGGCGAAGCAGCGGATGCCGTTGCCGCTCATCTCGGCCCGACTGCCGTCGGCGTTGTACAACACCATGCGGGCGCTGTACCCCTCCTCCGACTCGGCGACGAGGAGGCCGTCGGCGCCCACCCCGCGCCGGCGGTCGCACAGCCGGCGGGCGAGATCGGGCAGATCGGCCTCGTGGACACCGGGATGGAACACGACCAGGAAGTCGTTGCCGAGTCCGTGATGCTTGGTGATCGTCAAGGTGCTCATGTGCTCCGCACAGCGTACGCCGTCCGGTGCCCGCCCGGGGCCGGGGTTCGACGGGATCGGCCACGAGATTCGGTCAAGAGGTCCGGCGGCGAGATCGGCCGCAGGATTCCGTCACGTCGGGCGCCCGGCGTGGCGTAGCCTGCGGAGATGGGACTCGGCGACGAGAAGTACGTGCTGCTCACCACGTTCAAGCGAGACGGCACCCCGGTCGCGACACCGGTGTGGTCGGTAGCGCTCGGCGAGCGCGAGATCGGGTTCTGGACCAGTTCGGGGTCGGGCAAGGCGAAGCGCCTCGCCCACACCGAGCGGGTGACCGTGCAGCCGTGCGACGCTCGCGGACGCACGAAGTCCGGCTCGGAACCGGTCGAGGCGACCGCGCGCCTGGTGGAAGGCGCCGAACTCGAGACGATCCGTCAGGCGGTGGTCACGAAATACGGCTTCATGACCAAGGTGACCAAGGCACTCGGCACCCTCGGCGGGATCGTGAAGCGCAAGCGGATCCCCTACGGCGACCGCGGCGTGGTCGTCACCCTGCCGGAGTAGGTCGATCCCCCGGCGGTGTCGTCACCCTGCCGGAGTAGGTCGTTCGAGCGCGGCGATCACCGCCGGCACCGCCTCGGCGACGGGGTCGTCGACCACGTCGATCCACCGCACCCGCGGGTCGCGCCCGAACCAGCGCAGCTGGCGGATCGCGAACTGCCGAGTTCGGACCGTGACCCGCTCGACCGCCTCGTCGAGCGAACAGGTGCCGTCGAGATGATCGAGGATCTCCTTGTAACCGAGCGCCTGCGCGGCGGTCTTCGAGAAGCCGCTCGACGCCCGGATACCGGCGACCTCGTCGACGAGGCCAGCGTCGACCATCGCCCTCACCCGGACAGCGATCCGATCGGTCAGGACCGCACGATCCCATCGCAGGCCGATCTGGGTCACCCCGCTCGGCGGGTAGGCGTCGAGACCGGGCCCGAACGACGAGAACGGCCGCCCGCTCCCCTCGCACACCTCCAGGGCCCGCACGATGCGGCGCTCGTTCGTCGGTTCCATCCGCGCCGCCGCCACCGGATCGACGTCGGCCAGTCGTCGGTGCAGCACCTCGGGTCCCGACTCGTGCAGCTCGGCGAGCAGGCGAGCGCGGACGTCGGGCCACTCCCCCGGCAGGTCGAGGTCGTCGATCACCGCCCGGTGGTACAGCCCGGTGCCACCGACGAGGATCGCCCGTCGGCCCCGAGCGGCCAGATCGCCGAGCACGTCCCGATACGCCCGCTGGAACTCGGCGACCGTGAACTCCTCGGCCGGCGACACGAGATCGAGCAGGTGATGGGGCACTCGGACGCGTTCGTCGGCGGTCGGCTTCGCCGTGCCGACGTCCATCCCTCGGTACACCTGCATCGAATCGACCGAGATCAACTCGGCGTCACCGACTGCCTCGGCGGCGGCGAGGGCGACCGCCGACTTGCCCGAGGCGGTCGGCCCGACGACCGCCACGCGCCGGGGCAGCCCGCTCACAGCGATGCGACGGGGATGCGCAGCTTGTGGGTCGGCTCGGCGAGCAGTTCGACGAAGCGGCCCTCGAGGAAGTGGGGTGCCCCGCGGGTGATCTCGACGTGCGCGTACGAGCCGACGCGCAACGGTTCCGGTGCCGCGAAGTGGACCAGCTTGTTCTGGCGCGTGCGACCGGTCGTGATCTCGGGACGCTTCTTCGACGGACCCTCGACCAGGACCTCCTCGACCAGCCCCTCGCGAGCCTGGTGCTTACGCAGCGCCGAGCGCTCGATGACGAGCTTCAGCCGATCGAATCGATCGCCTGCGACGGCGGGATCGACGAAATCGGCTTCCATGTCCGCCGCTTCGGTGCCGGGCCGGGGCGAAAAGATGAACATGTAGGCGAAGTCGAACTCGGCGGCGGCCGCGACCTCGAGGGTGCGTTCGAAGTCGTCGTCGGTCTCGCCGGGGAAGCCGACGATGATGTCGGTCGACACCGCGAGGTCGTCGATCACCGCACGCGCCTCGGCGAGACGTGCGAGATACCGCGCGCCGGTGTACCCACGGTGCATGAGCGACAGCACGCGGTCGCTGCCCGATTGCAGCGGATAGTGGAGGTAGTTGCACACCGCCGGGGTCTCGGCCATCGCGGCGAAGGTGTCGGGGCGCATGTCTTTGGGGTGCGGGCTCGTGTACCGCACGCGGCGGATGCCGTCGACCGAACCGACGTCGCGGAGCAGGTCGGCGAACAGGGGGCGCAACCTGGCCTCGGTGTCACCGGATCGGCGGGCGGCGAGCTGGAGGTCGCGGCCGTAGGAGTTCACGTTCTGGCCGAGCAGTGTCACCTCGGTGACACCGTCGGCGGCGAGCCGGCGGACCTCGTCGACGATGTCGTCGTACGGGCGGCTGATCTCGGCACCTCGGACGGCCGGCACGATGCAGAACGCGCAGTTGTTGTCGCAGCCGATCTGGATCGTGACCCAACCGTTGTAGCTCGTCTCGCGCCGGGCCGGCAGCGCCGAGGGGAACATGGCGTGATCGTCGATCACCGCCTCTTCCAGGATCTCGGTGATCGGCGCCGAGCTCCCGGTCGCCTGCTCGAGCAGGTCGGCGGCCCGGTGCACGTTGTGCGTGCCGATCACGACGTCGACGTGCTTCGCCTTGCGCGCGACCAGGTCTCGGTCTTTCTGGGCGAGGCACCCGGCCACCATGATCTGTCGGCCGTCCTTGGCGTCTTTCCACGGCTTCAGGTGGCCGAGGTTGCCGTACAGCTTGTTGTCGGCGTTCTCACGGATGCAGCACGTGTTGAGCACGACGACGTCGGCGTCGTCCTCCGTCTCGGCGCGCACGAGCCCGTCGGCCTCGAGCAGGCCGGCGATGCGCTCCGAGTCGTGCTCGTTCATCTGGCACCCGTAGGTGCGCACGATGTAGCTCCGTGTCACGCCGACCGAGGCTACCGACGACGGTGGGCTCGTCGCGTTTCGCGGTCGGGCAGACGGGTATCGACCGTCCATGACGGACGGACCGTGGCTGGAGCGAGATCGACGACCGGACGGCGTCGACGACGACACGGTGGCGGCCGTGGGCAAGTTGGGCGAGGCGCTCGAGTGGATCGAACGGGCACGCGGTCGGCTGTACGACTTCCACCAGATGAGCGGACATGCCGACCTGCTGCTCGGCGAGGCCGCCGACGAACTCACCGACGCGGGTCACGCCGATCTGGCCGACGTGATCCGCACCGAGTTCGTCGGCCGCAACGTGACCGAGGGCCGCTGGACCTTCCAGATCGTCGAGGAGTACGACGCCACCTACTGGGGCCCGCTTCGCGATGCGAAGTCCGACATCGAGCAGCAACTGATGGACGGTCGTCAGCACGTGCACGAGTCGGAGATGAAGGAGCGCCGTCGCACCGACGGCCACCCCCACCACGACTCCCGCCCGCCCGCCTGAGCAACCCGACCTGGGCAACACGTCGGGAAGGGTTGGCGGCGTTCTGGTGTTCACTGGTCTCGTGCCTCCCATCGAGACCGACCAGCAGTTCGACCTGATCATCATCGGCAGTGGCTCCGGGAACTCCATCCCCGAATACCTGTCCGACTGGAACATCGCGCTCATCGAACGCGGCACGTTCGGAGGCACCTGTCTGAACGTCGGCTGCATCCCCTCGAAGATGTTCGTGAAGCCCGCCGACGTCGCGCTCGAGGCCGATCACGCCGACCGCCTCGGACTGAAGATGGAGTTCCATGGCGCCGACTGGGCGGCCATCCGCGACCGGGTCTTCGGCCGGATCGACCCGATCTCCGAGGGCGGCCGCCAGTATCGCGAGACCGGCACCGACAACGTCACCCTCTACCAGGGCACCGCCCGCTTCGTCGCGCCCAAGGTCCTCGACGTCGAAGGGGTGCGCATGACGGCCGAGCACATCCTCGTCGCGACCGGGTCACGACCGGTCGTGCCGCCCATCCCCGGTCTCGCCGAGACCGGCTACCACACCAGCGACACGATCATGCGGCTCGACCAGTTCCCGCGCCGGCTCGGCATCATCGGTGGCGGGTTCATCGCGGTCGAAATGGGCCACGTCTTCGCCGGGCTCGGCGGCGAGGTGTCGATCTTCAACCGCTCAGAGGTGCTGCTCCGCCACTTCGACCGTGAGATCGCGACACGGTTCACCGAGGTGTTCGGCAACCGACCCAACATCGACCTCCACCTGCAGCACCTACCGACCAAGGTCGAACGGCGCGGTGACGAGATCGTCATCCACTGCGCCGGCGAGGAGATCACCGTCGATCAGCTGCTCGTCGCGACGGGCCGCGAGCCGAACAGCGACCTCGTCGCCGCCGGAGAAGGCGGACTGTCGTGCCATCACCACGGCACGATCGACGTCGACGAGCACTTGCGCACGCGTGTCGAGGGTGTGTGGGCGATCGGCGACGTCGCCAACTCGTGGCAGCTCAAACACGTCGCCAACCACGAGGCGACCGTCGCGTTCTGGAACATCGCCCACCCGGACGACCTGAAGCGGGTCGACTACAAGGCGGTGCCGTCCGCTGTGTTCAGCAACCCCCAGGTGGCGACCGTCGGCCTCACCGAGGAGCAGGCGCGAGCCGAGGGTCGCGACGTCGTCATCGGCCGTCGCGACTACGGCGGCACCGCATACGGCTGGGCGCTCGTCGACGACACGTCGTTCGCCAAAGTGATCGTCGACTGCGACACCGGGCTGATCGTCGGCGCCCACATCATCGGGCCGCAAGCGGCGACGCTGATCCAGCCGCTGATCCAGGCGATGCAGTTCGACCAGACGGCCGCGGACGTCGCCAACGAGCCGTACTGGATCCACCCCGCGCTGACGGAGGTCGTCGAGAACGCCCTGCTCGAAGCGGTCGAACAGCTGTGATCCGACGCCGGGTGTGACGGGCGGCCGGTCGGCGATCTGACCGGCGATCTGACCGGCGGGCCGACGGGCGGGTAGCGTGCGTGGCCGTGTCTGCCATCTTCGCCATTCTCCCGCTCGGCTTCGGCTATGAACTCATGGCCTACGCCCACATCCTCGCCGCCGTCGTCGCCTTCGGACCGCTGTTCGTGTACCCCACGCTCGCCAAGACCGGTCAGACGCAGGCGATCGCCGCGATGCACATGCGCATGACGCTGCCGGCGCTCGTGCTGCTCTGGGTGCTGGGCATGGGACTCGCCGGCATGTCCGAGGACGCCTACAAGATGAGCCAGCTGTGGCTGGCGCTGTCGATCGTCAACTGGGCGATCCTGGTGGCCGTCAGCTGGTTCCTCATTCGGCCGGCACTCACCGATCCGTCCGAAGGCGCTCGGAGCAAGTTGTCGGCCGGAGTCGGGGTCACGCACCTCGGCCTGGTGATCGGCCTGGCGCTGATGGTCTGGAAGCCCGGGCTCTGATGTCCACCACGGTTCGTGCCGCGGTCTGTCGATCCTTCGGTCGACCGCTCACGGTCGAGCAGCTCCGACTGGCCCCACCGGCAACAGGCGAGGTCCGGGTGCGGCTGCGGGCGGTGGCGATCTGCCACAGCGACGTGTCGTACGCCGACGGCGAGTGAGGCGGCGATCTGCCGATCGTGTTCGGTCACGAGGCCGCCGGCGAGATCGTGGAGGTGGGCGACGGTGTCGGCTTCGAGGTCGGTACCTCCGTCGTCGTCACCCTCGTCCGGTCGTGCGGCGAGTGCCATCGCTGCCAGTGCGGCGCCGAGGTCGCGTGCTCGGCCGAGTTCGCGCTCGACGGTCGATCGCCGCTGACCGACGCGGAGGGAACCCCCGTCGGGCACGGCATGCGCACCGGCGCGTTCGCCGAAGAGGTCGTCGTGCACGCGAGCCAGATCGTCCCGATCGACGGCGACGTCCCGGCCGATTCGGCGTCGTTGCTGGCCTGTGGCGTCCTCACCGGCGTCGGCGCCGTCGTCAACACGGCCCAGGTGGAACCCGGCAGCACCGTCGTCGTGCTCGGCTGCGGCGGCGTGGGCCTCAACGTGGTGCAGGGTGCAGCGATCGCCAAGGCGGCGGCGATCGTCGCCGTCGATCTCCACCCCGGCAAGCTCGAACTCGCCCGACGGCTCGGCGCCACCCACACCCACGATCTCTCCGACGGACCGGTCGACGACCTCGTCCGCTCGCTCACCGACGGCGAAATGGCGCACTACGTGTTCGTCGCCACCGGCGCTCCGGCTGCGCTCGCGTCCGCGGGAGCGCTCGTCGGCACGATGGGCGCCGTCGTCATCGTCGGCATGCCGGCCACCGGCGTCGCCGGCAGCTTCGATCCGAGCACGCTCGCCGGCAACAACCAGCGCATCCTCGGCTCGAAGATGGGGACCTCGGTGATCGCCCGTGACATCCCCGCACTCCTGCAGCGCTATCACGACGGCGAACTCGAACTCGACCGCCTCATCTCGAAGCGTTTCCGGCTCGAACAGATCAACGACGCGATGGACGAGGTCCGTTCGGGCGCAGCGCTGCGCAACGTCGTCGTGTTCGACTGACCCTCGTTCGGCGAGCGCGTTCGGGCCTCGCGGGCGGCGTCTGGGAGACTCGGCCGCATGCGAGTCGAATCGGTCGAGACGTTCGTGATCGGCAACCCACCGCCCGGCTTCGGGGGCCACTACTTCGTCGTGGTCAAGGTCACGACCGACGACGGGTTGTACGGCTACGGCGAGGCGTACGGTGCGACGCTGCGGGCGCAGGTGCTCGCCGACGCGATCGTCGACCTGGCGGATCAGTTCCTCGTCGGCCACGATCCGCACCACATCGAGTTGTTCTGGCGACGGGCCTACTCCCGTGGGTTCACCCAACGACCCGACGTCACCTTGCAGGGGGCGATGAGCGCGCTCGAGATCGCCTGCTGGGACATCGTCGGCAAAGCGGCCGGCAAGCCGGTGTACGAGCTGCTCGGCGGGCGCGTGCACGAGGCGCTGCGGTCGTACACGTACCTCTACCCCGAGCCCGACGACGCAGCCGACGTCTACACCGATCCCGACACCGCTGCCGCACGAGCGACGCAGGAGGTCGAGCGCGGCTTCACCGCCGTCAAGTTCGACCCGTGCGGTCCGTACACGGCGATGGGCGGTCATCAGCCGCGCCACGCCGACGTGGAAGCGACCCGGGCGATCGTCGCCGCGGTGCGCGACGCGGTGGGCGATCGTGCCGACCTGCTCATCGGCACCCACGGCCAGTTCACCGCCGGTGGGGCACTGCGGGTCGCTGCGGCGATCGCCCCGTACGACCCACTCTGGTTCGAGGAGCCCGTACCGCCCGACGACATCGGCGCGATGGCGCAGGTGGCGAGTTCGTCACACGTGCCGATCGCCACGGGCGAACGACTGACGACCAAGTACGAGTTCGCCCGATTGCTCGAGGCGCGTGCGGCGTCGATCGTGCAACCGAACCTCGGTCGCGTCGGCGGGGTGCTCGAAGGGAAGAAGGTCGCCTCGATCGCCGAGGCGTTCGGCGCCCAACTGGCCCCGCACTGCTACAACGGCCCGATCGGCCTCGCCGCCAACGTGCAGTTGGCGGCGTGCTCACCGAACTTCCTGATCACCGAGGCGATCCGCGACCTCACCGGCTTCCACGCCGACCTGTTGGTCGAGCCGCTGCAGTGGGACGACGGCAACGTGGTGATCCCGTCCGCCCCCGGGATCGGCGTCGAGTTGGACGAGACGGTGGCGCGTGCGCACCCCTACGACGGTGACGCCACGCACCTCACGATGTGGAACGCCCCGATCGACGAGTCCGACCTCCACCGCCGCGAGTGATCCGCCCGGCACCGCTGAGTCCACCCACGGCTCTGGCGGGGCCGGGTGCAGTTGCCGCTGCGGTGGTGGTGGTGGTCGACGTCAGGTGTGGGCGAGACGGAGGCCGGGGCGGGGCCAGGTCGTCGAGACCAGACGGCCGGTGCTCGACAGGGTGATGTAGGCGGTGCGGAGATCGTCGCCGCCGAAGCAGATGTTGGTGGTGATCAGGTCGCCGGTGGCGTGGTGCTCGACGACGTCACCGTCGGGCGAGACGGCGGTGACCCTTCCGTTGAAGATCGTGGCGACGCAGACCCAGCCGTCGCCGTCGACCGCCAACGAGTCGAGATACTGCTGTCCGGCGAGGCCGCACAGCACCGCCGACGGGTCGAGTGGGACCGGCGGCGCGAGTTCGCCCGGCGCCACGACCGATCGCTGGAAGATGCGGCCGGTGATCGTCTCGGCCCAGTAGAGCGTCGACCCGTCCGGCGAGAGCCCGATCCCGTTCGGGGCCTCGGTCGGGAACACCACCTCGTGGATGTCGCTGCCGTCGGCCGACGCGTAGTAGATCGCCGTCAGGTCGCTCGTGCGGGTGCCGTGATCGCGGATGCCGTGATCGGTGAAGTAGAAGCCGCCGTGACCGTCCATGACCAGATCGTTCGGTGCTCGAAGCGGCCGGCCGTCGCATTCGGTGTACAGGTCGGTCACCTCGCCGGACTCGAGGTCGACGCGCTGGACCCGTCCGCCGAGGTATGCGTCGGCGTCGAAGCCGCCGGGCAGCAGCAGACCGCCGAACTCGGCCGGCCGGAACGCCCGGCCGTTGTTGCACAGGTACACCGCCCCGTCGGGGCCGATGGCGGCGCCGTTGGGGCCGCCGGGGATCTCGGCGATCGTCTCGGTGCTGCCGTCCGGGCGGATCCGGGTGAGACGGGGACCGAACATCTCGACCAGGACGACCGAGCCGTCGGGCATCGCGATCGGGCCTTCGGGGAAGCGGAGGCCCGAGGCCACCTCGGTCAGCTCGGGCTGCAACTCGACGAAGCTGGTCATCGCCCGAGCGTGCCACCGCGGCCACGCGCCGGACGACCCGGACGACCCGAAGACCGGCCCGACGCCGCAACACCGTCGGCTCGGAGATCGGCGCGAACGTCAGTCGGGCAGTCGCATGCGGCCGGATGCGTCGTTGGGCGCTTCCGGGTTGTGGGCGATCTCCCACAGATGACCGTCGGGATCGGCGACGTAGGACGAGTACCCGCCCCAGAAGACCGCCTCGGGCCGCTTCACGGGCTCGGCGCCGGCGGCGACCCACTCGGCGAACACGGCGTCCACCTCGTCGCGGCTGTCACAGTTCAGGGCGACCGTCACGGCGCGGAAGCCGACACCGCCCGCATCGACCCCAACGTCGGCGGCGAGATCATCGCGACCGAACAGACCGAGCGCGCTCCCCTGCATCGAGAAGAACCTGACGGTCTCCTGCGACGCCGACGAGCGACGCCAACCGAGCGCCTCGTAGAACGCCGTCGACCGGGCGAGATCGGCGACGCCGAGCGTCACCATCGTCATGCGTTGCGGTACTGCCATCTCGGTGTCCTCCGGGTCGTTCGGTGTGCTGTGGCAGCGATCAGGCCGAAGGAGGTCGTGATCGTTGCCGCAGAACGGCGGGGTCGCATCCTGGCCCACTCTGTGGCAGCGCACACGCCGACGGACGTCATGATCGCTTCCACAAAGTGGGCGAGGGCGACGGATGGCCCCAGCCGGGCGCCGTCAGTCGAGGGAGATCGGTTCGTCGTCGGCGTCGGTGAACGCTTCGTCGTCCGCGTCGTCGACCGCGTCGGGGTCGGGGCGCAAGCCGGCCGCGATCATCACCTTGTCGCTGATCTCGAGCATCACCTCGAGGTGCTCGGTGAGGAAGGTCTTGGCGTTCTCGCGGCCCTGACCCAGCTGCTCACCTTCGTAGGTGAACCAGGCACCGGACTTGGTGACGATGCCGAGGTCGACCGCCATGTCGAGCAGTGAGCCCTCGCGGCTGATGCCCTTGCCGTACATGATGTCGAACTCGGCCTGCCGGAACGGCGGCGACACCTTGTTCTTGACGACCTTGACGCGGGTCCGGTTGCCGACGACTTCGGCGCCGTCCTTCAGCGACTCGATCCGGCGGATGTCGAGGCGGACCGAGGAGTAGAACTTGAGCGCTCGGCCGCCCGGCGTGGTCTCGGGCGAACCGAACATGACGCCGATCTTCTCGCGCAGCTGGTTGATGAAGATGCAGATCGTCTTGGTCTTGTTGAGGTTGCCGGTCAGCTTGCGCAGCGCCTGGCTCATCAGACGGGCCTGGAGACCGACGTGGCTGTCGCCCATCTCGCCCTCGATCTCGGCTCGCGGCGTGAGCGCGGCCACCGAGTCGACGACCACGACGTCGATCGCGCCCGAGCGGACCAACATGTCGCAGATCTCGAGCGCCTGCTCACCGGTGTCGGGCTGCGAGATCAGGAGCTGGTCGATGTCGACGCCGATCGCCTTGGCGTAGATCGGGTCCATCGCGTGCTCGGCGTCGATGTAGGCGCACGTGCCACCGTTGCGCTGGGCCTCGGCCACGACGTGCATGGCGAGCGTCGACTTACCGGACGATTCCGGGCCGTAGATCTCGGTGACGCGGCCACGGGGGAGGCCGCCGATGCCGAGGGCGAGGTCGAGGCTGAGTGCGCCGGTGGACACGGCTTCGATCGCCATCGTGCCCTTCTCGCCCATGCGCATGATCGAGCCCTTGCCGAACTGCTTGTCGATCTGGGACAGCGCCATGTCCAGCGCCTTCTCGCGGTCGTTCGCCATGATTGGTGTCTCCCTGTTCCTGCTTCTCGTTGTTCGGGGCGACGTGCACCCGATCCGTCGTGGATTCGACGTGGTGATCACCGTACGGAGGGGGTGTCACATGGTTTCGCCCGCACCCGCCACCGGACCGGCCGGCGACGTGTTCGGGAATGACACCACTGTAGTTGTCGAACAACCGTTCGGCAAGGACCGCGGGAACAATCGTTCGATTTCCGGTCACCGGCGACGGTCGCCGGCGACGATCACCGCGACGACAGCGAAGCGGAGCCGGCGGTGACGATCACAGGGTGGCGTCGGCGATGCCGGCC
>NZZV01000190.1 GCA_002698945.1 Acidimicrobiaceae bacterium
CACCAGCCCGCCAACGTTCATCACACCAGCCGGCCCGAGACTGTCACCACCCGACCCCCTCACCTCAAGACGGTGGATCCAGGCTGAGATCAAGTCGATCCTCGAGCTCGAGGGTCAGGGTGAGCGAAGCTGTGAACACACTCGTTCGCTCGTCCAGCGGCACATCGGCAAGATCGATGTCCAGATCCGACGGCTGGAACAGGCTCGAAGCGAGCTCCGCGAGCTGATGGAGCGAGTCGACCGGACCGATCCAGTCGGCTGCGTCGACGGGCACCGATGTCAGGTCATCGAAGCTCGGCGCGGAAAGCGACACCGCCGCGAGCGGACTGCAGCGCCGGATCAGTAGTCGAAGGGTTTCAGAGAGCCGTCGTGTTCGATGAGCATGACCGACTGGTTCTCCCACGTCGTCACGTCGCCACCCATCCCCGGCGAGTCCGCGGGCATCCCCGGAAGAGCCAGACCGATCGCGTCAGGACGGTCGTCGAGCAGCTTGACGATCGCACCCACCGGGACGTGACCTTCGAGCACGTAGCCCTCGACGATCGCCGTGTGGCACGACGCGACCGCGTCGGGCACGCCGAGATCGGCGCGGTAGCTGGCTCGATCGGGGTCGTCCGTCGTGTCGACATCTGCGTTGTGATCTTGTAGGTACACGACCCACGCTGAGCAGCAACCTCAACCGGGATCGCGGCGAACGTCGAAGTACACCCCCGCCAACTCGGCACCCTCCACGTCGGTGGTCGCGGCCGGCGATGGCGACACCGCCGAACCATCGCCGCCGCCACATCCGCCGACGACGAGGGCAACCGTGATGGCTGCGAAGGCTCTTTTCCGGTTCCGAGGTTCGACGCTCATCACGTTTCGGACGCTACCAGTGCTCCTCGCCCGTTCCAGTCCGGGAGATCGGGCCACGGAGCCCGTCGGCGATCCGACGGGCTCCGGCGGCCGTTGAGAGTCGCATCGTGGCTCCCTCAGGCGGGACGAGATGGACAGTGGCCGAATTTCCTGGTGGTCGGCGGTGGATCAGCGGCACGAGGAGCGCCGCCGGCGGGCGGCAGCCGTAATGGCCGTCGCGGCGCTCACGAGTTGCGTCGCGGTGAGTGTCGCCACGCCGACCACCTCGATGATGGCGCGGATGCGATCGAGCCGGTCCTGGCTCGTCGAGCCGTCCGTTTGTGCGCTCATGCTCATGCGGCGGTGACGGCGACGGATCGGAAGCGGCGGAGCCGGAGGCTGTTGGTGACGACGAAGACGCTGGAGAAGGCCATGGCGGCTCCGGCGAGCATCGGGTTGAGGAGCCCGGCGGCGGCGATTGGGAGGGCCGCCACGTTGTAGGCGAAAGCCCAAAACAGGTTGCCCTTGATCGTGCCGAGGGTGCGACGGGCGAGTCGGATGGCGTCGACGGCGGCTCGCAGGTCACCCCGGACGAGGGTGAGGTCGGATGCTTCGATCGCGGCGTCGGTGCCGGTGCCCATGGCGAGTCCGAGGTCGGCTTGTGCGAGGGCGGCGGCGTCGTTGACCCCGTCTCCGACCATGGCGACGACGCGACCGTCTGCCTGGAGGCGGCGGACGGCGTCGACCTTGTCCGCCGGGAGGACCTCGGCGATGACGTCGTCGATGCCGATCTCGGCTGCGATGGCGCGCGCTGCCCGTTCGTTGTCACCGGTGAGCAGTACCGGGCGGAGGCCGAGCGAACGCATGCCCGCGATCGCCTCAGCGGACGAGTCCTTGACGGTGTCGGCGACGACGAGGACGCCTCGGGCTGCGCCGTCCCAGGCGACGAAGACCGCGGTGCGTCCAGCTGACTCGGCGCGGTCGCGCACCGCGAGGAGGTCGGCGTCGGGTCGGATCGACCAGTCGTTCGCGAGGAAGCGTTCGCGGCCGACAACGACGAGGTGGTTGTCGACGATGCCGTGGACGCCGAGGCCTTCGGTGTTGGCGAAGGCCGCGACGGGCGCGAGCTCGACGCCACGTGCCTGCACGCCGGCGGCGATGGCGGCGGCGATCGGATGCTCCGAGGCGTGTTCGAGCGAGCCGGCGAGTCGCAGGAGCTCGTCCTGGTCGGTGTCCGTCGCGGCGGCGACGTCGACGAGGGTCATCTTGCCGGTGGTGACGGTGCCGGTCTTGTCGAGGACGATGGTGTCGATCCGCCGGGTCGATTCGAGGACTTCTGGTCCCTTGATGAGGATGCCGAGCTGGGCGCCGCGGCCGGTGCCGACCATGAGTGCGGTGGGTGTGGCGAGCCCGAGTGCGCACGGGCAGGCGATGATCAGCACGGCGACGGCAGCGGTGAAGGCTGCGGTGGCGCTGCCGGTGGTGGCGGCGGTGAGCCAGAAGCCGAGGGTGGCGACGGCGAGCGCGATGACGATCGGGACGAACACGCCCGAGACGCGGTCGGCGAGGCGTTGGATCTGTGCCTTGCCGGTCTGGGCGTCTTCGACGAGGCGGGCGATCTGGGCGAGTGCGGTGTCGGCGCCGATCCGGGTGGCGCGCACGACGAGTCGTCCGCCGGCGTTGACGGTGGCGCCGGTGACCGAGTCGCCGGGTCCGACCTCGACGGGGACGGATTCGCCGGTGAGGAGGGAGGCGTCGATGGCCGAGTTGCCGTCGACGACGATGCCGTCGGTGGCGATCTTCTCGCCGGGTCGGACGACGAACTCGTCGTCGACGGCGAGCTCGTCGATCGGGATGCGGACTTCGGTGCCGTCGCGGAGGACGGCGACGTCCTTGGCGCCGAGCTCGAGCAGGGTGCGCAGTGCGGCGCCGGATCGGCGTTTGGCGCGTGCTTCGAAGTAGCGGCCGGCGAGGATGAACACGGTGACGCCGGCGGCGACCTCGAGGTAGATCTGCGACGACGCCATCCCACGTTCGGGTCGGAACGAGAAGCCGTGGCGCATCCCGATCACGCCGGCGTCGCCGAGGAACAGGGCGTACAGCGACCAGCCGAAGGCGGCGATCGTGCCGACGGAGATCAGCGTGTCCATGGTGGCGGCGCCGTGGCGGAGGTTCACCCACGCGGCCCGGTGGAACGGCCAGGCACCCCAGGTGATGACGGGTGCCGCGAGGGTGAGCGAAAGCCACTGCCAACCGTCGAACTGGAACGTCGGGATCATCGCGAGGAGCACGACCGGCAGCGAGAGCAGCGCGGTGGCGACGAGCCGGACACGGAGGGCAGCGGTGGCTCCGTCGTCAGACTTGTCGGTGCCGGTACCTGGTGCGTCGGCATCGGTGCCGAGAGGTGTTGCTCGGTCGATGACGTCGTAGCCCGCGGCACGAACCGCGTCGACGAGCTGACCTCGGTCGACGTCGCCGTCGACGGTGACCTTGGCCTTCTCGGTGGCGTAGTTGACGGTTGCGGTGACGCCGTCGATCTTGTTGAGGCGCTTCTCGATGCGGTTGGCGCAGCTGGCGCAGGTCATGCCGACGATGTCGAGGCTGACGTCACGATGGTCGAGCGAGCTGTCCGGGATGGAGGTGGTGGTCATGTCAGTGTCCTTCGTGAGGCGCGGTCGTCGAGGGGGTGTCGGTGTCGGGGACGTGGACGGTGAAGTCGGCGGTGCGGACGGCGCCGTCGACGGCGAAGTCGAGGAACAGCCGGTAGGTGCCGGCGGTCGGGAACGACACGTCGAACGTGATGTCGTGCTCGCCGTCACCGGATTGGTGGTCGGCGTGGGCGTGGACGTAGGCGAGGTCGCCGGCTCGGAGCACGACGAGGTGCCCGGCGGCGCCGAGGTACGGCTCCGTCGACACCACCGCGCCGTCGCGTCGGACGCTGAACGACAACGTCGCGTTCCCGACCGCGGGCGTTCCGGCCAGGGCGACGTCGAAGCCGTCCACCGCCGACGACGTGTCGACCGGCGGAGGGTTCCCGGTCGCCACGTCGTCGACGACGAGCAGATCGACACCCAGCGTGACCGCGCTGCGGTCGGTGGGTCGGCTGTCGGCGAAGACCCGGTACGTGCCGGCGTCGAGGGCCGGTAACGCGACCGACCAGGTGTCGCCGTCCTGCTCGGGGTGGAGGTGGTGGTAGACGGTCAGGTCGCGGGAGGCGACGATGAGATGGAGCGCACGGTCGTGGACGACGTCGTAGTCGGTGATCGCGACGTCGTGTTCGTCGACCAGCCGGAACGTGTAGTCCGTGACCGTACGGGCGGCGATTCTGAGGCGATCCGGATCGATGCGGATGCCGTTGGCGTCGAGCGAGGTGCCGGACCGTGCCGTGACGGCGGGTGGCGCGTTGGTGTCGTCGTCGGCGTCGTGGCCGCCTGCGGTGTGGTCGCCGGACTCGACGTGCGTTTGACCGCCGGTGTCGATCGGTCCGACGGTGGCGCCGATGCCGGCGGCGCCGGCGAAGCTGGCGGCGAGGACACCGCCGTAGGCGGCGAGTCGGGTGGTGGTGTTCATGGGTTCCTCCGGTTCGAGGCCGGCGACCAGGTTGAAGGCGCCGGTGAGGTGGTTGAGGGTGACGAGTCCGATCACGTCGAGCAGGTCGCGGTCGCGGTGACCGAAGGACCGGAGCTCGGAGAGCAGGTGGATATCGATCGATGCGGGGTCGGCGTGAACCGCGATCGCGTAGGTGACGAGGGCTGCGATGGCGGGGTCGGCGGCGGTGCCGCCGACGGCGAGGGCGATGTCCTCGTCGGTCAGCCCGGCGGCTCGTCCGGCGGCGATGTGGGCCTCGAGGCAGACCGCGCACCCGAGGCGGGCCTGGATGGCGATCGAGATCGTCTCGGCGGTCCGGCGTGAGAGCCGGCTGCGCTTCATTGCCCGGCTGAAGCCGAGGTAGCCGCCGAGGAGAGCGGGGGAGCCGGCCATGGTGCGGACCATCTCGGACACCTGGTCGCCGTGGCGTGACCAGAGCTCTCCGAGCTGGTCGGCGGCGCGTCCGGTCGCGGTCTGCGGTGTGTGGGCCGGGAATCGGATGGTAGTCGTGGTGGTGGTGACCATGGGTGGGGCTCCGAGATGGATCGGTGTGGGTGGATGGGGTCATCGTGGAGGAGGCCCCTGACACGTCTCTGGCACCGGCCTGTTGTGGCTCGACCGGCTGCTGCCAGACGCGAGACGGAGGTGGTGCCCGCCGGAGCGGACACCACCTCCGGGGAACTGGTCGGGGCTCAGTCGACGAGCTCGTAGCCGGCCTCGTCGACCGCGTCACCGATGGCGGCGGCGTCGAGCTCGACGATGCTGGACACGGTGACGACACCGGTGGCGAGGTCGACCGAGACGTCGTCGACCCCGTCGACCTGGGCGACTTCTCGGGCGACCGAGCGGGCGCAGTGGTCGCAGGTCATGCCGACGACGTTGAAGGTGGTGATCATGGTGTTCTCCTTGGTTGGGGGTTGTGGGTGGGGGAGAGGGTGCGGTCAGGCGACCGTGGTGAGCTCGGGCTGAGCGTCCGACGCCGGTTGGGGGCGCCGGAGCAGGGCGGCGGCGACGATCGCGGCGACCGCTGCGATGGCGGCGGCACCGGCGAACGCGGCGGCGTACCCGTCGGTCAACGCACCGGGGTCGTCGAGTTGATCGGCGCCGGCGCTCGTGGCGACCGCAGTCATGACGGCCAGGCCGAGGGCGGAACCGACGTGGTAGGTCGAGTTGACGATCCCGGACGCGAGCCCGGCGTTCGCCGGCCCGGCCCCTGCCAGTGCGGACATCATCGCCGGGATGTAGGCCAGGCTCATGCCGACCGCTGCCACCAACGAGCCGGCGAGCACGTCTCCGACGAAGCTGCCGTCCGCCGACACCGTCGTCAGGATCCCGAGACCGACGGACAGCATGGCGAGCCCGGAGACGAGCACGGGCTTGGGCGTGAAGCGGCCGACGAGCCGCTCCGTCGCGCCGACCATAAGCACCATCATGAGGATCGTCATCGGCAGCAGCGAGGCGCCGGCGGCGAACGGGCCGAAGTCGAGGACCTGCTGGAGATAGAGGTTCAAGAAGAACCACATCGGGACCCAGGCGGCACCGAGCAGGGCCATGACGACGTTGGACGCGGCGAGGCCGGGGACCCGGAAGATGGTGAGCGGGACCAACGGTTCGCTGCGATGAACCTGCAGGGCGATGAACCCGAGCAGCAGGGCGACGGCGGCCACGGCGCTGGTCAGTGTCTCGGCCGAGGTCCAGCCGATCTCGGGAGCGCGCACGATGGCGAGCACGCCGAGCGTCAGCGCAGCAGTGATCGTCAACCCGCCGAGGACGTCGATCCGGCCGGGCACACGCTCGGTCCGGGGGAGCAGTCGAGGGGTGACGGCGAGTACGGCGATGCCGACGGGCACATTGACGTAGAACACCCACGGCCAGTCGAGCCATTCGGTCAGGACACCGCCCAGGAACACGCCGGCAGTCCCGCCGGCCGGTGCGGCCGCCCCGTAGACGGCGAGGGCCTTACCGAGCTCGCGGGAGTCGTGGCCGAACAGCGACATCAGCAGCGTCAGCGACGCCGGTGCGATCAGCGCCGCACCGACGCCTTGGCCGGCGCGGGACATGATCTCGACCGCCGGGGATTGTGCCAGGCCGGCGGCGACCGACGCGATCGTGAGGACCCAGAATCCGGCGGTGAAGACCCGGCGGGCCCCGAGGATGTCGGACAACTTGCCCCCGAGGAGCAGCAGGCCGCCGAACGCGATCACGTAGGCGTTGAACACCCACGACAGGTCGTCGGGATCGAACCCGAGCGAGGCCTGCATGTCGGGAAGGGCCACCCCGATGATCGAGGTGTCCATGATGACGAGGAACTGCGCGGTGGCGAGCGCCACGAGCGCACGCCAGCGCAGCGGTGATGGTGCTGGTGGGGATGAGGGCGGTGTCGGCACGATTGCTCCTGTGGTTCGTCCGAAACCCCGTTGGTTCCGGTCAGGAGAGCACTCTGTGACGTCGAGCTGTCACGCTCCTGCGGGGAGGCTGTGACAGGACCTGTCACTACCGCCGATCGTCGCGGGGCGCTCCACGGTCGCGCTCGCGCGCGCGATCGGTGACACCGGGTCGATCAGGTCAATTGCTCGTCAATGGTCGTCGGAGCGGACGACCGGGAGCCCATGCTCGACCCAGTCCTCCTTGCCGCCGAGGTACACCTTGACGTCGCGGTAGCCGAGCTGTTCGAGGCGTTCGGCGGCGATCTCGGAGTTGCGGCACGTGCCGCTGCAGTACACGACCACCGGCGCGTCGCAATCGGGGGCGAGCGTCGGAGCGAGCACGTCGACCTGGTCGGGTGGCATGTTGACCGCCCCCGGTAGGTGAGCGTCGGCGAAGTACGCGGCGCCGAGCGCTTCGAGCAGCACCGGCGGCTCGCCGGACCGCACCAGGCGCAACAGTTCTTCGCGTGAGATCTCGTTGGTCACCGCTGAGTCCTCCGGGGGGTCTCCATCGACGACCAGTGAAACGCCCTGACCTGTGAGCCTGCTGCCACGACGAGAACCTACCGCGACAGCGCCGCAACAGGTCGGTCAGTACGCTCAAGTCGTGAAGTTCGGGGTCCTGGGGCCGCTGCAGGTTCGTAGCGGCGGCGTAGACATCGACATCCGGCGCGGACTGCCTCGGACGATCCTGACCTACCTGCTGCTACGGGTCGGCGAGACGGCGCGGTCAGAGACGCTGGCGGACGTGTTGTGGGCCGACCGACAACCGGCCAATCCCTCGAACGCGCTGCAGACGCAGATCTCCTATCTGCGACGACAGCTTGCGGCGCACACCGCCTCCCAACCGATCGTCACGAGGCCTGGCGGATACGCACTCGTGGTCGATCGCGACGCGGTCGACGCGCACCGCTTCGACGCGGTAGTCCACGCCGCAGCCTCGGATCTCGCCGCCGGCGACCAAGATCCGGCGAGCGTGCTCGACGGGCTCGACACCGCACTGTCGTGGTGGCGGGGCGCCGCCCTGGACGATGTCGCAGGCGAACCGTTCGCTATCGGTGAAGCGGCTCGGCTCGAGGAGCTCCGACTCACGGCGATCGAGCTGCGCTACGAGGCCGCGCTCCTCCTGGGTCGACATCACGAGGTGGCGAGCGACCTGGCCGCCCTGGTGGGCGAGCACCCTCTCCGCGAGAAGCTCCATGCGCAGCTGATGCTGGCCCAGTACGGATCGGGACGTCAGGCCGACGCGCTCCGGGCGTTCGCTGCCGCCCGCGAGACACTCGTCGACGAGCTCGGCATCGAGCCCGGCCCCGAACTCCGTGAGCTCGAGCGACGCATCCTCGACCACGACCCCACCCTCCTTCCCGTCGCCGCTGAACCAATGCGGCCGTCCGCTGTTGCGCCCTCAGATCTCGTATCCGGACGTCTGCCCGCCGCAGTAACGACACTGATCGGCCGCGACGTCGAGCTCGAACGGGTGATCCGCCTCCTGGATCGAGGTCGCGCCGTGACGCTCACCGGCCCGGCCGGCGCGGGCAAGAGCCGTTTGGCCATCGAGGCGGCGCGGGCGATCGCTGCGACGTGCGATGTCTGGTACGTCGATCTCGGCGACATCGACGATTCGACTCAGGTCCCGTCCGAGGTCGCGTCGGCGCTCGGGGTGCCGACGGTCCCTACCGACGACCCGATTCGGACCGTCAGCAACGCTCTCACGAGGCGCAGCGGCGTCCTGGTGCTCGACACATGCGAACACGTCGTGGCATCCGTCGCCGCACTCGTCGGTCGGGTGCTCCGCGACGCTCCCGACGTGCGAGTTCTCGCGACGAGCCGGCGACCGCTCAACGTGAGCGGTGAAGTGGCCTGGCCCGTCCCCCCGCTCGCCTTGGCGTCGCCAGACGACGCACTCGAACAGCTCCGCACGTACCCCGCCATCGAGCTGTTCGTCCAACGCGCCGAAGCCGTGCAACCCGATTTTCAGCTCACCGTCGACAACGCCGCCGACGTCAGTGCGATCTGCATGACGCTCGACGGACTTCCGCTCGCCATCGAGCTCGCGGCGGCCCGCGTCGACGTCCTCGTGCCCAGGCTGATCCGGGAGCGGCTTGCTCGACGGTTCGACCTGCTCGTCGACGGCGGGCGCGACACGAGGGCGCGTCAGCAGACATTGCGCGGGGCGATCGATTGGAGCATCGACCTCCTCGACGAGCAGCAACGACACTGCTTCGCACGACTCGGTACCTTCAGCGGCAGCTTCGACCTCGACGCTGCCGCCTCCGTCACCGACATCGACGAAAGCGACAGGCTGCTCGATGTCATGACCTCCCTCGTCCGCCACTCCATGGTCGCTCGCGCCGACGGCGAACGATTCCGACTGCTCGACACACTTCGCGCCTACGCCCTCGAAATGCTCGACACTCTCGACGCCGACGCCACTCGAGACCGACACGCCCAGCACTACGTCCAGCTCGCGGAGCAGGCCGAACTCGGGATCCGCGGCTCGGATCAGCGTCATTGGCTCGACCGTCTTCGCGCCGATCTGCCCAACCACCGCGGTGCGCTCGAATGGATGATCTCCGCCGGGCGCGGAACCGGAGCGGCACGGCTGGCCGGAGCACTCGGCTGGTTCTGGATCCTCGACGGGATGTTGTCGGACGCCTGTACGCACCTCGAGGCGGTCCTCGAGTTCCGGGACCTGCCGTCACGAGAACATGCCAAGGTCTCGTGGAGCCTTGCCCTGCTCGTCGCGTCCCAGGGCGATCTTCGTCGCGCCGAACAACTCGCGTATGACTCCCTGGTCAGCGGCCGTACTGCGGACGACGCCGCACGAATGGGATACGGGTTCCACGCCTGCGCTGTCGCCCAGTGGGCACTCGGGGACCTCGACAGCGCTACGAAGACGTGGGTCGAAGCAATCGGCCAGTTCGACACGAGCGACGACGAGTGGGGCGCGGCGCTCTGCCGTGTCCTGCGCAGCCGCACCGCACTCGACCACGAGGCATCGAACGCCCGCGAGATGATCACCGAAGGACTGTCGGCCGCCCGCTCGACCGGCGACGGGCATCTGATCGGCATCGCACTCGAACAACTCGCGCGGATCGAGCTCCGCACGCCCGACCCGGACGCAGCAATCCGTCACGCCGATGATGCGATTGCCCGGCAGGACGCGATCGGCTATATCGAAGGCGTGCTCGGCGCCCGTCACATCCGTGCGATCGCGTTGCTGGCACGCGGCGACGTCGACGCCTCGCTCGCCGAACACCTCACCGCGCTCCGGGCAGCGTCCGCGATCGGACACCAGGCCGCCGTGTGTGAAGCGCTCGAAGGCGTGGCCGCAGCGTTGTGTGCCCAGGGGCAGACCGCAAAAGCACTTCACCTCGCCCGGGTCGCCACGACCGCACGAGACCAGCTTGATCTTCCGCGCCGACGTGATGACGAGCGGTGGCTCACCAACTGCGTCGGCGACCCGTCGGAGTCGCCGGGCGGCGGTGACGGAGCCGGCGAGGACCTCGACGACACCGTGTTCCAGCTGTTGACGAGCGAGATCATCGCAACACCCTGAGACCGCGCCACGAGATGACGCCCAGCATGCGAACGGCGGCCGGCACTCCCGAGGACGGCGCAACAGCGCGACAGCAGGACCGTGACAGGGCGAGTCGGGAGGATCGAATCCGACAATCACCTCGACCAGAAGTCAGGAGCGTCCGATGTGGACCCAATCACCTGAGGCCGCACTGCAGATCGCAACCGGTCTGCACCGCGAGCGCATCGCCAGAGCCGAGCAGCTCCGCCTCGCACGAGCGAGCCGGAAAGTCACCGCGCCGCGCTTCTCTCGCCAGCCCGACCTACAGCTGATCAACAGGATCGGTCGTGCCGCGACCGTCCTCCTCCGACGAAGGACCGAACGAGGCAGCACCATGTCCGTTCCGTGCCCGACGGGAACGTGCTGACATGGCCCTGACCGCGATCGCCAGCGGTCGAACCCCGCTCGACGCGAGAGCAACCGGTGCCTTCCCGCGCCCGCCTCTGGGGACCGGTTGCGTCCGATCCTGAGACCGATCGTCGGGCCAATCGCCGGAACCACACGGTCGGGTGTCGCCCCCCGCATCTACGGGAACGTGTACACCTGGAGCGTCCCGAACATCCACACAATCAGCAAACGAGCTTCGAACACGGGAGCAGCAAATGTCCACTCACGACAGCGCAGAGCAAGCCGACCACGGTCACGACGGGCCCCGCTCAGACCACACGCTGCGCGAATCCGGGCCTGCGATTGGCGACTCCGCCAATCTCGGCGCACACGCTGATCGCGGCCACGTCGATCCCGACCGATCAGGCCGCAACGGCCACCACGCCGGCAACGACCAGCATGCGGGTCACGACCAGCATGCGGGTCACGACAAGCACGCGGGTCACGACCAGCACGCGGGTCACGACAAACACGCGGGTCACGACAAGCACGCGGGTCACGACCCGGAGATGTTCCGGCGGCTGTTCTGGTGGAACCTGGTGCTCGCCGTTCCGGTGATCGTGTTCTCGCACATGATCCAGGACTGGTTCGGTTACTCGATCGACACGGCTTGGGCAGCCTGGGTGGCGCCGATCATCGGCAGCGTCATCTACGTATGGGGTGGGCAGCCTTTTCTCCTCGGTGCCGTCCACGAGATCCGTGCCCGCCAGCCAGGGATGATGCTGCTGATCGCCCTGGCGATCACCGTTGCGTACGGGTCGTCGCTCGCGAGCTCGCTCGGATGGGGCGAGTTGGACTTCTGGTGGGAGCTCGCGGCGCTGATCGTGATCATGTTGCTCGGTCACTGGCAGGAGATGAAGGCGATCGGCCAGGCACAAGGGGCGCTCGCGGCGCTCGCCGAGCTGCTGCCGGATCGGGCGGAGCGGATCGAGGACGGCGAGCCGGTCGAGGTCGCGATCGCCGACCTGAAGGTGGGCGATGTCGTGCTAGTCCGTCCGGGGGGTCGGGTGCCCGCGGACGGCGAGATCGTCGACGGTTCGGCGGCGATGGACGAGTCGATGATCACCGGCGAGTCGCGACCCGTCGACCGCACCGAGGGCGACCGCGTGGTCGCCGGCACCGTGTCGTCGGACCGGGCGATCCGCGTGCGGGTCGACGCGATCGGTGACGACACGGCCCTGGCTGGCATCCAGCGCCTGGTGGCCGATGCGCAGAGTTCGAACTCGAGGACTCAGGTGCTGGCCGACCGGGCGGCTGCTGCGTTGTTCTACGTCGCGACCGTTGCCGCAGTCCTCACACTGCTCGTGTGGACGGCGCTCGGTGACGCCGCCGATGGCGTGATCCGCACGGTGACGGTGCTGGTGATCGCGTGCCCGCATGCGCTGGGATTGGCGATCCCACTGGTGATCTCGATCACCACCGCGACGTCGGCGAGGGCCGGGATCCTGGTCAAGGACCGGCTGGCCCTCGAGCGGATGCGCACCGTCGACGCGGTCATGTTCGACAAGACCGGCACTCTCACCAAGGGCAACCACGCCGTGATCGACCGGGCTGCCGTCGCTGGCTGGGACCCTGACGACATGATGCGGTTCGCGGCCTCTGCCGAAGCTGACAGCGAGCACCCGATCGCGCGAGCGATCGTGGCCGTCGGCGACGACCTCGGCGACGTGCCGACCGCGTCCGAGTTCGATGCGATCACGGGCCGTGGGATCACGGCGAACGTCGACGGGTATGAGATCGCGGTCGGTGGTCCCGCCCTGCTCGACCACCTCGACCTCGACGAACCGGATGAGCTCGCCGACCGGATCCGGACGTGGCGCGATCGTGGTGGCGCCGTGCTGTTCGTGGTCCACGACGGCAAGGTGGTTGGCGCGATCACGGTCGCCGACGAGATCCGGCCCGAGTCGCGAGCCGCGGTCGACGCCCTCCACGCCCGGGGCGCGCAGGTGATCATGATCACCGGTGACGCCCGGCAGGTCGCCGACGCCGTCGCTGCCGAGCTCGGCATCGACGAGGTGATGGCCGAGGTGCTGCCGCAGGACAAGGACGCCAAGGTCGCCGAGCTCCAAGCTCGAGGACTCCGGGTCGCGATGGTCGGGGACGGCGTCAACGACGCCCCTGCACTCGCACGCGCCGAGGTCGGGATCGCGATCGGAGCAGGCACCGACGTCGCGATCGAGTCCGCCGGCGTGGTGCTCGCGTCGAGCGACCCACGCGCCGTCACCGGGGTGATCGACCTGTCGCGGGCCAGCTACCGCAAGATGATCCAGAACCTCGTCTGGGCCACCGCCTACAACGTGATCGCCATACCGGTCGCAGCAGGTGCCTTCGCCTTCGCCGGTCTCACTCTCCCGCCCGCCGCGGCAGCGGTTGCGATGAGCCTGTCCACGATCATCGTGGCCGCCAACGCCCAGCTCCTGCGGCGGCTGGATCTGCGACCGCATGAGGAGGCCCCGATCGCCAGCGGCGGTGGTTGACTTGCACGCTCGACGGTTCAGTAGCCGAACGGCTGCAGCGGGCCGTCGACCCGGAGGGGCACGACCGCCAAGTGGCTGCTTGTCCGACTCTCCCAGCTCGGCCTCGGTGGTGGCTGCGGTGCTCTCGTAGGATGACGCCGTGAAAGGGGAAGTCTGATGAGTCGTCGACCCGATGGTGCGCTGGAGCGGGACATCATGGAGGTGTTGTGGCGCGCCGACGAGCCTCTGACACCGGCCGAAGTGCGAGAGCGCCTCGACCTCGATCTGGCGTACACGACGGTGATGACCGTGCTGGGCCGTCTTCATGACAAGGGGCGCGCGTTGCGTGAGCAGCGGGGCCGCGCGTTCGCCTACACGGCTGCGGTGTCGGAGTCGCAGCTCGCCGTCGAGCGGATGAACGCTGTGTTGTCGTCGACGACTGATCGGGTTGGCGCGCTCGGCGGGTTCGTTGGTGGACTCTCTCGACGGGATCGTGCGGCAATTCGCCGCTTGCTCGGGGGGCCGGAGTGACCAGCCTGACCACCGTGTCGCCGCTGCTCACAGCGTTGGTGATCGCGATGGCTGTCACGGCATTGCACCGTAGGGTTCGACCGCAGTTGGCTGCCGCGTTGTTGACGGGCGGAATCCTGGGTGTCGCTGTTGCCGTGGTGCCGACGCTGGTCGTGCTCGCAGTGGGTTTTCTGGTCCATTTGCCGCTGCTAGGAAGTGGGTTCGAGTGGTGTCGCGCTGTGCTCGGGTTCCATGCGTCCGTCAACCCATGGTTCGGGGCGGCCGCAACCGGGATGCTCGCGTTCGGCGTTGCCCGGGCCGTGAGGTCGGTGCGGGCGTGGCGGCGACATCGTTGTGTTGAGTCTGGCCACGTGGCCCTGGTGGACAGTGACGAATGGTTTGCCTACTCGCTGCCGGGACCAGGGCGGCGGATCGCCGTGTCGTCTGGGCTCGTCGATGCACTCGACGGTGACGAGTTGGAGGTGGTGCTGGCTCACGAGCGGGGTCATGCTCGTCACCGTCATGATCGTCAGTTGCTGGCTGCCGAGTTGGCGGCGTGTCTGGTACCACCGCTGGAGTGGTTGCGACGCAGGCTGCGGTTTGCGCTGGAGCGTTGGGCGGACGAAGAGGCGGTGGAGGCGGCCGGCGGGGACCGCGAGCGCGTCGCGTTGACCCTCGCCAAGGTCGCGCTCGGCCCTTCGGAGGCGCCGCAGACGGTCGCGGCGTTCAACGGGCTCGGGGTCGCCGCGCGTGTGGAGGCGCTCCTTCGTCCGCAGCCGCTTCGACACGAAGGCTTCTGGACCTCGACGATCGGGCTCGGTGTCGTCGCCGTGGCTCTGGCAGCCGCTGTCCAGGCCCATCGCGTCGTCGCACTCCTGGTGACGCTCTGCCCGGGATGACGTCGAGCGATGGCACGGGCGTGAGCGCTCGCTCGAGGTCGATGCTGGACCAGCGACGCTAATCCTGCGGGGGAGCGGTGGTCGTCGTCGTCGACGACGTGGGCGGTGCGGTCGTCGTCGTGGTCGAGGGGTGCGTGTGAGTGGTCGTCGGGACCGCCTCGGGAATCGTGGTCGTCGATGTGGTCGTGGTCGTCGTTGACGTGGTGGTGGTTGTTGTGTAGTCGGGGTCGGGCCAGTCGAAGATCATCGGTTGGGCGCCGTAGTGCTCGGGTTCCTCGACGCCGTCGAAGACGTATACGGCGTCGCCGATCTCGACGAGGTCCTGGATGTAGTCGGCGATGTGCATCGGGTAGCGGACGCAGCCGCGCGACGCGGGGTAGTTCGGGACGTTGGTGGCGCCGTGGATGGCGATGCCGTAGTTGAAGTAGACGGGCTTGTAGAGCCGCCCGAGCTTGGCATTGCGCCAACCTTCGACTTTGCGTTCGAAGTGGTAGACGCCGCCGGGCGTGATCGACAGCCCGCAAATACCCTTGGTTTCGGTGGTGCCGTCGTCGAGATCGACCGTGACCTCGTCGCACCACTCGACCCCTTCGCCACTCGACACGTGGGATGCGACGAGGGGTCGCCCGTCGTCGAACAGCACCGCGACCTGCTCGGGGAGGTAGACCTCGAGATGACGCCCACCTGGGGTTCGACGAGGTGCGATGTCGACCGGGTCGAACATGCGCTCCCACATGTCGGGGGTCACGGTGCCGTCGGCTTCTTCGCGTGGGATGCCCATGACGAGCTTCTTGAACGCCCATACGGAGCGGATGGTTGCCGACCCGTAGTAGTCGTCGACGGGACCCGGATCGAACGCCAGGTCTGCCAGGCGCTGCTGCATGAGGCCCACCTTGGGGTCGACCATGCCTTCGACGAGGTCGTGATCGAGCGGAGGGACCGTCGACGTCGACGTAGTCGTCGACGTGGTGGTGGTCGTCGTCGGACCCGTCGGAGGCTTCGTGGACGACGCGGGTGTGGTGCTGGCGGGAGCGGACGGAGCCGACGGGAGTCGTCCCTCGGCCTCGCTCGCGCCATCTGATCGCGCGAAGCCCCACCACGCGCCGAAGGGGACGGCAGCAACGGCGCTCGCCACGAGGAACCGCCGCCGGGTGTAGACGGCCTGCATCTCCGGTTCCGGTGTGTGGTGTCGTCGGGTTCGATTCATCATCAAGTGCGGCGGCGCGTCGCTCTCTACTCCAAACTACAAGACATAGTTGTCAACCCGGCATCGCCGTCGCAGATTCCCCGACGTGCGTCGGGTCAACACACGGCTCGGACGTACGGGTAGGGGTTCACGGCACGTGCACCGTTGGGGTGGACCTCGAAGTGGAGGTGGTTCACACTCGTGTTGCCCGTCGCGCCCACGTAACCGATGACTTCGCCCTGTGACACGGACCGACTGGAGCCCTCCCAAGCGCTCAAGTGGGCGTAGTAGTACTTCGTCCCCGACGATCCGGTGATCCAGACTGCGTTGCCGCCGAGCCGGTTCGTCTTGAACGTCGCCGATCCCGACTCCACGGCGACCAAAGGGGTCCCGCCGGGAGCCATCATGTCCACGCCTTCGTGGCTGCGGCCACCCGACCGGGGCGCGCCCCACGTGTCGGCGAACGACCGGGGTCCGGCGACCGGACACACCATGCCGTTGCCCGCGTTGGCAGGCGGCGTCGGCGCGGGCGGGGCAACCGGCGCTTGCGATCCACCCGACGTTGAGTTGCCACCCTCGCCCCCACCGCCACGGGAGCCCCCGCTCGCGTCCGACGATCCTGCAGATGATGCAGCGGCGACCTGGGCGGCGGCGTTCACCGCTGCCTGACGCTCCGCCTCCTGCTCGCGCTCGCGGCGCTCTTGCTCGGCGCGCGCCTGGCGCTGTCGCTCCAGTTCGTGCTGCACCTCCGCGTCAGCGAGTCGCTCCTGCTCGATGCGTTGCAGCTCCAGGACTTGCTGCTCGGCGTCCGTCTTCAGCGCAGCCCACGAGTCCCGCGCGCCAGCAGTGTCGGCGCGCTTTTGCTCGAGCGCATGTCGAGCATCGTCGAGCTCATCGATCGCTTGGTCGTAGTCGTCGGCCTGGACGAGTTGTGAGCCGCTCGCAGCGCTCGCGTACACCTGCGCTGCCGCAGCCTCGTTCCCGCGTCCGATGTCCTGGAACAGCAGCAGAGAGTCTCGGCCGGCACCGACGAACTGTCGAACGGCGCTGTCGGCGAGACCCTGCCGGAGCGCTCCGACCTCTGCTTCGAGCGCAGCGAGGTCCGCCTCGGCGTTGGCGAGCTCGATGGTGAGACTGTCGAGACGGGACTCGGCGTCGAACATCGCCTGCGCTGCCTCGTTCGCTCGGTCCCGGGCATCGAGGATCTCGCGAGCTGCCCGTGCGGCCGCCTCGCCCTCGTGCTCGGCCCTCACCGGTACGGCCGGGCCGACCGCCCAGATCGACACGGCCATCGCCGCAAGCGCGAGCAACCACGTGCGACGCTTCTCCGACATCATGTCGTAGATGTTACAGAGTGGTGACGGTCGCCGTGCGCGACGAGCGCATGACGGTGCACGCGGTCGGCACTCGTAGCATCTGGCTACGACAAGATGTCGTTGTTCGCGGTCGTTCGTCTGGTGCCGGCCTGAAGAGAAGGAGATTCATGACCACCACGAGTTCGCGCCGGAATACCGCCAAGTCAGCGCCACTGACGCACCGCTCGCTCGTCGCCGTGGTTGCGGTGGTGGGTCTGGTCGCCGGATGCGGGAACGGTGATGGTGATGGCGATGCCGTCCCACGATCGGAGATCGGCCACGTCCACGATCTGATCGTCGACGAGGACGCGCTCCTCGTCGCAACGCATCGGGGCTTGCTGCGACTCGACGACGGTTCGTATCGCCGCATCGGCGCCGAGGTCCATGATCTGATGGCGATGACCCGGGACCCGAGCGGCGACATCGTCGCCAGCGGCCACCCCGACCTCAGACTCGAGCAGTATCGGGTCGGGGGCGCACCCTCCTTTCTCGGCTTGGCACGCAGCCCGGACGATGGTCAGACCTGGGAGATCCTGAGCTTGCTCGGCGAGGCCGACTTCCACGCGATCGTTCCCAACGAGACCGGGCTCCTCGCCGGCGACTCCACCGGGACCATCTGGCGCTTCGACCCTGACGGCGATGGGCAACCGGTCGGCTCGATCCCGTTCGACATCAACGACCTCGCCGTGTCGCCCGACAATGCGGCAGCGGTGGTCGCCACCTCGTACGAGGGAGATGTCGCAGTCAGCGACGACGCCGGGCAGACGTGGAAGCTCCAACAGGGGGCACCGCTCATTACGGAGATCGAGTGGACAATCGATGGTGTGCTCGGGGCGACGGTCGACGGTGAACTGTGGGCGGCAGCGAGCCCGGCGGGCCCCTTCGAGCGAGTGGGTGACGTGCCGGGCGAGGTCGAGGCGCTCCTCGTGAGCGACGACCGAGTGTGGGCGGCGACGCATGGCGGCCAGATCTACCGGCAGGAGAACGATTCATGGACACCGCTCGTCCGATCCGACGACTGAACTCGGTTCGCATGCTGGGCCGCCGACTCCGACTTCTGTGGTGCTCGGCGGAGGGTGTGCGGAACAGGTGTCATCGGGTGGTGAGGGGGAGCGTTGATCGACGCGCCACCGCCTGAGTGTCGGCTCGCAGCGGGGCCTTGGTGGCTGCTCTACAGCGGCCCGATCGGACCCGCCGGGCCGCATTCGCACCACGCGGCGCAGCTCGTCGTGCACGGAGGTGTCCCCTGTGTGACGGTCGATCGAGGTGTCCGCGACGGCCCGATCGTCGTCATCCCCACCGATGCCCCGCATGAGGTCGTCGATCATCGCGATCACGCCTTGGTCTTGCTCGTGTCGCCAGAGTCGATCGTAGGCCGACAGCTCGCAGTAGACGCGATCGGCAACGGCCGCTCATTGGACGGTGTGCAGCCAGTCGCGCAGATCCTGGGTGCTCTGCGAATGTCGAACTGGTCGCGCGCCGACGAAGCGGTCCGGCGGACGTTGGAGCACCTCGGTGTCGCGAGCGTCGAGCATTGGCCGCCGTGGTGGCGCCAACGATCGCTGGACGACGCGTTGCTTGGATTTGCCGACGGTGTCGCCCTCGACGACGTCGATGTCTCCCGTTTGGCCGACGACGTCGGTCTTCCGGTCGCACTGATCGCCGAGAAGTTGATCCGTGGTTTTGGCGTTCCACTCGGGGGCTACGTGCGCTGGCTCCGCATCGTCACTGCGATCGAGTCGCTCGTCGACGGGGCGGACCTCGACGCAGCCGCTGCCGCAGCCCGCTTCCAAGGCGCCGACGAGCTCTCACGCGCGTCCACGTCGATGTTCGGGCTCGAACCGGTAGCTCTCGCCCAACTGGGCAACTGGCTCCCTGCGCCGTAGGCGCACCGGACTGGCGAACGGCTGCAACTCGTGCTGCGTCGTCTCGGGCGAAGTGCTATCGGTCGATGAACTCGCCTTGCACGTTCACGGTGAGGTTGATCTCTTGCTTTCGCCAGGTCTCCTCGGTTGCGTCGAGCAGGCCGAGCCAGTCGAGGAGTCGCTCTTGGTTGGCGACGCTCAGTCGTGCGCAGCCCTTGCTCGCCGGCTCCGGAGGAACGTTGTTGGCGCCGTGGATCGCTTGGCCGAGGTCGAAGTAGAGGGGCTTGTAGAGGTTGCCGTTGAGCGGGTTGTCGACGCCGACCGGGTACTCGGTGCTGTCGTGCCATCCGCCGTTGTCCACTGCGGGGTTGTAACGGAACACCTCCGCACGGTCCTGAGGTCGGGTCTCGAAGCCGTCGCTGCCCGTCGATGTCGGGAACGCGAAGACGAGGTCGGAGCCGGTACCGACGAACATCCACTGGCACGTGCGGTCGATGAGTACCCACCGTTCGGACTCCGTCGCGGTCGATGTCGGCGTCGGGAGTTCGGCGGCGGCGAACAGGCTGGCGTGTTCGATGGAGCCCGGCTCCAGGTCGCCGATGGACGCGTCGAGTCCGAGCCCGACCCGGGCGGCGCAGAGACGCTGGCGGGTGAGCGGTCCCGCGATGCCATCGACTGCCAAGGGCGTCGTGCCGAACGGCGCGAACAGTTCGTTGAGCTTCTGCTGTTGCCGTTGTACGTCATCCGCGACCGCCGCCAGGACCACTGGGTCGTCGTGGCGCAGAGCCGGATCGCCGGTGATGTCGTCGACCCCGTTGTCGACGCACACGTCGACGAGATCGCCGATTGCCAGACCGCTAGGGAATCCGTTCTCGATCCACAAGCTCGTTGTCGAGCCGGCCCCGATGTCCGCGATTCCGTCGTACCCGTTCTCGTCGGCGATGCGCACACAGTTGGGGTCGTGGACGTTGCGGAGCGGGTCGGGCTCGGTGGTTGTCGTTGGTGCGGTGGTCGTGCTCGATGTCGTCGAAGTCGTAGCGAGGGTCGATGTCGTCTCGGCTGGGAGGCTCGTCGCCGGAGGAGTCTCGAACTTGGACGGCGTCGTGCTCGCGGTACTCGGCGAGGTCGCGTGCGGATCGGTTGCCGAGCCGCTGGCGACCGTGGTGGCGCATCCGGTCGCGACGACTGCGAGTGCTGCCATGGCGACCGTGTGGAGCCGCCGAAGCGGTGAGCACGTGGCTTCGGTCGATCGGGACGGGGCGCGAGGGGGATGCACGGGCTTTGATGCGGGAGACACAGGCGTGCCGAGGTGGATCAGCTACATACTGTAGGAGCGATCGCCCGCAGCTGCTACGCAGCCACGCTGGCGATCGGACGGCCGGTGGCAGTCAGGACCGGAGCAGGCGGGCGATGGCGGCGGTGGCTTCGTCGATCTTGGCGTCGCCGGCTTCGTCGCTCTCATCGATTGCCTCGCGGACGCAGTGGCGGATGTGCTCGTCGATGAGGCCGAGGCCGACGCCTTGGAGGGCTTTGGTGACCGACGTGATCTGGGTGAGGACGTCGATGCAGTAGGTGTCTTGGTCGATCAGTCGTTGGAGGCCGCGGACCTGGCCTTCGATCCGGCGGAGCCGCGCGTTGTAGTCGCCTTTGGACATCGAGTATCCGGCCATAGGGGTGGGGGGTACCTTACTCGGGCAGCGTGCAGCGGTGGGCGATTGCACTGCGGACAGGTGGTGGGTCGTCGTCATGAGCGTGGATCTTCAGTGGTGCGAGTCGTGATCGTGCTCGACCTGTCCGGGTGCGGACTCGTCGAGGAAGGTGTCGTGGCAGTGGGTCGAGCAGAAGTAGTGGGTGGTGCCGTCACGGGTGAGGGTGGCCGCGGCGTCGTCTGGGTTGATCCGCATGCCGCACACCGGGTCGGTCACGAACGATGTGCTGGCGTGTTCGTCTTCGTGTCCCGTCTCGACGATGGGATCGACGGTGCGGCCGACGTGGGGGGTGTCGATGGCTCGGGGGTGCCAGCGGCGGAGTCGGCTGGCGTTGCCGACGACGGACAGGCTGGAGCCGGCCATCGCGGCGGCGGCGATCATCGGGCTGAGCTGCATCCCGGTGAACGGGTAGAGGACGCCGGCTGCGATCGGGATTCCGATGCCGTTGTAGACGAAGGCGAGGAACAGGTTTTGGCGGATGTTGCGCATCGTGGCGCGGCTGAGGGTGATGGCGGTGACGACGCCGTCGAGCGCTCCGGAGATGAGGGTGATGTCGCTCGACTCGATGGCGATGTCGGTGCCGGTGCCGATCGCGAAGCCGACGTCGGCTTGAGCGAGCGCGGGGGCGTCGTTGATGCCGTCGCCGACCATGGCGACGATGCCACCGTGGTCTTGGAGGCGGCGGACTTCGAGGGCTTTGTGTTCGGGGAGGACTTCAGCGAGGACTCGTTCGACGCCGACTTGGCGGGCGATGGCAGCGGCGGTGCGGGCGTTGTCGCCGGTGATCATCGCGACCTCGATCCCGAGGGCGCGTAGAGCAGCGATCGCGGCGGCGGAGTCATCCTTGACGGTGTCGGCGACGGCGATCACGCCGCCGGGTCGGCCGTCGAGCGCGACGAGCATCGGGGTGCGGCCGGCTTCGGCGAGCCGGTCTGTCTCTGGGGCCAGGTCGTCGGTGGGGATGTGGGCGTCGTCGAGGAGGCGGCGGTTGCCGATCAGGATCTCGGTGCCGTCGACGATGGCGCGGATGCCCTTGCCGGTGATCGAGTCGAACTCGGTGGCGTCGACGAGGGTGAGCCCGCGTTCGTGGGCTCCGGCGATGATCGCTTGCGCAAGGGGGTGTTCGGACGTCTGCTCGGCGGAGGCGACGAGGCGCAGTAGCCGGTCGGGGTCGACGCCGTCCGCGGGGACGACATCGGTGAGGGCCGGTTCGCCGCGGGTGATGGTGCCGGTCTTGTCCAGCACGATGGTGTCGATCTTGTGGGCGGTCTCGAGTGCCTCGGCCGACCGGATCAAGATGCCGTGTTCGGCGCCCTTGCCGGTCGACACCATGATCGACAACGGGGTCGCGAGACCGAGCGCGCAGGGGCAGGCGATGATCAGCACCGCGACGGCGGCCACGAGTGACAGGGTGAGGGCGGGTGGGGGGCCGACGACGAACCAGGTGACGAACGTCGCGATCGCGATGAACATCACGGCGGGGACGAAGTAGGACGACACCTGGTCGGCGAGCCGTTGGATCGGTGCCTTGGAGCCCTGTGCTTGTTCGACGAGGCGGATGATCTGGGCGAGCATGGTGTCGGCGCCGACGTTGGTGGCCTCGAACCGGAAGGCGCCGGTCTGGTTGATCGTGGCGCCGATGACGGTGTCGCCGGTCTGCTTGGTGACCGGGATCGATTCGCCGGTGACCATCGATTCGTCGAGCGTGGAGCGTCCGTCGACGATCACGCCGTCGACGGGAACTTTCTCGCCGGGGCGGACCAGGATCACGTCGCCGGGGACGACCTCGTCGACGGGGACTTCGGTCTCGGTGCCGTTGAGGACGACGGTGGCGGTCTTGGCCTGCAGCCCAATCAGTTTGCGGATTGCTTCGCCGGTGCCGGCCTTGGCGCGCACCTCGAGGAGGCGGCCGAGCAGGATCAGGGTGATGATCACGCCGACCGCTTCGAAATAGACCTCGCGGACGTCCTCGGGCACGAGCGACGGGGCCAGGGTGACGAGCAGGCTGTAGCCGAACGCGGCGATCGTGCCGATCGTGATCAGGCTGTTCATGTCGGCGGTCCGATGGCGCAGTGTGAGCCAGCCCGTGCGGTGGATCGGCCAGCCGGAGTAGAGCATCACCGGGGTGATCAATGCCAGTTGGAACCAACGGTTCAACATGAACTCGGGCACCCACGTGGCGCCGAACAGGTCCATCGCCATGACGGCGAACACGACCGGGGCGGACAGGATCGCGCCGATCGCCACGCGGCGCGACAGGTCGTGGATCTCGGCCCGGCGTTCTGCGACTTCCTGGTCCTCGGTGTCGGCGGAACCCGGCGCTGGTCGCGGCACGAGGCGGTAGCCGGCATCGGCGACGGCTGCCTGCAGCTCGCCCGGCGTGACTCGGGTCGGGTCGTACTCGACGGTCGCTCGCTCGGTGCCGAAGCTCACGTCGACCCGGTCGACGCCGGGCAGCTCACCGAGAACCGACTCGATGTTCACGACGCACGAGGCGCACGACATGCCCGAGATCCGGAACTCCGCCTGCTCGGTCGGGAGCGTGCGGTCGGTGGTGGGTCCGACGCCGACCGCACGAGCAACGTCGTGCGGTCGGTCATCGGCGGGGGAGGACCCGTCGGCCGGCTCCACGATCAAGGAGCCGTGGATCATGTTCATGCCACATGCGAAGTCGAACCGGCCGGCTCGGTCCGGTGTCAGCTCGAGCGTCGCCGTGCCGAACGCCGGCAGCGTCTTGGACGCCGCGAAGTCCGGGAACACCACACGTGAGGTGCAGTCGCCTGACTCCTGGCGGTCGAACACCAGCCGGACCGGTACCCCTTCGCGGACCCGGATCAGGTCGGGCGAGTAGCCACCTTTGACCGTGATGTGGACCTCTTGGACACCGTCGACGAGCTCGGCACGGCGGGCCTGCTTCGGGCCGAAGAAGAACCACGCCAGGAGCCCCACTGCCAGTACGCCTCCGACGATCACCAGCAGCTCGATCGGTTCCATCTCGATCCTCCTTCGCCTTTACCCACATGATCAACGTATAGGGGTAGGGGGTATATGTCAACCACATCCGAGCGATATGTAACCAGATAGGACCAATTGCTCTAGTAGGTACCCCTAGGGGGTAGGACTATAAGCGTACAACACAGATCAGGAGGTTCTCATGTTCACGAAGCGCAGTGGTCACGTCTGGCACATGGTGCTGATGGTGGGCATCGTCGCCGGAGCGTTCTGGTTGGGAGCCGGCGCCGGCGGCGCGTTGCTGCTCGCCTTGCTGGCCTGCACCGCGATGATGGTCGCTGTGGTGTGGATCGCAGTTCGACCGACTCGTGTCGGCGGTGTCGAACCGCTCCCGCTCGACCGTCCGCCCTACCAACGAGAGGCTGCGGCACCCCGCGACGGGCAGCGACGCGTGTAGGGCTCCCGCTCACTCATCGCGGTCGTGGACGCTTCGCCGCCGCTGAGATGTCTCCAAGGAGGTCACGATGAACCAGAACGTCAGCCATGAGTTTCGCCCCTTGAAGCGTGTGCTCGGCACCGCCGTGATCGGGCTGGCGGTGCTGGCCCTGGCTACGCCAGGGGGCGGCTCGCAGCGCCGTGACGTCCCGGACGGGGGAGTCCGGCCGGTTCACGAACAGCTGCGGATCGACAGCTTCATGATCGAGCAGATGTCGACGCCGAACGCCGAAACTGGGCGCCAGAACCATCGCCGCGACCAGCAGCTCGAGAGCTCGCGCGACCCTGGCTACCTGGCCGCGCTGGAGCGACACCAGGCCGACATCGACCGGATGCTCGCACGGCCATGAGTACCGATCGGACGGCTCAGGTGGAGCGAACCGGCGGTGTGTCGCACGCAACGGCTCCCGGAGCGATGGCGACGAACGAACGGACGGGTGACGCCGTCCTCCGGGCCAGAGGCGTGTGCAAGGTGTACCGCCGGGGTTGGTGGCCTCGGCGACGGGTGGTGCCGGTGCTCGAGGGCACGGATCTGGAGCTGGAGCCCGGCGAGATTGTCGGGCTCGTCGGCGAGAACGGATCGGGCAAGTCGACGCTGATGAAGATCCTGGCGGGTGACCTGCTCGCCGACGCCGGTGACATCGAGCGCAGCGACAGTTTCGGGTACTGCCCCCAGGTGCCGGTGCTGTACGAGCGGTTGACCTGCGACGAACACCTCGATCTGTTCGGCGCCGCCTACGGGCTCGACGACACTGTCCTGGAGCACAACCGAGCTGCGCTCTATCAAGAGCTCGACTTCGAGCGATTCGCCGACCGGCGGGTGGAGGAGCTCTCCGGTGGCACCCGCTCGAAGCTCAACCTGGCGATCGCCCTGTTGCACGACCCGCAGCTGCTGTTCCTCGACGAGCCGTACGCCGGGTTCGACTGGGACACCTACCAGAGGTTCTGGACGATCACCGCGGACCGTCGCGACGCCGGCGCGACGGTGCTGATCATCAGCCACTTCATCACCGACGAGGAGCGATTCGACCGCATCTATGACCTCATCGACGGCAGAACGGTCCAGCGATGAACGCGATCGCCATCCCGCGACTGGGCGGTCGTTGGATCGCCGAATACGCGCGGCGGCCGCTCAACGTCGTCCTGCTGATCGTCGTGCCGGTGGTGTTCGTCACCCTGTCGGCCGGCTCCCTGGCCGACTTCGCCGACATCCTCGGCGGTCGCGCCACCCTGGGTGAGGTCGAGGCGGCGACAGCCGGGTGGGCGGCCGCCGTCCTCGCCGGGGTGGCCGCGTTCTTCCACGTCTCGCAGTCCCGCGACGCTGATCGGCGCCTCGCCGCTGCCGGTGCCGGCGCCTTGCGGGTCGTCGTCTCGCGCCTCGTGTCGACGCTGTTGCTCGCCGGCGCAGCTTCGGCCGGGGCGCTCGCCGCGCTCGGGGTGCGGACCGATCTCGCGACCTCGACCCGGGTCGTGGCCGCCACCGTCGTCAGCGCCGTGGTCTACACCGGACTGGGAGTGCTGGTCGGCTCGACGGTCCGATCGGAGATGAACGGATCCTTGATCATCGTGTTCGCATGGATCTTCGACGTCTTCTTCGGACCGGCCATGGGCGGTACCGCCGAGTTCCTCCGTCTCTTCCCGCTCCACTTTCCGACGCTCGTGATCACCGGGGTCGCGTCAGGCCACAGCGGCCCGCTGGGGGATGTGGGCATCTCCGCGGCCTGGGGGACAGCGAGCATGACGCTCGCCGCCCTCGCGCTCGTAGCGACCACACGCCGCCACCGCCCACGCACCCGCCTCGCACGGCGCTCCACTGGCCGCCTGGCTCCGGCGCTCAGGGCCGCCGGCCGTCAACTGCGGCGGATGCCCGTGCTGTGGATCCTCGTCGTCGGCCTCCCGGTCGCGTTCATCTCCGCCTCGATCGCTGTCACACCCGAGACCCCGACCTCGGTCGATCTCGTCGAGCAGGGCCAACGGACGCTGACGATCCAGTCGATGGCAGACGTCCACGGTGCCGTCATGGTCCCGATCACGATCGGTTTCCTCGCCTCGCTCGCCGGCCTGTTCGTGATCCTCGACTCCGCCCAAGCCGACCGTCGGCTCGCGCTCACCGACTACCGACCCGGCGAGATCCTCACCGTGCGCATGACCACCATCGTGATCGCCACGTTGATCGCGACCGCCGTCGGTCTCGCCGTCACCGCGGCCAGCTTCGACGCCGCCAATTGGTGGCTGTTCGCAGCCGCCAACGTGATCGTCGGCCTGACCTACGCCACCATCGGCGTGGTCGTCGGGCCGGTCTTCGGGCGGCTCGGTGGGCTCTACCTGCTCCTACTCCTGCCGTTCATCGACATCGGCCTCGCCCAGAACGCCATGTTCGACGCCGCACCACCCGCCTGGGGCCGATTCCTCCCCGCCCACGGCGCCATGCGGGTCGCGATGGACGCCGCATTCACGCCAGGGTTCGACGAGATCGTCTCACTCGTGCTCGCCCTCGTCTGGCTCGCCACCCTGACCGGCCTCGCCTCGTTCGTCTTCCGCCGAGTGATCACCCGCTGACCGCGCAGAGCGTTCGGTGAGCTGCGAGATGCACGTCATCGGGTCCGTCAGTGGCAGCCGATGGTCGCCGTGGTCCAACACCTCGATGTGGGCGGCTCGACCGGATGTGAGCCGCTTGGCGTACGACCGGTCGCCGACCGGGTCGCGTGCTCCCCACGCGAGCCGGACCTCGATCCCTAGGTGCTCACACGTGGACATGAGCTCCTGCCAGTCGACGTGAATCACCAGATGGCGGACCGCGTCGCGGTACGACGGCCAAGTGTGGAGCGGCACCTGCCGCGCGATCGGGATGGGGAGGCGTGGCTCGGCGACGGTGCTCAGCCAGCCCGCCGCCATCCGGTGGCGACAGCTCAGGGCGCACATCTTCTCTGCCAGCGAGGTGTCGAGAGCGAACGATCGCGCCATTGCGCTCCCGGCGACATCCCGTCGTGCCCGGGCCGGGGACGCATGCATCGGCGCTCCCCACCCCACGACGCGAACCACTCGATCGGCGTGGCGGATCGCCCAACGCAGTGCGAGTGAGACCCCCATCGAGTGCGCGCCCAGCGTCCAACGCCGTGAGCCGAACAGGCCTGTGCCTTCGGCCAACTCGTCGAGCGCGTCGAGGTGGTCGTCGACCCCGAACGACGAACGCCGCTCGTCCATCGACCGTCCGAACCCGAGCAGGTCGGGAACGACCAGGCGACGCCTGCTTGCAAGTCGCTCATACGCAGCCCCGAACACGTCGCCGGTCGAGATCAGACCGTGCAGTAACACCACCGCGTCGCGGTCTGGTCCCAGCGACCGCGCCCAGAGCGAGCCGAACTGTCGCCGTGCGCCACGTGGTGCCGCCCAACCCGACCCGGTCATCGCCAACCCGTGTGTGATCGACCACAATCCCGGCGGGCTCGCCAGGAGCGTGGCGACCCAGGCCCTCGAGCGGACCGGGGACGACGCAAGGCAGCTTGCCGTCATGGGTACCCCCCATGGGTAAGGGCCATGGCCTCTAGTGCCGGCGCGCGTTGGGCGCGATATTTGAACCACGACAGCATGTCGTAGCCAACTCTAGGACGAAGGGAGAACGAAGATGCCGGAGTTGAGCGGACTACTTGCCACCGTCAACGACGATCGCTGGGACCACATGGACGGCTGGGGCGGCGGCTGGATGTGGTTGTGGGGCATCGCCATGATGGCGCTCTTCGTGGTCCTGATCGTGTGGCTGGTCCGAGCCGCGTCAGGAGCCAGTGCGGGGTCGCCACCTCCGAAGGACCCGACCGATCGCGCCCGCGAGATCCTCGCCGAGCGCTATGCCCGCGGTGAGCTGACGACCGACGAGTATCGGGAGCGGGTCGAGCAGTTGAGATGACCCGCACGTCGCCACGGTCCGACACCCAGGGCGCCGTCACCGCCAGGTATGACAGGATCGCACGCTTCTACGACCTCATCGACCGGCCGATGGACGTGCTCGGCGGCGTCGCCAGTCGGCGACGTCGTCTGCTCGCACGAGCGCACGGTGCCGTTCTCGAAGTGGGCGTCGGGACCGGCCGGAACCTGGACGTCTACCCGCCCGACACCGTCGTCACCGGCATCGACGTCTCGGCCAAGATGCTCGCCAGAGCACGCCAACGCGCCGACCACCTCGGTGGACCTTTCCGTTTCGAGCAGGCGGCGGTGCAGCAGCTGCCGTTCGCCGATGCGACCTTCGACACGGTCGTTGCGACGTGTGTGTTCTGCTCGGTCGCCGACCCGGTCGCCGGCCTTCGCGAGGCAGCGCGCGTCGTCCGGCCGGGCGGGCAGGTGCTGCTGCTCGAGCATGTCCGTCCACGGACCCGATTGCTCGGATGGCTGTTCGACGCGATCAACCCCGTCGTTCGGCGCCTCGTCGGTCCGAACATCAACCGCCGCACCGAGGACAACATCGTGCGGGCCGGTCTCGACGTTGTCGAGATCCGGCGATGGGGTATCTGGAGGGAGATCGTGGTTCGGCACTGAGGGCTGTGACCGCACATCCCGGGGTGCGGTGGAACCGACGGCGTACGCTATTAGCGTCGCGGCGATGGCCGGCCGCATCGTGGATCTCACCGTCGTGCCGGCCCATGCCCGGCCGTCGGCACCGCCCGTGCAGTGGGTCGTCCTGGTCGCCGTCGCGTTCGGGGTGTTGTTCGGAGCGGTGGCGTGCGCTGCCGGAATGGCCGGTGGTATTGCGCACGGTGGAACAACCCTGCCATCGGTCGTCGAGGACGATGATCTGTCGATGGCCCACGCCGGCCACCCCGCCCCCGTGATGGAGCCGGAATCGCAGCTCACGCCATCTGGGGACAATGGCGACCATTCGGGGAGTGCGTCGACGACGGGCAACCACCCGGGCATGGCATGTGTCGTGTCGGTCGACCTGCGGGCCCCCGACGCGTCGTTCGCGTCGATCTCCGATTCGTACGAGGTCCCGTTGATGGGCATGACCGCTGGGTGCCCTGCCGACGTGGATCCGCCCGTTCCGCGCTTCTCCTGAGCGTTCGTACCCCACACCCACTTTCGAACCAAGGAGAACACCACTATGAAGCGAGCACTCGCGCTCGTCGTCGCGTCCGCCGTCACCCTCGCAGCTTGCGGGGGCGACGACGGCAGTGATCCGGCCGGAGGTTCCTCCGGCGAACCTCGGACGGTCGAGGTGTCGATGACCGACATGGCCTACTCGCCGGCCAGTCTCGACGTGGCCGTCGGAGAGACGGTCCGATTCGTGTTCCGTAACGACGGTGCCGTCCGCCACGAAGCGGTCTTCGGCAACCAGGCCGAACAGGAAGCACATCACGAGGAGATGGCCGAGATGGGCGGCAGCCACGACGGTATGGACATGGAATCCATGCCCCACGACGAGATGACGGAGCTCCACTCGGTCGTCGTCGAGCCGGGCGAGACCGTCGAGTTGACGCACACCTTCGAGACGTCAGGCCCGATGATGGTCGGATGCCACGAACCAGGTCACTGGGAAGCGGGCATGAAGATGATCATCGACGTGTGACCGGCTCGGTGGGGTCGCGCCGTCGGGCGCGGCCCCGCCGAACCCTCGACCGTCGCGACCGTGCCGGGCGGGCCCGTGCGATGGCCAGGCGTTCAGGTGGCCGAGGCGACGAGGATCGCGGTGAGGACGACGATGGTGACGAACGCCGCTGACTCGATCGAGAGGCTGATGCGCAGCTCCTTGGCGAGATGTGGGTCGTCGGGTCGTTGCTCGAGCGCCGGTCGGAGGCGGAAGTGGTTGTATCCGCCGAGGCCGGCCGCGACCGCGACCACGGCCGTCTTGGCGACGAGGATGCGACCCCACGGGGTTGCGAACAGGTCGCCCGGCGTGTCGAGGACCAACCAGGTCATCACCACACCGGCGACGATGACTGCGGCGAGCGACACGGTCGCGATCGACGAGAACCGAACCACCATCGCGGCAAGACCGAGACGCTCCGATCGACGACGGCGCATCCATGCGGTCGTCGTCATGGCGAACACGCCGCCACCCCACACCGCAGCGGCGCTCAGGTGTACGAGGTTGACGAGCGAGTGGACGGCCCACGGGCCCTCGCTGACGGTGTGGCCGTCGAACCAGAACGAGACCAGCACCAACGCGTAGCCGACGAGGCCCACCGCAGCGGTCGTCGTCGGGGTCCAGCGGTGCTCGTCGGCGCGGTCGACGTGTCGAGCCGACGGGGGCGAGCGGACACCGGTATGGGGCGCGCTCTCGGTGGCGACCGCCGCCGAGAGCGAATGGGCCGGAGCGATGATCCGGCCGGCGCGCTGGTGGAACCCGAACAGGATCGCAACACCGCCCATCATCTTGAGCGCTGTCGCCATGCCCGGCTTGGTGGTCAACATGGTGCCGAGCGACGCAGTCGGATCGGTCTCGGTGAGGGCGGCGAACTCGATCAGTCCGCCGGTGAACACCACGAGTCCAGCGAGCCGAACCCAAGTGAGCTGTGCGACGAGCTCGTCGCGATGTCCTCTCAGCATCCAGACCAACGCCGCGAGAACGCCGACACCGAAGATCATCCCGAGCATCGACACCGTGCGGCCCGCACGCCCGACGGCGAGCGAACCAATGTCGGCCGAGTCGACGTCGAGGAACGCATCGAGCGCGTCATCGGACATCGCTGCGTGGTCGGCGCCGGTCATGTCCATGCCGGGCGGGTGCGTGGTCGCCGGTGTCGATGCGGCTGGTACGGATCCGGACGCGGCCGGCGCAGCGGTGGGTGAGAGTCCGGTCACGTCGAAGCGAAACGACCCTTCGATCGGGTGAGCGTCGCCGGCCTGCACGCTCCAGCGAAGCCCGTACGTGCCGGCCTCGAGTGTCGGATCGAACGTGAGCACGAAGGACGTTCCGTCGGTCTCGTCGATCGACGATGGCGATCGCACGGCTCCGGTCGGGTCGAGCAGCTGGAACCCATCACCAGCCGGTCGAGCGGGGTTCGTGAAGTTGACCACGACCTGGGCCACTGGACCGTCGACGACTTCACCGTCGGTCGGGCTGGACGAGTCGAAGTCGGTGTGCGCGGACGCGACGTGCCCGGTGCCGATCGACAGCAGAGCAGCGATCACAACGGCGACCGCCAGTCGGGCGCGGCGGTAGCGAGACAGTGATGCCGTCATGAAACCGACACACTACCGCAACATCGGTAGGTGCTATTTCGTGTCGTAGACCGCAGTTGCGCATTCGAACGTGTCGAAGGGACCCCGGTGACACATGCCACGCCGAAGCCCGTCATGATTCCGTTGCGTAATCGACATGTAACCGTAACGTTGCCGAATGTCTTCGACCCGGAAGTACCGCGCCGCCGCCGTGATCGGACTCGCCGCCTCGTGGCTCGTCCCACACGTGGCCGACGCCCACGAACGAACGGCCCTCACAGAGCTCGACACCGTCGCACCCCTCGCGGCGTGTCCGGTCGCCGGCCCGAGCAGCTTCATCGACAGCTGGGGCGACGCCCGCTCGTCGGGACGCCGACACGAAGGCGTGGACATGGAAGCCGATCGTGGGACACCTGTGGTCGCGGTGCGTGACGGATCGGCAGAGTTCAAGCGCAGCAACCTCGGCGGCAATGCCATCTGGCTCACAGCAGCGACCGGCGAGCGGTTCTACTACGCCCACCTCGACGATTGGGCGGGTGAGAGCCGTGACGTGCGAGCCGGCGAGGTGATCGGCTACGTGGGCCAGACCGGCAACGCTCGCGGCGACCACCTCCACTTTGAGGCGCGGCCGGGCGACGCTGCAGTGAATGCGTTCCCCCTGGTCGACGCGGCGTGCGGACCGTCAGCCCGACTCGGTCATGTTCCAGTTGTGCTGCGTCCACTCCTGCGCTGATCGGCGGCAGACCTGCCGCCACGAACGGGCCGAGCGAGCCGGTCGCTGTAATCTACGACGTCATGTCGTATTCGATTCCTCGCTGGTCGTTCGCGGCCCTGGTGGCCTCGCTCTCACTGGGTTCAGTTGGGTGTGGCGGTGGCGACGCCGACAAAGCCCGCGTCGACCCGATGGTCGAGACGACGGTCGCTGCCTCGCCCAGCCGACTTCTCGACGTCGACGATTTCGAGGAGTTCATCGACGCCGAGCCATCTGCGGTGTTGGTGAACGTGCACACCCCGTACGAGGGCCACATCGATGGTACGGACGCCTTCGTTCCGTTCGACGAGATTGGCGCGTGGGAGGCGTTGCCGTCCGACCTGTACGCACCGATCGCGCTCTACTGCCGATCAGGCAATATGTCGGCTCAAGCGGCTGACACTCTGGTCGACCTCGGCTACACGTACATCGTCGATCTCGAAGGTGGCATGAACGCCTGGACGGCCACCGGCAATCAGCTGCAGAGTAGCCGGTAGACCCGGTCGCCCGATCCCCGCGCTTCGCGACGCCCAGCGCCGAGAATCGAGGTTGGGCGGTCAGTCGCACGTCCGAATGCTGGTGCCGGTGAAGTCGGGTACGGGGCGTTCCTCGGCTTCGGATGCGGTCGCGGCGACGCCGTTCTCGCCGATGTCGTCGATGAGCCAGTCCATCTCGGCGATCTCGCGGCGCTGGGCCTCGATGATCTCGACGGCGAGCTCACAGACCCGGTGGTCGGACAGTTCGGATCTTTCGCTGGTGAGGATGGCGATCGAGTGGTGCGGGATCATCGCCCGCATGTACGAGCGGTCCTGGACCGTCGTCTGGCTGCGGACCAACCAGAGTGAACCGGCGAACAACAGTACGGCGGCGGCGATGATCCCGATGTTCATCATCGTGTTCTTGTACATGCTGAGCATGAACCCGAGCATGATGACGGCCATCGTCGCTCCCATCACGAGCGCCATGTAGGCACGCGTCTCGCTCCATCGGACGTGGTCCCACGCATACGTGTTGAGGTACATCAGCCCGAACATCACGATCGTGGAAGTGGCGATCATCGCGCCGAACCGGACATAGCTCATGTGGACACCTCCGCCCGCTGGCTGGTGTTCGGTGGTGTTGCGCTCCTCGTCCGACGGACCGCCGTGCGCCGCGATCGGTTGATCGGTGCCGTTCTCGTCGCGTTCGGTCATGGGTCTGGTCTCGTCCATACCCTGTTGCGTACCCCGATGCCGGTGGTCGTCAAACGACACGTTGTAGGACTGCGGGCGCGAGTGCGGTCTGATCAACCGTTACGTGTCCCGGAAGTCGCCGGTGACGTCGAGGGTGAGGACCTGGTCGTCGGATCTGGCCGAGACTGGGACGTGGATGGCGATGTCGTGCCAGCCGTCCATGCCGGGGTGCATGGAGAGCTCGAACGCGAGCGTGGCTTCGCCGCCGGGTGGGATCGTGCGGGAGGAGAGCGCGATGGGCCCAGGGCAGCAGCCTTGTCGGACTTCGGGTCGCGGTTCGCCGATCACGACCGCTTCGTCACCGGTGTTGCGCAGTATCCATTCGGGGCGCACGGCGGTGTTGAGCGGGACGGTGCCGAGCTCCCACGTGCCGTGGTCGACGACGATCGCGCCGACGGAGATCGGGTTCGTGCCGGTGCCGGGGGTTTCGATGACGGGCATGCCCATGGCGTTGACCTCGCCGGTGGGGACGGGTTCACCCACTGCGCCGCCGCCGGCGTCGGTCGGATCGTCCTCCTGGCCAGCCATGACGATGCCGGTGATTGTGGCGGTCGCGACGAACGCCGACGCGACGGCGATGCCGATGCGGCGACCTCTCGTGCGCCGCCGGCTCGGGTGGTGATGGTGGTGGTGGGTCATGATCGTTTCCTGTTCAGGTCGTCGGGTCGGGTGCCAGTGCGCCGAACTCGGCGATGATCGACTGGCGGATGGTGGCGGTGTCGGTTCCGTCGGCCAGGAGCCGGCGGACCATGGCGGACTCGTCGGTGCACACCGCGCAGCCTGCGGCGTGGGCGTCCCAGCCCCCGCCGTCGGATCGGACGAAGCAGTCCGCGAGGTGGCGATGGCCGATCGAGCGTTCGCAGCCGCAGTAGCAGGGGACCTGCGAGTAGACGTCGTGGTTGACTTCCGCGGCGCGGTAGTGGCCGGCGATGTTCGGAGCGACGTCGTCGAGGTCGAGCGGCGGGACCGAGAGACCGATTGCGACGGCGCCCGCGGGCTCGCCGTCGAGGCTCGATCCGTCGGGTGCGCATCCTGCTGCCACCGCGACGGTGCCGGCGAGCACGACGGCTGCCAGCCATCGCGAGCGGCGCACCCCGCCGCGACGGCCCGGGCCGGACGACACGGCCGTGACGGCCGGTGTCATCGCCCGACTTCCTGCGGGCGCTCCGGCTGGTTGATTTTGTCATGCGCTACGTGGCCGCCGTGTCCGCCGCCCATGAGCAGCTTCATGGCGATCACCATCACGAGCGGGCAGACGAGGAACGCAGCGGCGACGGCCAATGTGCTCGCAGAAGGCGCGAGGACGGCGAGTAGAGCGCCTGCGGCGAGCACGGCAGCAGCGCAGACGAGGAGGTGTCGTGAGGTCATCGCTCAGCCGTTTCCGTCGTGGTGGGCGGTGTGGCCGGCCGGCATCGACTCGTCCATGACGCCGGCCCCGCCCATCATCTGGCCGGGATCCATCGCCGCCATGTTGGCGGGCATCGAGGCGTGCATCTCGTCGCACTGGGCGGCGAGCTCGGGCGGCATCTGGTCACGCATCGTGGCGTGCATCTCGTCCATCGAACCGACGTCGGCCGGTGTGGTCGTCGGTGAGTCGTCGGTGTCGGGCTGGGCGGCGGCGACACCGACCCCCAACCCGAGCGTGAGACCGGCGAGGCCGGTTGCTGCGAGGGTGAACAGCTTGGTGTTCATGTGGACTCCTTGTCCTGGTGTGGCGTACGTGACGATCATCGGATACGGGTGTGGAGACCGTGTGGAGACGATGTGGGATCGGGTTGAGTTCTCGTGGAGCCGGCGCGTTTGACGTCCCTGCATCGACTACGACTTGGTGCATGGCATTGACCGTGCTGGTCGTCGAGGACGAGCTCAAGATCCGTGAACTGCTCCGCAGCTACCTCGAGCGCGAGGGCTGGTCGGTGCTCACCACCGGTAGCGGCGCGGAGGCGATCACTCTGGCCGGCACGGCCGATCCCGATCTGGTGATCCTTGACCTCGGTCTGCCCGATGTCTCCGGTGAGACGGTGGCGGCCGAGCTACGGAGCACATCGGCGACGCCGATCCTGATGCTGACGGCGCGCGCCGGTGAGGCCGATCGAATCCGGGGGCTCGAGCTCGGCGCCGACGACTACGTCACCAAGCCCTTCAGCCCACGCGAGGTGGTGCTCCGCGCACGGGCGATCCTGCGGCGCTCCGGAGGCGCCTTGGCGGAGCGGGGGCGGTCGTTCGGGGGTGGTGAGGTCCTCATCGACGAGGATCGGCACGAGCTGACCGTCCGGGGCCGAGAAATCGAGCTGACCCCGACGGAGTGGGGCATCCTGGCGGCGCTCGCGACCCGGCCGGGTCGGGTGTACTCGCGGCTCGAACTCTTGAACCGGGTGCGCGGGTATGAGTTCGCGTCCGAACGTGCGGTCGACAGCCACGTCAAGAACTTGCGTCGCAAGATCGAGCGCGACCCCGCGAACCCCGACATCGTGGAGACCGTGCTCGGCGCCGGCTATCGGCTGGGGGTCGCGCGTGACGACTGAGCGGTCGCTGCTGTCACCGTTGGGCATCCGACTTGCCGCGGCGTTCGTGCTCGTCGCCGTCGCCGGGTTGGTCGTGCTCGCGACGCTCATGGTCGTCGGCGCTCAGTCGGGCGTGTCCGAGCTCGTGGCCGATGTGCACGCCGAGGACGCACGCGCGGCGGCGATCGCCGCCGGGCAGGCGTACGAGCAGGCCGGCGGTTGGTCGGGAGCCGACCTGTCGAACGCGGTCGCGATCGCAGCGCGCGGACAAGCGACGCTGACGGTCCGCGACGACGCTGGGCGGCTGGTGACGGCGTCGAGCGACGAGCTGGCCGAGATGATGCTGCGGATGCACGGCGTCCAGCTGACCGACGTCGCCCGCAGCGGACCTGTGTCGTCACCCGTCACCGTCGACGGCGCCGCGGTGGGTACCGTCGACCTGCAGTTCCCGGACAGCCACCTGCCCGGCCCCGAACGACAGGTCCGCGACGTGCTCGTTCGCAACGTCTTCCTCGGTGTCCTGCTCGCGGTTCTCGTGGCGATCGCCGTCTCGGTCTTCGTCGCTCGGCGAGTGACGCGCCCGATCGCAGCGCTGACCACCGCGGTGCACGACGTGGGTGCCCGCCAGCCAGGCGTCCGCGTCGACGTGCCCGACGCGCCGGGGGAGTTGCGCACCCTCGCAACCACGTTCAACGACATGGCGGAGGCGATCGAGCGCGAGGACCAGCTGCGCCGACGACTCGTCGCCGACGTCGCCCACGAACTGCGCACACCGCTCACGATCCTTCGGGGTACCACCGAGTCACTCGTCGACGGCATCGCCGAGCCCGATGACGCAACACTGGGCTCGCTCCACGAGGAGGTGCTGCGACTCTCCCACCTCGTCGACGACCTCCACACCCTCGCCGCTGCCGACGCAGCGGTCCTCCACGTCCGCCGCCGCGACGTCGATGTGGCGACGCTCGTAGGCGCCGTCGCCGACCTGGCGGCGGGCGCCGCCGAGGCAGCCGGGATCTCCATCTCCACCGACCTCGACCAAGCCGCAGCGTTCGCCGACCCAGAACGCGTCACCCAGATCGTCAGCACACTCGTCGGCAACGCCCTCGTCTATACCCCCACCGGCGGCACGATCACACTACGCGCCTACTCGGATGGGGGGCACGCGACGATCCAGGTGTCCGACACCGGTCCGGGCATCGACCCCGACGACCTCCCGCACGTCTTCGAGCGCTTCTACCGCGGCCGCAACGCCCAAGGCGTCGGGAGCGGCACGGGCCTCGCCGTCGCCAGCGAAC